>CAZZIF010000005.1:38311-49816 GCA_964654025.1 uncultured bacterium
GGGGCCGATGCGCCGGGCGGCCTAGATCTCTTCGTCGGATGCGGTTTCCTTCAATACTTCTTCGGCGGAAGTGATGCCCTGCTTGAGTTTCAGCAGCGCATCCATACGCAGGGTGAGCATCCCTTCAGCGACGGCCTGCCGCTTGATCTCGGGGGTCGCGGCGCCCCGGATGATCATCTCCCGAATCTCGCCGGTGATCGGCATGACCTCGTAGAACCCGGTCCGGCCCTTGTAGCCGGTCTGGTGGCACAGGTCGCAGCCCACCGGCTCGTAGAACTCATCACCGTCCTCGGCGCCGCCGACGTTCTTGATCTGCAGGCGCTCGAGCAGTTGCGGCGAGAAGTCGGCCTTCTTCCGGCAGTTGTGGCACAGCCGGCGGCCCAGCCGCTGTGCGAGAATCAGATTCGTGGAGGAGGCGACCAGGAAGGGCTCCATCCCCATGTCGATCATGCGGTTCAGGGTGCTGGGCGCGTCGTTGGTGTGCAGCGTGGACAGCACGAGGTGGCCGGTGAGCGCGGCTTTGGTGGCGATCGATCCGGTCTCCATGTCGCGGATCTCACCCACCATGACGATGTTCGGGTCCTGGCGCAGAAAGGACTTGAGGGCGGCGGCGAAGCTCAATCCCACCGAATCGTGCACGTGAACCTGATTGATCCCGTCGAGGTTGTACTCGACCGGATCCTCGGCCGTCATGATGTTCACATCCGGGGTGTTGAGCCGGGAGAGGACCGAGTAGAGCGTGGTCGTCTTGCCGCTTCCGGTCGGGCCGGTCACGAGAACCATGCCATAAGGGCTTTCGACCGCCCGCAGGAAGTTCTCCAGCGCCTGCGGATGGAACCCGGCCTGCGTGAGGTCGAGTTGCAGATTGGTCTTATCCAGGATCCGGAGCACGACCTTCTCGCCGAAGATGCACGGGAGGGTAGACACACGCAGGTCGATCATCTTCTTACCGATGCGGATCTTGATGCGGCCGTCCTGGGGCACGCGACGCTCGGAGATGTCCAGATCGGACATGATCTTCAAGCGCGAGATAATCGCCCGGCGCAGCTTGAGCGGCGGCGTCATGCGTTCGTAGAGGGTGCCGTCGATGCGGAATCGGACCCGCAGAGACCTCTCGTAGCACTCCACATGGATGTCGCTGGCGCCCTCGTTGACGGCCTGGGCGATCATCGAGTTGACGAACTTGACCACCGGCGCCTGCTCGGCGGCGTCCGGATCGGTCTCGCCCTCGCTCTCGCTCTCGTCCTCCTTCTCGACGACCTCGAGGTCATCTTCCATCGATTTCATCACCTCGGCCATCGAGAGGACCGAGTCGTAGGCTCGATCGATGGCGCGCTTGATCTGGTCTTCGGTCGAGACGAACGGCTCGACCTCCAGGTTGGTGATGAACTTCACGTCGTCGATGGCGAAGAAGTTGGCGGGATTCGACATGGCCACCATGAGCTGGCGGCCCAGGCGCCGGAACGGCAGGAGGGTGAACTTCGTGGCCACGTCGGAAGGGATCAGGCGGGCGACCTCGGGGTCGACCTCGGTCTCATCGAGATTCACGCTGGCCGTGCCGAAGTGATCGCCGAGGAAGCCCAGGAGCTGTCCTTGGTCGATCGCCCCGATCTTGACCAGGTGCGTCAGGACATCGCCGCCCTGCGACTTCTCGATCTTCTGGGCTTCCTTGAGGTGGTTTTCGACCACCAGCCCGGCTTCCAGCAGCCGTGCGCCCAGATCAGCCTTGGTCACCGTTCGGACTCCTCATAGATTCTCCGCCGCATACTCCTCCCCGATCGCGCGGTCTGCATCCCTGGAAGCGGCGGGAAGCGAACCACATCAGCGTTCGGGGGGGTCGATCTGCGTTGGATACCACGCCCTGTATCCCTCTGCGCTCAGGGAGACAACTCGCGTGCCACCGGGGGGGATGGGAGAAATGGTGTGAGGAACTCTTCGGAACGCTTTGATATTCCGATCGTTACATACTTTGATCCGAAGAAGGATCTAGGGCCGTACGGCCGAATCGGCCATGCATTCCGAGAATCGCAATCCGGTCGCGTGCAAGCTGCACGGCGGGGCTACCGTGACGAGCCCGGCCAGCTCGCTCAGCCGTCCGGGCCCGATTCCCCGGACCTGCCGCAGCTCGGCCACACTGCCGAAACGGCCCACCCTGCGCCGGTGGGCCAAAATTCGCCCGGCCAACGTCGGTCCGATCCCCGGCAACGCTTCCAGATCCAGGCTGTCGGCCAGGTTCAGGTCGAGGAAGCCGTCCCGAAAGACCGATTCCGCCCGCCCCCGGATTGGCGCGAACGAGCCATCGCCCGTGCTGTCGGGCAGCGCGGGAACCGGATCGGGATCACGCCAGAGCAGCTCGGCGGCGCTCACCAGGTACCCGCCGGCCAGCAGGACCACCAGTGCGCCCAGAAGGCGGCGCTCGGCCGCGGTAAAGGTCATGGGTTCAGATCCTCACGCCCCATCCCGGCGTGGGCCGGGCACCTAGTCGAGGAAGTGCCACTCGATGCCCATGCGGTACCCGCGTCCGGGAAGGGGCATCCATCCATCATCGTAGGTTGCCGACTCGCCCCACTCGCCCGGCGCGCTCGGATCGCCCAGAGCGTTGTGGAGCGCCATGAAGAAGGAGGCATCTCGAATTCGTCCCCGCCCCTCCAGATCCAGCCGGGCGTGCTCGGGCAGCTCTCCATAGGGACTCGTCCGGAACCCGGTGTAGACAACAGTCGCCACACTCTGCCAGAGCAGGTCGCCCTTGAAGACGGTCCCCTCGGCTACCAGCGACACTTGTCCTCGCTCGCCCGGCTGGAAGACCGGCAGCTCCGCGAACGCGCGCGGCGCCAGCATGACCCGGCCCGATCCCTCCAGCGCAAACCCGTAGAGAAGGTCGATACGCCCGCTGGCTTGCCAGGCCCAGAGATCGACATCGCTCAGGAGTTCGTTGCTCTGCAGCGATTCCCGGTCAGCCGGCACCAGCCGGGCGGCCTGATCGCCGCGCAATCCGATCCCGTTCTCGATGCGCCGCCACTCGGGTCCGGTCTCGAGCCGCAGCGGCCCGGCACGCAGGCGCATGCCCACGGCGAGTTCGGTCACCCGTCGCAACCGGCCCGTCGAGGCGTCCTCTCCACCGGGCAAGAACAGGCCCCGTTCGAGCGCGGCCACCCCGTCCGGTTCGGTCCGCGGCACGAACTGCTGCGTACCGCCGGACCACGCACGGGCGAAGCCCCCCCACGCGGCGACCGGCGCGTAGGCGACGTCCAGATGCGCCCGCAGGTGTCCGGACTGCCACCAGGGGTCGCTGTATCCAACGGCGGCCCGGTACGACCAGGGACCCGTCGTATGGACCCAGCCCATAGCGAGTCCCATGCCAGTCCGTGACCAGTTCTGCTCGCGGACGTTCCGGCGCCCGTAGCTCATTTCAGTGTGCTCGATCCCGATCGAGGCAAGGGCCTCTCCGGCGCCCGTGAAGATGCGGCGGCCGATCAGCGTCGCGCCCGTGGAGGTGGTCCGCCGCCGGATGTTCTCGTCGACCGACCACCAGCGGGTCAGATCATTCCGTCGCTCGAGCACTAGCTCCGCATCGTAGGTCGCGCTCGATAACCATTGCGCGCCCACGCTCAGCTGCTCGGCTTCCCACAGAAGCTTGCGATGATTCTCGATGTTCACCTGGCCATGGCGTCCTGCGGCAACCGCCCGCAAGCCGCCCCAGGATTCGGCGCGATCGACCGCGAGGTAGAGGTTCTGGAATTTGGTCACATCGTACAGGTAGCGGCCCACGGCATTCGCGTGCGCGTAGCTGCCCTGCACGCCCCACGCACCCACGCGACGGGCCAGGATCACGTCTTCGGTGCCGGATCCGGACGGCCCTTCCGTGAGACGGAATGCGCTGGGCGTTCTCTGCGGCACGTACTCCGGCAGGCTGGCGTAGATGGTGCCGTCGCTACCCTGTCCCAGGGGATCGAACACCGGATCTGGATGGAGGATGAAGACCGCCTCCGAGAGCAACGGGGATAGCGTGTGCGACAGACCCTCGGGCACTCCCGCTCCCGCCGCCGCCTGACCGGCCAGCGAGAAGGAGAAGCGGTCGGTGCCCGGACCCCAGGCATAGGGCGTATCGTAGGCCCCCGGGCTGCCCGCCGCGAAAAGCCCCAGAGGGGTCTCGGCCTCGATCAGTTCCGAGAAGTACATCGCCGAGGAGCGGGTCAGCTCGCCTCGCGTGACAGCGGGTCTGGGCGGTCCGGCGGTCGTGCGCGCCAGCCGATAATCGGCGCGCCACCAGAGGCCGGCCAGCGGGGCCTCGAGCGCGGAAGCCGAGTCGCCGAAGGCGATCGCAGCCAGCGAATCCGGCAACCCTCCCAGCGAGTCGGCGGAGACGGTCAGCGAGTCTGCGGAAACGCGCAACGAGTCGGCGGAGACGGTCAGCGAGTCTGCGGAAACGCGCAACGAGTCGGCTGGGGGGGGTGTCACCGGCGAGGTGGAGGGTATCTTGAGAGGCCGGGATGGGTCGGCGGCGAAAGCGCCCCCGGCCGCCAGCAGGCCCGCGACGATGGCCAACAGCAACGCCACGGCGACGGTACGGACCGTCGGAACCGTGCACACCGTGCGCACCGTCGGGACCGTGGGGACCGTGGGGAGCGTGGGAACCGTCGGAACCGTCGGAACCGTGGGAACCGTGGGGACCGTGGGGAGCGTGCGGACCGTGCTAGGCCGCGCGGCCCTCGATTTGGGCAAGGAGCGCTGACGCCTCCCGATCCTCGGGCTGCTCTTCAAGCAGGCTGCGCAGACTCTCCTTGGCCGCATCGATCTCTCCCACCGCCTGGTACTCACGGGCCAGCAGATACCGCAGACCGTTGCGCTCGGCGGAGGATCCTTCACCGTCTTCCAGACCCTGACGGAACTCGTGAATCGCCTCCCGGTGGCGGTCGAGTCGGCTCAGGCACGTGCCGCGCAGTTCGTACAACCGCCGCGTGAAGTCGCCCGCAGCATCCTCTCCGGCCAGCGCCTGCTCGAATTCCGCAAGAGCTTCTTCGTAGAGTTCCATTTCCATGTGCGAGACGCCCAGATCGTAATGAGCCTGCGCATCGTCTTCACCGACCTGCTGCTTGATCCCCTCCTGGAACTCCTCGAGCAGGGCGCCGAGCTCCATCCACTCCTGGTGAGCGCTGTCGGCTGGTGCGCTATCCTCCGTCCGCACGTCCACCAAGGCTTCCTTCGAGGAGAGGACCTCTTCGATCGTGCCCGGATTGCTTACATCGGCCGGCGTGCTCGTCTCGGCCCGATCGCTCACATCGGCCGGCGCGCTCGCCTCGGCCGCCGCGCTCACATCGGCCGGCGCGCTCGCCTCGGCCCCATCCGGCGTCGTCTCGACGTCCATGCCGAGTTCGGCGAATCGCGCCAGGCGCCGCTGCACCGTTTCATTCTCGGGATCGAGCGTCAGGGCGCGCCGGAAACGGGGCACGGCCGCCGGCAGATCCCCTTCCTGAATGCATAGATCTCCCAACAGAATCAGACCGCGCACAATGCCGGCATTGTCCTGAAGAGCCTCGGAGATCTCAACGAGTTTCTCGGCTGCTTCCAGCGAATGGGTTTCCAGACGAATCCACTCTTCGACCCGCTTCGCTGCCACGGTGTACTGCTCGGCCTCGATGGCCAGCCGCGTCGCAGTAGCCGGATCCGCCAGGTGTCCGGCATCGAGGGAGCCCTCATCCGCGTCGATCTCGATCACGCCCGGCATCGGGGCGTCGAAATCATCCTCGTCCAGGACCTCACCGCCACCACTGCCTCCCCCTGTTGGGCCGGTGTCCGCGCACCCGGCCAAATCGCCAGCATCCGTGGACTCCGTGGCATCGCCGGTGCCAGCGGGGCCCGCTGCAGGACCAGCGCCGGTGACCCCGGTCGCTGCGCCCGCTTCGGCGGATGGGCCGGCAGGGGTCTCGTCAGCATCGAGGTCGATCTCCCGGAAGGAGATCGATCGCCGCGCACCGGTCTCCCCGTCTTTCACCCCGGAACAGGTCATCGTGTCCCGATGCGGCTTTGAATCCGTGTCGGATTCCTCGCTCTGCGACGATCCGTCCTCCGCATCGGACGAGGACGCGGTGGGCTCGCCGGAGATCGCGAACGCTTCGGGTGCATTCTCCGGCGCCCGCGCCGGGGATGATTCGTCCGGCGCCACCGCTCCGGATGCTCCGCCGTCCGCCAGCTGGCCGGCCTCCGTGGTTGTCTGGCTCTGATCGGAGGAAAGCTCGTCCAGGTCGAACACGGCCGGTCCGCCCGGGGAATTGGCGTCTTCCAGCACGGCCGGTCCGCCCGGGGAATTGGCGTCGCCGGCACCGATGCTATCGAACGTGGTCTGGATCTCGGCGAGAACCTCCTCGCGCGTGTCATCACCGGTTGAGTTCCCCGAACCACCAGCCTCGTGCGGGGACGGTCCCTCAGCGTCGCCCTCGAGGGTACGCGTTGCCAGCATCTGCCCCACCCGTTCGGTCACACCGGGATCGAGTTCGGCCGCCTTCGCCAGCAGCTCGGACGCCAGGTCGCGCTCACCCGATTCGTGGGCAACCTCGGCCGATCGCAGCAGGACGTCGGCGGCGTCATCGGTGCGGTTCAAACCGATCAGCACCTGGCTGAGGTGCAAGGCCAGCGTGGCGCGGCGCGGGGCGAGTTCACATGCATGGGCCACGCCATCGCGGAAGGTCTGCTGCTCGCGTTCCTCGGGAGAGGCGCTGGATAAGTAGATCGCGTAGGACTCGAGGGCATCGCCGACCAAATCATCAGCGGCATAGAGCATCCCGAGGAGGCGGTGGACGTCGTGGCGCGAGCTGTCGATCCTCAGAATCTTGCGGCACAGGGCAATGGCATTGCGATGGAAGCCCAGTTTGCGATAGTGCGCGATGGCAGACTGGTAGTGTCCGACGGCTCCCTCGAGATCGCCGGCCTTGACGCACAGATCGCCCACGTAGAGGTAGTCATACGGATCCGCATCTGACTCCAAGATGGGAAGGTATGTCTGGATCGCCTTGGCGACCTGCCCTGCTTTGGCGAGCTTCTGGGCATTGCGTCTGATCGAGATGTTTTTCTGCAAGCCTCTGCACCCCCGAGCGGCCTTGACCGGGATACACGAATGCGACCAGAACTTTGCCGTGTCACTTCTGTGTATCGTCCGCGCGGGGGGGCATCTCAACCGTCAGCTTGAGGAAAGCCTCGGCATCTGCGTGCGCACGACACTGCGCCCGGCGATGAACAGGTCGCGCAGATCCGGGTAGCCGACGTGATAGGGCAGGCGCGCGTAGGAGGGCGCATCCAGGATCTGGACGTCGGCCCGGTAGCCGGGCAGCAGGGCCCCGCGGTCGCCCGCCAGTCCCAGCGCGGCCGCGGCGTTGTAAGTGGCGGCCACGACGGCTTCAGCCGGGGTCATGTCCATCTGGAGACAGGACAGGGCGATAATCCAGGGCATCGACTCGGTCATCGAGCTGCCCGGGTTGCAGTCGGTGGCGATCGCCACCGGCACCCCAGCTCGAATCAGCTTGCGAGCCGGCGCGTATTCTCTTGTCTTCAAGGAGAATAGCGTTCCCGGCAACAGCACGGCCACCGTCCCGGCTTCGGCCAGGGCGGCCATGCCGGCCTCCGAGATCCGGCCCAGATGGTCGGCCGAAATCGCCCCGACCTCGGCTGCCAGTTCGGCCCCGCCCATCGGCTCGATCTCGTCGGCATGCAGTTTCGGCGTCATGCCGGCCGCGCGCGCCGCCCGGAGGATTCGGCGGGATTGCGCCACATCGAAGACACCCTTCTCGCAAAACACATCGCAGAAGCGAGCGATGCCCAGACGGCCCGCGGCCGGAATCATCTCCTCGACCAGCAGGTCGACGTACTCATCCGTACGCGGGCGGTACTCGGCGGGCACCTCGTGCGCCCCGAGATAGGTGGCCACGACCTCCAGCGGGTGTCGCCGGCTCAACTCGGCGATCAATCGCAGCGCTCTTTGCTCTTGCTCGGGATCGAGCGCATACCCGGTCTTGATCTCGACGGTGCCCGTGCCGAACGCGGCCATTTGATCCATCCGCCGCAGGGACTCGGCCAGCAGCGCTTCGTCGCTTGCGGCCCGGAACATCGAAACACTCGAGAGGATCCCGCCTCCGGCCGCGGCGATCTCCATGTAGGACTTACCCTCGAGCCGCTGCTCGAACTCCCACTCCCGCGTGCCGGCGAAGAGCACATGCGTGTGAGGATCGACGAAAGCCGGCAGGATCACCCCGCCGCGCGCATCCACCTCTTCGCCGCCCTCGGCCAGCGTGTACTCCCCTAGCAGGCGATCACTGGGGCCCACCGCGACGATCCGCCCTTCACGGGCCACCAGACCGGCATCGGTCATGAGTCCGAGTTCGGCCATCTCGGCCCCCACCTTCGGATACCCCGGTACCGCCGGCGCCATGGTCAACACCTGGGCCGCTCCGGTCATGCGCAGATCGATCGCCGTCATGCCCTTCCCCTCCGGGTGTCGCCGCGCGCCCATTCGGCCACGAGGCGCATCAGCTCTTCCTCGTTCTCCACCGTCTCGACCGGCACCGGCAGCGCGCCGCGGAACCGGCTCCCGTATCGGGCCCGCACGATGCGCGCATCCAGAATCACACACAGGCCCCGGTCGTCGGCCCGGCGGATGAGGCGTCCCACGCCCTGCCGCAACTTCAGGATCGCCTCGGGCAGCGCGTACTCGAAGAAGCCGGATCGTCCCTCACGCTCCAGTTCCTCGCCGATGGCCTCGGCGCGCGGATCGCTGGGCACCGGGAACGGGAGGCGGGTCACGATGAGCATCTCGAGCTCCTCGCCCGGGAAATCGACCCCCTGCCAGAAGCTGGCCGTGCCGAGCAGGACGCCGGCCTTCGCCGCGCGGAACTGCTCCATCAAGCGCGAGCGCGACGTCTCACGGGTCTGCGCCAGGATCGCGACCCCATCGAGCGCGCGCTCGCTCTGCAGAAGCGCCTCCACCTCCCGCAGGGTCTGATAGGCCGTGAAGAGCACCAGCGCCTTCCGGCGCGCCTTGCCAAGAAGCCGGGCGATCGCCGAGGCCAGGAAGCGGGCGTAGTCGCCCTCGCGCGGATCCGGCGCGTAGGTGGGCACCACCAGGCGCAATTGCCGCTTCAGGTCGAATGGGCTCGTCAGCTCCAGCGCCACCACTTCGGGCGCTTCGACGCCAACCTGCCGGCAGAAATAGCCGAACTCGTCGGCCGCGCCCAGTGTGGCCGACGTGAAGACAACGCCCTCCTGCGGCAGCACGATGTGCTCGCGCAGGGCCGGGCCGGTATCGAGCGGCACGGCGGCCAGACCGACCCCGCCGCGTCCGGTGCCTTCGGCCATGTAGACGCGCGTTTCGTCGTTCGGGGCCAGCAGGGCCTTGAGCACCTCGGTGGCCTCGGCCAGATCGGCGCGCGCGCTCTCGGCCGCATCGAGCAAATCCCGCGCTTCGCGGCTCGGTCCCTCACCCGGCCACTCGGCCTCCAATCGCCGCGCCAGGTCGCGGGCATCGCGCAGCAGCGTCTCCAACGCCCCGAGCAACGGGTCGAGTTCGTTCGGCACGAGACCCTGATCACAGTCGGCCTGGCGGTACCGCCGCCGTTCCCCGGCCCGGGGGAAGTGGGGTCCCGCGGCCAGCGCCGCGAAAAACGTGCGGGTGTCCTCCAGCGCGCGCCGGGATTGCTCTTCGAGCGCTTGAAGGCGCTTCTGCATATTCTGCTGGGCCACCTTCGATGGCAACAGGCGGACTGCCGCGCGCAGGCGATCGCTGTAGCCTGGCTCCCCGCTACCCCCCATCAGACGCACGCGGTCCTCGAACCCTCGCTCCCGGATCCGCCAGGTGAGCGGTTCGAGGGCGGCGTCGGGCAGGGCGTGGGCCTCGTCGACGATCAGTGCCCGGAAGTCGGGCAGAACGCCGCCGGTGAGCGCATGCGCCAGCAGGAGCGAGTGGTTGACGATGACGAGGTCGGCTTGACGCGCGTTGCGCCGGGCCAGCTTGTGGAAGCACCCGGTCTCGGGCCGACATTCGCGGCTGCGGCAGAAGCGGGCGTCTCCTGCAATCCGCGCCAGCGCCCACGCTTCGCGGCGGCCCACGTCCGGCGCCTCGCTGAGGTCGCCCGTCTGGGTGGAGGCCACCCACGGCGCCAAACGCTCGACGACCTGACGTCCTTGAGCACCGCTGCCATCCTCGGCGACGAACAGGTCCCAACGCCGCCGGCACAGGTAGTTGCCACGGCCCTTCAGAACCGCCACCGCCAGATCGGGATGGACGATCCGGCGCAGCCGAGGCACCTCCTGCTCGAGCACCTGGTCCTGAAGGGTGCGGCTGTAGGAGCTGATCACGACGGGTTCATGCGTGGCTCGAGCGTGAATCGCAGCCGGGATGAGGTAGGCCAGTGTCTTGCCCACACCCGTCGGTGCCTCGGCAATCAGGATCCGTCCGTAGGCCAGTGCCTCCCCGACCGCCCGACCCAGGTCATACTGCTGGGGACGCGGCTCGTAGGGTTCCAGCACTTTGCTCAGCACCCCGCCTGGCTGGAGGATCTCCCTCAGTTGTCGTTCGCTATACTGCACCGCTTCCCCTCTCCCCTTCCTGCCGCGGCCCCTCGTCGTGCGACCGCGGTACCCGGCGACTCCATTCCAGCGCCACTGCGCCAAGCATCTTGATCACATAGAGCACCGGCCGCCAGCCCCGGTGAATCGAGGCCGGCCCCTCCGAGGCCAACATGCGGACCGGCACCTCCCGCACGAGGTACCCGGCGCGCGCCACTCGAATGATGACATTGGCATCCGGATAGTCGGACGGAAAGTCCCGCTCCGTGTAGAACCGCAGCACCCGCCGCGAGAGTCCCTGAAAGCCGGTCGTTGCGTCGCTGATCGGAAGGTCCGTTGCCCGCGACGCCAAGAAGCTGAACAGGCGGATGCCGAGCCGCCGTCCGGGTGCCGGACGGTAGCTGCGCGGGTCGAGAAACCGGCTGCCCAGCACCAGATCGGCGCCCATATCGAGCGCCTCCACGATCGCGCCGATCGACTCGGCCGCGTGCTGACCGTCTGCGTCAAGCTGCACAACGCGCGAGGCGCCCCCGCGCAGCGCTTCACGATAGCCGGTGAGTAGAGCCGCGCCGTAGCCCCGGTTGACACCGTGCTTCACCACGCGCGCCCCGGCCTCCTCGGCGCGGGCGGCGGTGTCATCGGTCGAGCCGTCGTCAACGACCAGAATGGGTGTCTCCCCCACCACGGCACGCACCGAGCCGATCACTTCGGCGATCTGGGGCGCTTCGTTGTACGCCGGGATCAGGATGAGTGTGCTTTCGAAGGCCACGGATGGGCTCCTCCATACAGAGTTCGCAGCGTACCGAAGCCCCCGCCCCCCCGCAACCTGAGGGTTGTGGTGCGAAGAATCCCGTTGACGGCGCCCGGGAGCCGGCACCCGGGCGCCGGGAGCCGCGATTGTGCGGGCAGGCCGGACGAGACGCTCCGCCCAAGCCCGTCCCCGGGGTCTCTTCC
>CAZZIF010000006.1:0-29175 GCA_964654025.1 uncultured bacterium
CATGAGATCGAAGAGTGTCTTGCCCATCAGCTCCTCTGAAGTGAAGCCGATGATGGACGTGCAATTCGGACTCGCGTAGGTGAATCGCGCCTGCGTGTCAATCTGCCAGACCCAGTCGGTTGTGGTCTCGACCAACGAGCGGAACTTTCGCTCGCTGGCGGTCAACAGGGATTGGGCTCGTTTGGTGTCCAAGACGGCCTGGATGCTCTGGAGGAATGAGAGTAATTGGCGGATGTCGGACGAGTCGTAGTCCTTGTCGCGGTTGGCCACGGCGGCCACCGAGACAATCCGATTCCGTGCGACGCAGGGAACGACCAGAAGCTTGGTCAGAGGAACGTGGCCGTCGGGCAAGCCGTGCTTGCCCGGATGGGGGCGTGCATAATCGTTGCAGATCAATGGTCTTCGCCGGCGTACGGACTCCGCCCACAATCCAGAGTCGGCGATGGAAAACTCCATGGGTTTGTCGACCATCGAGCAATGCGCCATTGCCTGGCCGGACCAGGAGTGGATCGTCATCACCGATTCGGCCTCATCGAGGAATCCGTAGAACCCGTAGGCGCTTCCGGTCATCTTCGTGATCGTCTCGAGAACGTGATCCGAGATGGCCTTGAAATCGGCATCCGAGAGAGATGTGATGCTCCAGAGCGCCTCGAGCCGGGCATTGGCGGCCCGTAACGCCTCTTCAGATCGCGCGGCGTCGGTCTTGGCATGGATCAGTGCGCGGGCAGCCTCCTCACTCGCACGCAGGCGCTCGGCCATCTCTCCCCGATGGAGAAGGATGGCGAGATCGCTTGCCAGAATGCCCAAGAAAGCCTGTTCCTCGGGATCCTGCACGCGCTCGGGTGGCGGGGCACAGCCGAGCACTCCATAGATGCTCGTTCCGCTGGCGATTCGGTGGCACAGGAGGGCCCGGTCCCGCGAGGGCGGGGACAACGGGCAGGTTGGGCATTGGGTCGTAGGATCCTCGATGACAACCGTTGTGTCGGCTTCGAGCGCTCGGGCAATGCACGGGGGGTAGGTGCCCTTGGCGAGCAACGTCTGCATCTCTTCTGCCAGAGCACTGGTTGAAGGGCCCCGGATCGTGAAGTCGGGCTGTGTTGCGGACGGTGATGTGGTTGGGGCGCTGGCCGGTGTTTCAGGCAGCACTCCCGGCAATGACGCCACCCACACGACCTGGTGCAGCCGAGAGCCGGCCAGGCGGGTGCAGATGTGCTCGAACAGGCGGCGGGGATCGGCCTGGATCTCGGAAGCGTGGCTCACGTGCCGGAGGTCGAGAAGCGCGTGCCATAGCAGGGCTTTGCGTGCGTCGCCCTCCGCGCGTTTCCGTAGCGCGGCCTCGGCCTGGTGGCAACGACGTTCCAGGGCCTGCCATTGGACGGAGGTTGCGTCCATGCCGCATCCTTTCTCGTGCGGAGTCGGCCCGCGCCTTCGGTGGGGACAGCCATCGGCCGTTGGAACGGTGCCGGTTTCCACATGCCAACGGTCATCGTAGGGTCAAAGGCCGACTGGCGCAACCGACGGCTCGATCGCTGAGGGGCCGAGTGGCCGGGGAGCCTGTCGATGGCATGCTAGCCCGTGGCATGCTAGCCGATGGCATGCTAGCCGGTTTCGAGCGTCTTACGAACCACCGCTGCCAACTCCTGGCTCGAGAACGGTTTCTGTATGAAGCTCACCCCGTCCTCGAGCACACCGTGATGGGCAATGACGTTGGATGTGTAGCCCGACATGAAGAGGCACTTCAAATCCGGATGGAGAGAGAGAAGCTCGGTGGCCAGCTCGCGGCCGTTCATCTCCGGCATGACGACGTCGGCGATGAGCAAGTCGAGGTTTCCGTCATGTTCGGCGGCCAGGTGAAGCGCTTCACCGGGCAAGGAGGCCGTGAGTACCGTGTAGCCCTGTTTCTCGAGCATGGACTGGGTCATACGGAGAATGGAGGTTTCGTCCTCAACGACGAGGATCGTCTCGTGCGCTACGCGCGGGACCGGTCGCCCGGCGGGCTCGACCGGCTCCTTGACCAGAGGGACCGCGTGGCACGGCAGGTAGATCCGGAAGGAGGAGCCCTGTCCGGGATTGCTGTCCACGTAGATGTAGCCGTCATTCTGCTTGATGATGCCATAGACGGTGGCGAGGCCCAGGCCGGTCCCTTCACCCAGGCCCTTCGTGGTGTAGAACGGCTCGAACACCATCTCCCGGGTCTTGTGATCCATGCCGCATCCATTGTCACTGACGGCCAGCAAGACATACTCGCCGGGCTGTACGCCGGCGTGCTGTGCGCAGAAGGATGCGTCCAGACATGCATGAGCAGTCTCGATCCGAATGGTGCCGCCGGCTGGACCGATCGCATCCCGTGCGTTGACACACAGATTGGCCAGGATCTGATCGAGCTGCGAGGGGTCCATGCGAACATGATCGAGATCAGGCCCCGGTTCCCATTGAAGTTCGATGTCTTCGCCGATCAGGCGGCTGAGCATACGGATCATCGACTCCACGGTCTCATTGAGATTCAACACTTGCGGCGCCACGGTCTGCCTGCGTGCGAAGGCCAGCAACTGGCCGGTCAGATCCGCCGACCGTCTGGCCGCCGCGCGGATCTCCTGCAGGCTGGCGTTCATGGGATCGGCTGGACCTATCTCATCGAGTGAGAGTTCGACCTGGCCCAGGATGACCCCCAGCATGTTGTTGAAATCGTGGGCCACCCCGCCGGCAAGGCGGCCGATCGACTCGAGCTTCTGCGACTGGCTGAGGTGTTCGTGCAGCCGGGTGCGCTCCGCCTCGCCGCGTTTGATCTCGGTGAGATCGACGTCGATGCAGAACAGCTCGGGCGGCTGTCCGTGGCGCGGCAGCATCACATGGGTGGAGTAGACCCAGATGCGCGAACCATCCTTGCGCATGAGCTCGAGTTCGGAGGCGGGGATGGGTTTGCCCGTCTTGGCCATCTGTTGGATTGCCTCGGCCACCGCAGCCCGCATCTCGGGAGGAATGATGAGGTCCAGCAGATTGCGGCCGACGGCTTCTTCGGACGAGTACCCATAGAGCTGCTCGGATCCGCGATTCCAGTACAGGGTGGTGCCGTCGAGCCGGTAGCCCTGAACCGAGACCATCGCCACTTCGTTCAAGAGATGCTGGAAACGCATCTCGCTCTCTCGCATCGCCCTTTCGGCCTCTTTGCGCTCGGTGATGTCGGTCGCGATGCTGAGCACGGCGGGCCTACCGTGCCACTCCATCTTCTTGGCCAGGATCTCGAGCGGCACCACGGACCCATCCTGGCGGTAGTGGGCGGACTCGAAGCGAGCTTCCCCGACTTCATTGATGAGACGGAATCGCTCGGCCAAAAGCGCCGCGCTCTCGGGGACGTCGAGGTCCGACAGCTTGATCGAGAGGAACTCCTCCTCCTTCTCGAAGCCATGCAGCCGGAGGGTTTGGCGGTTGCAGTAGACGAATTGCCCGTCCGTATCGTGAATCGTGATGGAAGCGGGCGCATGATCGAGCATGCGCGCCAGCAAGGCCAGCCGATCCTGAACCTGCATCCGCTCGGTGAGGTCCCGGCAGAAACAGACGAACCGGCCGCCGCGCTCCGAGAGGAATGAGCAGGAGACCTCGACCGAAAATGTGCTCCCATCCTTGCGGCGATGCTTGGTAACGAAGATCTCCGACCCCTTCCGCTTGATGCGTTCGACGCGCCGGGCTGTGTCTTCGGGCCGTTCGAGGCCTTCGATCTGGGCAACGGTCAGGCCCAGCAACTCGTCGCGGGAATACCTGAGCAGATCGCAATAGGCCTGGTTGACCTCGATGATCCGGTAGTCGGCGTCGATGACCCAAAAGCCGTCGATCGTTGTCTGGAGAATGGCCTGGAGGTAGCGCTCGTTCGCGCGTAGCTCCTCTTGAGCCGTGTGGCGTTCGGTAACGTCCTGCAAGGATCCCACCAGCCGGTGAATACGGCCTTGGGAGTCGCGCTCGGCCTGGCCGCGGGAGATACAGTGGCGGATCGCCCCGTCGGCCCGGATGGCGCGCAGTTCCAGCTCGTAGGGAGTTCCCTGGTCGATGCACAGCTCGGCCGCGGCTCGCAAGCCTTCCATGTCCTCGGCGACGTAGAGCTGCTCGTGTTCGGCGAAGGAGGGAGCGCCGAGGGCCGGGTCACGTTGGAAGATGCGAAAGAGTGTGTCGGACCAGCGGACCGTGTCGGTACTGATGTCCCATTCCCAGCTTCCCAGATTGGCGATCCGTTCGGTCCGGGCCAGCATCTGGTGGGTGTGGCGAATGTCTTCTCCGGCTTGTTCCCGTTCCTGGATCCGTCGAGACAGATCCTGGAGCTGGGCGTGCTTTCGGCGCATCCACAGAAGGCCGAGTGCGAGCGCGACCACCGCGACGAGCGCGATGGCGCCCAGAACGAGAAGGGCCATGGGCGAAGGGGGCTGCCCACTTCCTGGCATGAAACTGTCTCCGGACTCGCAGACCGACAATCACAATGAACACGCCGGACGAGAGCTGGGTGTGACTCGGTGTCCCGTCCGGCGCGAGACTAGACCACCGACAAGAGGCACACAAGACGACATTGCCGGCACTGCGGGCATCGCCGCCATTGCCGGCAGTGCCGCCATGGCAGGCATTGCAAGCATTGCCGCCAGCGCAGGCCTTGCCGGCACTGCCGAGCCTCCTGGACCTGCGTTTTTCGTCTAATCCCTCCGCGATGTGTGACCGTCGTTCTGGTGGAGCCGCGCCGGGTATGCCCACCGGTCGGCGCGGGAGAGGGCTCGCAACCCGGTCGGGGAGGAGGTTCGACATGTCCTGCGCTTGTAACGCATACGCACGATTGCAGTTGGGGGTGATGGTCATCGTGGGGCTCACGGCGTCGGCTCCTCCGGCGGCGGAGGCGGCGGAGGCGGCGGAGGCGGAGGTGGCGGTGAAGGTGGTCGAGGCGGTCGAGGTGGCCGGGGCGGACGGGATGGCCCAGCCGCTCGGCGCCACCGAAGGGCCGGCCGTGGCGCGGGCCGTCCGTGTCAATCCCCATCCGCCAGCCATCGACGGCCGGCTGGACGATCCGGTGTGGCAAGGCTTGAAACTGCCCTTGCTGGGTTCCTTTACCCAGAGCGAGCCGCTCGAGGGCGCGGCTCCGAGCGAGTCGACGCAGGTGGCGTTCGTCTACGACGATGATGCGCTCTACGTGGCGTTCTGGAACTACGACCGCCGGCCCGGTGATGTCCGCCGCCAGCTCGTTCGCCGCGACCGCTGGGCCGAGACCGATCAGGTGGCGGTGATGATCGACTCCTATCACGATCACCAGACCGGCTATCGCTTCGAGGTGAGCGCGGCGGGCGTGCAGCGTGACCAGCGGATCTCGAACGACGGCGAACTCGACACTTCCTGGGATGGCGTCTGGCACAGCGCCGTTCGGGCGGAGCCGTGGGGGTGGAGCGCGGAGCTGAAGATCCCCTACCACTGCTTGCGTTTCAACGCGGCCGCGGAACAGACCTGGGGAGTCAATCTGGAACGCTATCTCAGCCGCCAGCAGGAGACCTCCCAGTGGTGCTTCACGCCTTCGGCTGAAGGCGGCTACGTCTCTCGATTCGGTCACCTGACCGGGCTTCGCGGGATCAAACCCGCCCGGCACCTGGAACTGCTGCCCTACTCGGTGAGCCGGGTGCGGCTCGAACCCGAACATCCCGGCAATCCCGACGGACGGGACTTCGCCGGAGATATCGGTCTGGATCTGAAGTACGGTCTCTCCCCGAACCTCATCTTCGATGCCACCATCAATCCCGACTTCGGGCAGGTGGAACTCGACAGCCCGGTGCTCAACCTCTCGGCCTTCGAGACCTGGTATCCGGAGAAGCGACCGTTCTTCCTGGAAGGCGCCGACATCTTCGCAACCCCATTCGACCTCTTCTACTCCCGGCGCATCGGTCACGCCCCGACCCAGTGGCCCGGAGAAGCCGACTACTACACCGATCGTCCCGACGGCACGACGATCCTGCTGGCCGGCAAGGTCACCGGCAGGGTGACCGAGCGGACGACCCTTGGGGTGCTCAATGCCTATACGCCCGAAGAAGTCGCCGATTTCGTCGACACCGAGGGCGAGAGACGCAGCGCGGTCGTTGAGCCGCGTTCGAACTACGGCGTCTTCCGTCTGAAGCGCGACGTGCTCCGCTCCTCGCATGTGGGGGTGATGGGTACCCTGGCCAGCCGGGACCACCGGCATCCGGCCGCCACCGGTGGCCTCGACTGGAATCTCAAGACCCATGACGGGGCCTATGGGGTGGACGGCCAGGTGGTCGGCAGCCGGGTGGACTCCGAAGATGCGGGCTTCGGATGGACCGCTACGTTCTCGAAGCTGGCGGGAGAACACTTGCGGGCATCGGTCACGGGGACCGTCAGGGACCCGCATCTCAGGATCAACGATCTCGGCTACGTTTCGCGTAACGATTTCCGTCAGGTCAACCTGTGGGTGCAGTATCGCACGCAGACGCCCTGGGCCTTCTTCCGGCGAACCTACCACGACTTCGGCGCCAATCTGGCGCACAACTACGCCGGAGACAACATCGGCCGCAGCGTGAACTACAACACGTCCCTGGAGTTCACGAGCGGCTGGAGCCTGAGTGGGGGTGTGGGCGCGAGCGCGCCCGACTACGACGACATGGAGACCCGTGGCAATGGCTTGTGGGAGTATCCCAAGGCGTGGAGCTGGTGGGCCAACCTGCGGACCGATCCGCGCAAGCCGGTCAGCCTGACGCTCAATCCCGGATCGGGCCACAGCCGCAACGGGAGTTGGTGGGCGCATTACACCGGCATCCAGTTCCGGCCGAGAGAGAATCTGGAGGTCAGCCTGGGCGCCAACTACTACCGGGCTTTCAACGAGACGCGGTGGATCGACAATCTCACCGATCCGGACACGGGCGAAAACGTCGCCGTCTTCGCCGACCTGGATTTCGACAAGGTGACGCCGCGGTTCTCGGGAAGCTGGACGCTCAGTCCCACCCTTTCCTGGCAGATGTCGGCCAGCATGCTGCTCTCGGGCCTGGATTTCGGCGACTATCGCCGTTACGAGGGCAACGGCGCCTATGGCGATCTGGGGAACATCGAGACCGGTGAGTACGACTACAACCAGGTGGCCGTCAACTCCACCATGATCCTGCGCTGGGAGTACGCTCCGGGCAGCACCTTCTACTTCGTGTGGACGCGGTCACAGTTCGAGCAGAACGACTTCAATGATCTGGACCTGGGGCGGGACTTCGACACCGCCTTCTCCTCCGAAGCCGAGAACGTCTTCCTCGTGAAGCTCACCTACTGGTGGAATCCCTGAGCCGTCCGGAGCCGCGGCAACCTAGCCGCAGCCGCGACAACCCGGCCGGAACCCGGCAGCCCGGCCGGAACGCCGGCCACCCCGCCGGAACCCCGGCCACCCGCCTGGGTAGAACCTGGCCCAGGACACCCGAGGAGGTGGGCGATGAAAGTCGATCGAATTCATAAGGGCCGAAGGGCGGGCTCCCCACGGCTAAACAGGCATAGAGGCCGGCTTTTCTCGCCGGTGGTGGTTGCCGGTGGCATCGTGGTCGCGATCGCGGCCGCGAGCGTGCTGTGGCCGGCGGTCGAGACGGGCGCCGCGCTTGATGGGGCTGCCCGCGCCGAGTCTACATCCCCGGACGGGGACTCGAACTGGCTCGAGCTGGCCGAGGAAGTGAGGGCACACATGGACCTGTCACAGGATCGTCCGAAGCAGTCGGCATCGGGATACGACCTGACGCCGTGGACGGCCGAGCAGATCGCCGAGCGCGCGAAGGCGCTGACGCCGGAGCAGCGGCGCATCACCCTGGAGCGTGGCACCGAGCCGCGCTTCTGCGGCGGCTTGCTCGACAACAAGGAAGAGGGTTTCTATGGCTGCGTCGTATGCGACCTGCCGCTCTTCTCCTCTTCGAGCAAGTTCGAGTCGGGTAGCGGATGGCCGAGCTTTTTCAGGCCATTCGATCCCGATCACATCCTGGAGAAGGATGATCGCGGTTTCGGCATGGTTCGCACCGAGATCCTCTGCATGCGGTGTGGCGCGCATCTGGGCCACGTGTTCGAAGATGGACCCCAGCCGACGGGCCTGCGCTATTGCCTCAACTCGGCCGCACTGCGGTTTCATGCGCGGGGTGAAGAACCGAGCGAGCCGAGCGAACTGGGCGAACCGGGCGAACCGGGCGAACCGGGCGAGCCGAGTGAACCGATGGCTGAAGGACCACTGGAGACCGCCTACTTCGCGGGCGGCTGCTTCTGGGGGATCGAGGACCGTTTCGCCCAGATTCCGGGGGTCGTCGACGCGGTGTCGGGCTACATGGGTGGCGAGGCCTCCTTCCCGAGCTATCAGCAGGTCTGCAGCGGCCGGACCGGTCACGCCGAGACGGTCAAGATCGTGTTCGACCCGGCTCGCGTGAGCTACGGCGGGTTGCTGTCGGCCTTCTTCGGCATGCATGATCCCACCCAGGTCAATCGCCAGGGGCCGGATGTGGGTACGCAGTACCGATCGGCGATCTTCACGGCGAACCCTGAACAGGATCGGGAGGCCCGCGCCTACACGCGTGAGCTCGCCCGGCACGAGCGATTCAAGAACCGCTCCATCGCAACGCAGATCGAACGGGTTGAGCAGGCCGGAGACTTCTATCCCGCTGAGGAGTACCATCAGGACTACCACGCCAAGCACGGAGGCGCCTGCCGCTATTAGCCGGTGAGTCCTCGGCACCCGGGCCGAGGCCGGAAGACCGCATGCGTCGGGCTTCTGGGCATCGGCGCCGCACTCGAGCGGCCGATGGTTTCGCGGCAATCGAGCAACAATCCAAGCCAGATCCGTTCCGGCTCATGGTCGGGGCGGGTCTTTTTCTATGGTAGAATGACCGTGTGCTACCATGTCATTCGGGTTGGCTTGATACGTGTCACGCTCTCTGGTGTCAGGCTTGCGGCGCCGTCGCCGCGGGAGAGCTGACATCAGACCCGTCCAGAGTACCAGGAGGTTTGCGATGTCCCGGGCCCGAGCGCTGCGTCATGACCGTGTTCATCTGTTCTTCGCCGCCATCGTTGGAGTAGGGCTGGTGGCCGGACTCGTTGCCGGACTCGTGGCCGGACTGGCGGCCGGCGCCTCGGCCGTCACCTTGGTGTCGAGATCGGCCGGTCTTGAAGTGCCCAGCAAGGAAGAAGGCAACACCGAGTTCGAGCTGGGTGACATCAATGGGGACGGCCACCTGGACATCGTTTCGGTCGGCGACCACGGGTCACCCTACGTCAATTCCGATCAGCACGGCATCATGGTCTGGCTGGGGGACGGTGCCGGGAGCTGGGACGTGCACCAGTTCGGTAACTTCGGCTACGGGGGCTGCGCGATTGGGGACCTGAATCACGACGGGCACGCAGATGTGGCCTGGGGCGTTCATCACAACTGGGGCGGCGGCATGGCCTCCCGTCTGATGGGCGCCGCGCTCGGCGATGGGAGCGGCGCGGCGTGGACCGACTGGGGCCAGGGGCTGGCGAGCAGCGGCGAGGAGTGGGGCATGTTCGCGACCGCCCTGGCCGACTTCGACGGAGACGGCCTGCTCGACATCGTCTCCCAGTCCTTCGGTGGCGGCAACGGCCTGCGCTTCTATCGCAATCAAGGCGATGGGACCTGGGTGCAGGCCTACGCTCTCACCGGCGGATCGGTGGGCTCCACGATCGAAGCCGGCGATGTCAACGCCGATGGACATGCCGACGTCGTCTCGACACGCTCGGGCACCAACGTGCTGCTCGGCGACGGCGCCTTTGGCTTCACGGTCGCGATGGACGGCCTGCCCACCAGCGGCATTCACGGCATCGCCGTGGGGGATGTCGATGGCGATGGGATGCTGGACATCTCCTTTGGTTACAGTTCCTCGGGGGTGCGGTGCTACCTCTTCGACGGCGCTGGGTGGCAGGAGGCCTCGGCCGGTCTCCCGACGAGCGGCTACTACGATCTCACCCAGCTCGGCGATATCGATGGGGATGGCGTGCTTGATCTGGTGGCCTACGACCCGCCCCACGGCCGGGTCTTCCTCGGTGACGGTGCCGGCGGCTGGACCGCCGATGCCACCTGGACGATGCCGTCGCCCGGGGATGCGTCGGCCCTGCGGGTCGACGGCGACATCGACCATGACGGTCGCGAGGACATCATCATCTCGGCCAGCATGAGCGGGTTCCCCTTCTATCGAAACCAGCTGCGAGCCTACTCCCCGTGGCAAGCGCCCGAGGCGCTGATGGTCCGCGTCGTCGCGCCCCGCGGCGGTGAGACGCTGCGCGATGGCACGGTTCGCTTCGTCGAATGGGCGGCCGCCGTGCCCGAGGGCCAGGGGCCCGCGGTAGTGGACCTCGAGCTGTCGCTCGGCGGCGCGGGCGGACCGTGGGTGCCGGTGGCCACCGGGCTTCCCAACAGCGGGCGCTATCAATGGCTCGTCGATGCGCCGGGGGCGTCGGAGCAGGCGCGCCTGCGCGTCACCGTGACCGGCTCGAGCGGATCCGCGCAGGCCATCTCACCGGCGGATTTCCGAATCGAAGGGGAGTTCGCCAGCGTGGGGGGGCGAGACGAGATGGCGCCTCGGCTGGCACTTTCGGTCCATCCCAATCCGGCGCACGATCACATGCGATTGATCCTATCCCGCCAACTGGATCAGGGCGCCGAACTGAGCCTGCATGATCTCTCCGGGCGTCTTCTCGGACGTTACGCATTACCGGCCGCCGTGGACGAATGGGACCTCCGCCTGGGCGAGGCCTTCGGCCGTCCTCTCGCGCCGGGGCAGTACTATCTGCGGCTGAGAACGCAGGCTCGCTCCTCGACCACGCCGGTGATCGTGCTTCCCTGAGAAACGGTTGCCGCCCAAGGCCGTGATCGGTGGAGCGAGTGTCGGCTGGTCCGCTCAGTCCCGGCGGTCTTCGAAGACCACCAGCCGCGGCTCGGTGGCGTTTTCGCCGAAGGCGCCCTCGAAGGTGAACAGGACCAGGCCCCGGCCGATGGTTTCATCGCCGGGCAGACCCAGGGTCTTGACCTCACCGTCGATGGGGCAGGCGAAGAGATCCAGGTATGGCAGGGTGAGCAGCCAGGCCTGGGTCTTGTCTGCCTCGGGCGGTAGGGGCGCGCGGATCGTGGCGCGCCACCGGTTGGTCGAGTCGAGCACCTCGAACGAACGCAGGATCTCAGCGGCGGTCGGCGTCGCACGATCCGGGGCTGGCCCCGGCCCGGGAGACGGCTGCGCCGCCTCGCGCACCATGAGATGGTCACCTTCTAGCCGCAGCACCGTGCGAAACTGCGTGACGGCCAGATCCGCGCCCAGATCGCCGGGGAGCTTCGCGAGCGTTGCCGCGTCAACCTCGGGTGAGAACAGCGCCCGCGGCAGGGCCGAATCGATCCTCCGCCAGTCGACATCGATCGCATCGGGCGGGGCGCCACCCTCGCGGCGAAGGATCAAGACGGCCGCGATGATGCAGACCGCTGCCAACGAGACCCAGATGATACGCGCCATCAGGATCCGGTTGATCCGGGGTGCTTGTGTGTCGGTAGTGTGCATGTGAATCAGGAGCCTCCTCTCTCACCATACCCATGACCAGCTCGAAATTCCTCCGGGAAATCGCCAGTTCGTCAGGAAGCGCTCCCCGAGCGTGGGCGGGCGGCGGACCGCTGCCCGGACCATCCGGCTCGAGACGCAGGCTGGGCCGCCACGGCGAGGACTGCCGGCGCAAGAGGTCGAGGGTTCTGTACTGGGCCACGACCAGGAGCCAGCTTGCGAAGGCATGACCCCTATCGCGATAGCTGCGCAGGACGCGCATGTCGTTCTTGACCCAGTGCAAACGAACACACCCCGGCGACCGAATCGTCACCGGGGTGTTCGAATGGGCATGAAGGGTGTGAGGCCTGAGCTACCAGTCTTCGCCACCGCCACCGCCGCAATCCTCCAGCGTGAAGGGGGCGTCGCTTTCGTCGAACACGCCGCCGGCCGGGTCGCTCACGCGCACCGTGTATCCGTCCACGGCACCCGGGCAGGTTTCGCTGAACTCCCACTCGTAGGCGCCGGTGTTGGGGACGTCTTCGGCGATGACATGACAGAGAAGGCCGTCCTGATAGAGCTCGAGCGTGACGGTTTCGGCGCAACCGCCGCTGGACTCCCACAGAATGGTCTCGACATCATAGAGGCACATGTTCTCGTATCCATTGGGCCACACCATCTCGAGCATGCATGGCTCGGGTCCGCCCAGGTCCTGGATGACGTAGGCGAAGACCATCGCCCAGCCGCGCTTGTGAACACGCGTACCTTCTCCCCAGGCGCTTGCCAGGCGCCGCCACCATCCGCGCGGGCTGGTCTGCACCACGAAGCCGTGGGCCGCCAACAGGACGGTGTCCCCGGCCGCGAAGCCTTCTTCGGCCCAGTTGAAACAATGGGTGGCCGAAGCGACCGGAGGCTGGTGCGTCTCGGAAAGTGGGAAATCGCCGATGCGCAGGAATCCGCGGCGTGTCAAGGGCAGGTCGCCCAAGGTGCGACCGTAGGCGACCTGGGTGCGGCGCATCAGCCAGCCCTCGTCGGTGGCGAAGTCCACGCAGAGTTCATTCTCATCGTTCGAGACGGTGATCTCGCCGATGTCCAGGCGTCCGTTGGCGACGAAAGGCACCACCAAGGGTTCCTCCTCGCCGCCGTCACGCAGGAAGATGAGTTCGTCGGCGCCTTGTGACTCTTCGGGGTGGCTGGGCGCCACGGTGTCCGAACAGCCGACGCACAGCAGAACGCTGAGCGCACCGACGGCGGTGAGGTGGACGGCATACTTCATGGATCGGCCCTCCTTGCGCCGCCGGAACCGGCTGCGTCGGTGGCGCGGTGGATCGCCGGGTTGGCGCGGCGATGATCCGGGTCGGCCTCCTCACCCTCCGAGGCCCATGGTCCCTGAGTCGCGTCCACCATAGCTTGCAGGTTGCGTGCCGCCGCCGGCATCAAGCCGGAAAGGGCACCGGCGCATGGGCCTTCGGGAGGAGGGTGCGGGCGAGGATGGCGGATCCGCGCCAGCTGTGCGGGCGGGGTGCAATTCGCACATGGCGATCTGCACCGCCGGTTGCCTAGTCCATGTCGAGGGCTGCGCCGGTGGAGAGGGGTTGCTCCAGATGCCCCCGCCACGAGCGGCGCGTACCGTTGCCCAGCCAGTCGATTCGAGTGAACTGGCTGCCGTCACCGAAATCGAAGGGCTCGTGAGCCGCCGCGTCGAAGTCCTCGGGCAGCTGCCGGTAGTCGTCCTCTCCGCCGGCGTCGATGAACAAGCCGGCATTGATGATGAAGTCACGCCGCGACCCGCTGCTCTCCACGAATGGCTGGCCGAAGCTGTTCGATCGGGCGATGTAGAGATCGTCGCCGGCTTTGTCCCAAAAGACGCCCAGGCCGTTGACGTTGCCGACGCCGAAGGCCGAATCGTTGCAGTAGTAGCGATCGTCGCCGTCACCGTCCTCGAACCACCCGATCGAGAAGTCACGCCCGAAACCGCAGGCTCGTGACGAGTGGCCTCGGTAGAGATCGTTCCCGGCTTCGTCGATGACCACCCCGACGGCGAAGTGCGGCGGGCTCGCCAGCGAGTAGGCATAGGAGGAGTACTCGTCGTCGCCGCCGTCGTCATAGAGGATACCGAGCGCATACCAGTAGGCCGATCCCAGGGCGAAGATGTCGGCATGGTAGCGGTCGTTGCCGCCACCGCCGTCGACCAGCATGCCGACACCCCCGGCCCAGGAGTGCCCATCACTCATGTCCGCACGGCGACCATAACCGAAGCCGCCCGACATGTTGAGCTGCTCGCTGTGCGTGCCGAACCAGCGGTACTTCACGTTCTCGGTCTCGCCGATGTAGGCATCATCGCCGGCGGTGTCGACCAGGATGCCGGCCCCGAGGGTGTAGGCGTAGCCTTGGCTGCGGTGATAGCAGTGGAACTGGTCGTTGCCGGAGAGGTCGGCCAGGACGCCCGTCCCAAAGGTGCCGCTGCCCTGCACCCCCGTGTCGCCCGTGTAGCGGTCGTTGCCGGCCGCGTCGAGCAGCACGCCCTGGCCCAGCAGTCCGCACCCCTGTCCGCCGAAAGGCGTGGCATAGCGATCGTCGCCGGCAAGATCGATCAGGAAGCCGTAGCCCAGGATCCCGGCTCCGAAGGCGGCGACGTGGTCCTCTGGGCGGTGGTGGACGAAGGCCTCGGACCGCCCGTCAACGCGCGCATTGTAGGCCTGCCAGGCGGCGGCGTCGGGCGAGGCGTAGCGGTCGTCTCCGGCCAGATCGACGGCGACACCGATTCCGCGCCGCGCGCTGGTGGTGGCGCCCGCCTGGCTATAGGTGTCGTTGCCGGCCGTATCGAGGATGAGTAGATCGTGTTCGTCGTCGGATTCGCGACGCAGCGGGCTGCCGGGGAGTAGCTCCTCGGGTCCGTAGCGATGGTCTCCGGCTCCGTTCAGACGCACCCAGCCGAGGGGCGTGGGGCAGGCGAATTCAAAGCGGGCGCCACGCAGCCGGCTGCGCTCGGCGGCCGGCAAGCTGTCGATCTCGGCGCGGAGGTGGTCGACCGCCAGTGCGATCAGGTTGGCGCCCTTGTAGAAGAGAGGGAAGTCGACCGCCTCCAGGACCGCCTCTTGGTGGAGCATCTCACCGATCATGGCCAATTCGACGTCTGGATCGGGGTTGTCGTCATCGTCGGCCCGGGTGTCCCAGAAGAGCTGCCGGTAGAGGTCGGCGTAGACGGTGTCCAGGTCGATACCGGCTTCCTCGAGGCGCTGGATGCAGCCGATCTGCCGGAGGCGCTCGGCATGACCGATCGCATGCAGCAACACCGCGGCGCCGGTCTGGATGGCGGGAGGCACGCCGGCCCCATCCGGGTCAGGGAGGGGGCTGCCGGGCGCGCTGGCGGCGGTCATCACTTCAAGGGCCCGGGTGAGCGCTCGATCACCGTCAGCTTCCACGCGCGCAACGATGCCGCTAAGGTAGCTGCTGTAGTAGTTGTCCCGCACGCGTACCCCGGCGTTCGACTGGGCGATGTAGGTGAGCCGGCTCACGCTGCCGGCACTGCGCAGCACGCTTTGCGAGAGATCGCGGGTATAGGGGCTGATCTGAAACGGCTCGGTGAAGAAAAGGTGGAAGAGCGGCAAGCGGTAGGCGTCGCCGCCCCAGAGCGCGACGGCCGCCGGATCGAAGCCGAACGTGTCGAAGTTGAGGCCCGCGAGCTCGAGCGCTTCGGCGAAGGCGTCCGCGTGCTCATCCAGGTACCAGAGTGAGAGCGGCAGGTGGCTCTCACCGGCGGCCGGCACGGCCGGCAGGGCCAGGACGGTCAAGACGGCCGTTACGGCCGGCAGGGCCAGCACGGCAAGCCGTTCCGGCCGCGTGCCACACTTGCGCAGACGGGTGAGATGCATGAACAACCTCCTCGTGGCCGGTCAGCGGCGATCGTCGACAGCCTGATCCTGCCACCGGTGTGGGCACGTGGCAATGGGCCGGTGAAGGAAGCTGGAACGAACCCTAGCCGGACCCAGCGAGGCGGTTCCAACCAAGGCGGTGCCACCAAGCCGGATTCAACCGAGCCAAATCCGGCGACGGGGGAGCCAATCTGCCGGTGGTCAATTGGGTTGACGGATGGGGTGTTGCCGCCGAATCTCTCGCATGAACGGTCTTGGTGGATTCCGGTACGAGACCGGTGCCTGGTTTGGGGAGGTTCAGCATGGGCGAGCTGACAATTCTACGTGACCTCGTCGTCACATTCCTGGTGGCGGTGATCGTGGTGACCTTGCTGCGCCGCGTCGGCGTGCCGACGATTGCCGGGTTCATTCTGGCCGGGACCATCGCCGGGCCGCGTGGGTTCGGGCTGACCCCCGCGGGACACGAGGTCGAACTGCTGGCCGAGATCGGCGTGGCGCTGCTGCTCTTCGGCATCGGGCTCGAGCTTCAGATCTCGCGGCTGCGCCGCCTGTGGCGACCGGTGTTGCTGGGTGGATCGATCCAGATGACGAGCACGGCCGGGATCGCCTTCTTGATCGCCTACTCGATGGGCCTTGGACTCGGCAATGCGATCTTTCTGGGCCTGGCCCTCGCGGTCTCCAGCACCGCGATCGTGCTGCGGGGGCTCGAGGCGCGCGGTGAACTCGACGCGCCCCACGGCCGGCTCACGCTGGGCATTCTCGTGTTCCAGGACCTGTCTGTGGTGCCGATGATCCTCATCATCCCGATCCTGGCGTCCATGGGTGACGGTGCGCCTGGAGTGGCGGTATCGGCGGTGGGGACGTCCGGCCTGCTGGTGGCGCTGGGGAAAGCGCTGCTGGTGATCGCCGGGGTGCTCGTCGGCGCCTGGCTGCTCGTGCCGCGCATCCTGCACCTGATCGCGCAGACCCGCCAGCGCGAGCTGTTCGTTCTGACCTTGTTTCTAATCTGCATTGGAACCGCGTGGCTGGTCTCGGTGGCGGGCGCCTCTTTGGCACTGGGCGCGTTTCTGGCCGGCATGGTCGTCGCGGGAAGCGCGTACCGGCAGCAAGCGATGGCCGAGTTGATTCCGTTTCGGGAAATCTTCACCAGTCTCTTCTTCATCTCGATCGGCATGTTGCTCGATCTGGGCGTGGCCATTCAACAAGCGCAGAACGTTCTGTTGCTTCTTCTGGCGATCCTCTTCGGTAAGTTCTTGTTCGTGTTCCTGACGGCGGCTGTGCTGCGCTTGCCGGCCCGAGTTTGCGTGCTGGCGGGCGTGGCATTGGCCCAGGTCGGGGAGTTTTCGTTCGTTCTCTTCTACGCGGCCGGCGGCACCGGCCTGGTTCCGGAGGCACTGGGGCAGCCTTTGTGGCCGGCCATCATTCTATCGATGCTGGTCACGCCGCTGGCCCTGGCGGCCGGCCCCAAACTGGCTGCCGGCGCCGCCCGCATTCGAGTGCTGACCCGTCTGCTCGGGGTTCGTCCCGCCGAAGACGCCAGCCAGGAAGGGCGGCGGTGGACCGATCACGTCATCATCGCCGGCTATGGCATCACGGGCCGCGAGCTGGCCTCTGCGCTGCGGTCGCGTCAGGTGCCCTATCTCATCGTGGATCTGAATCCCGACAATGTCGTTGAAGCGATGCAGGCCGGCGAGCCGGCTTTCTACGGCGACGTCACGAGTCCGGAGGTGCTGCACAGCGTGGGAGCCGCCAGGGCGAAGGAGATCGTCATCAGCATCAATGATCCCCGGGCGACCGAGCAGGCAATCGCGGCCGTGCGCCGGGAAGCTCCGGATGCGTACCTCTTCATCCGGGCGCGCTATGCCGCCGACGCCGCGCGGTTGTGCCGCCTGGGAGCCTCCGAGGTCGTACCGGCCGAGGTCGAGGCCGCGGCGGCGGTGACCCAGCGTGTGCTGATCCGCCGTGGTGTCGGCGCCGAGCAGGCGCAGCAGCTCGTCGAGGACATTCGAAGCCGCCACCACGAGTTTTCGGGTGCCTGCCCCGTGGGTGAGGACAAGTAGCCGGCCAGGACGAGTGGGAGCCGGCAGGGGTGGGGAACGATGTGCGCGCGATCGATGCACCAGGTGCTGAAGGAGGTCTTCGGTTTCAGCGAGTTCCGCGGCCATCAGGCCGCGGCGATCGAGCACACTCTGGCCGGGGGCGATTGCCTGGTGCTCATGCCCACCGGCGGCGGCAAGTCGATCTGTTATCAGGTCCCCGCGCTGATGGTGCCCGGTACCGGGGTCGTGATCTCCCCGCTGATCGCGCTGATGCAAGACCAGGTTTCGGCCCTGCGGCAGATGGGCGTGCGAGCCGCCTTCCTGAACTCCTCCTTGACACCGGAGGAGAGCCGCAAGGTCGAGTCTGCCCTCTGTGCCGGTGATCTCGATCTGCTCTACGTTGCGCCCGAGCGCCTGCTACAGGAGCGCACCCTTTCGCTGCTGGACCGGTCGACCCTGGCGCTCTTCGCGATTGATGAAGCGCACTGCGTCTCACGCTGGGGACACGACTTTCGTCCCGACTATCTGCAGCTCGATCTATTGGGGCGGCGCTATCCCGCCGTCCCGCGGCTGGCCTGTACCGCTACCGCCGACGAGCGCACGCGCGCGGAAATCTTGCAGGGGTTGGGCCTCGAACGGGCCCGGCTCTTCGTCTCCGGGTTCGACCGGCCCAACATCCAGTATCGCATCGGGGCCAAGGACAACCCGACCCAGCAACTCATTCGGTTCATACGCCGTGAGCATCCGGGCGATGCGGGGATCGTCTACTGCATGACCCGCAAGCGGGTCGAACAGGTGGCTGCCGCGTTGCAGCAGAAGGGGTTTCGTGCGTTGCCCTACCACGCGGGCCTGGAGCCGGAGGACCGCCAGCGGCATCAGGAACGCTTTCTGCGCGAGGACGGCATCATCATCGTGGCCACGATCGCCTTCGGCATGGGCATCGACAAGCCCGACGTCCGGTTCGTGGCGCATCTGGATCTGCCCAAGAGCATCGAAGCCTACTACCAGGAGACGGGCCGGGCCGGCCGGGACGGCGCGCCCGCGACCGCCTGGATGGTCTACGGCCTGCAAGATGTCGTGCTGCTGCGCCGCCTGGTCGATGCCGGAGCCGGTGATGAGATGCACAAGCGCGTGGAACGTCAGCGTCTGGACGCGCTGCTCGGCTTCTGTGAGGTCGATACCTGCCGGCGCCAGGTGCTGCTGCGCTACTTCGGAGACACGATGGAACGGCCCTGCGGCAACTGCGATCGCTGCCTTCACCCGGTCGCAACCTTCGACGGCACCGTGGCCGCGCAGAAGGTGCTGTCGTGCGCGGTGCGTACCGGGCAGCGATTCGGCGCCATGCACTTGGTCGAGGTACTGCGCGGCGTCGAGACCGATCGGATCGTCCGGCTCCGCCACGACCGGCTGCCCACCTTCGGCGCCGGCACCGAGTACGATGCCGCCACCTGGCGATCGATCATCCGCCAACTGGTGGCGCGCGGTTTGATGACGGCGGATCCGGAAGGCTATGGAGGTCTGTGCCTGACCGACCGGGCGCGCGGCGTCCTACAGGGCCGGGAACGGGTGGAACTGCGGGAAGAGCTGCGGGAAGAGTTGCGCCGCCCGGCCGCGCTGCCCACCCGTGGGCGGAAGGCCGCCGGGTCGGCTGCTGGCAGGTTGGCGACGGAAGAACCCGCCTTGGTCGAGGTGGACCAGGGGCTCTTCGAGCAGCTGCGTGAGCTGCGCAAGAACGTTGCGAGTCGGCAGCGCGTCCCGCCCTTCATCATCTTCCACGACCGCACGCTGCGTGAGATGGCCGCCCGGCTGCCGACGACGGAAGAGGAGCTGAGCGCGATCCCCGGCGTGGGAGACGCAAAACTGAGGCGTTACGGCAAGACATTCCTCGCCCTCGTGAAAGCCCACGTGCATCCTGAGCGATGACGTTCGATAATGGGGATCCTGGAGAGGGCTCCGGTGTTGTCTATGTTCAAGATGAAGCATGTGCGCACCATACTGTCGTTGACGCTGGCGGCCTTCTTGACGGCGCCCATCCTCTGCGCGGTGGGCGTGCTTGCACACCAGGCGCACTGTGACAGTTCGACCTGCGAGCATGCCGAAAGCCATTTCGGCCACGAGCCGGCTGAGGATGTGCTTGCCATTGCGCCCAGCTTGGCGCGCCTGCTGGCGGGCGTGCAGCTGCCTGCTCTGACGACCAGCGAGCGACCCGTGCTCGAACACATCATCCCCGTGCCGCAACGGGCCATGCCGCATTTCGATTCGCATGGACGCAATCTTCCCTTCCATGCGAGCGACCTCCCGCTACTAGCCTGATCTCCTCCCTTTCGGATCCGCTCTCGAGATCCAGGAACAGACACCGTTCGCGTGACCGCTGTGGGGGATGCCCCATGGACGGACAGGCGCCGACCGCCCGATGACCAAAAGTCTGTTCACAAGGGAGGTTCGCAATGTACGCGATCCTGACTCTATTGCTCGTACTCACCGTGTCGACGGGATGCCATAGCTGGCGTCACGGCGGTGCGGACCGAAAGCGCCTGTCTCTGTTGACGGAGGCACCGGCCGGAACAACACCCGGCAACGCCGGGATGATCGATCCGGCGCCGGCCTCCTGGACGACGGCGGGAGGGGACTCGCTGGCGCCCACGATCGAGCAACTGAGGCAACACGTGAGCGAAAGGAGCCCGGCGGTCCGGACCGCCGAGGCAGCGCTGGCCGCCGCCCGCGCGAGGGCCGCGCAAGCCGGCCGGTGGTCGGATCCGCAGCTGGAAGGCCGCGTTCTCATCCATGACGGGAATCCTGAAGCCGAAGGGGCGCTGAGGCTTGCCCTGCCGCTCAACGGTGCGGCGGGCGCGGCGGGCCGGGCGGCTTCACTGGCCACCGAGCGGGCCGAGATCGCGTTGGCGGGCACACGGTTTCGCGCCGAGCGAGATCTGGACCGGATTCTCGCGGAGGTTGCGACGGAAGAAGAACGCTCGCGCCTATTCGAGGAACTATCGGCCCGGGCGGTCGCCTACGCAGACCTTGCGCGGCAACGTCAAACGGCCGGGCTGGCCGACCCACTGGATGTTTCTTTGATCATGGCCGGCGCAGCCAGGGACCGGCGGTCGGCCTTGCAAAGCCAGGACGAGACGCGACGCTTGCGAGCCGAGTTGGCCCGGCTACTGGGCGTCGGCGCGCACCTGGCGGTCGAAGCGCCGCCTCCCCCGGCGCGGGCGCCGGGGATTCCGGAGATCGACGTTCTCCTTCGTCAGGCTGAGCAGTCGAGTTCTGTTTGGCGGGGGGCACGACTGGCCTACGAGGAGGCCGAATGGCACGCCGCGCGGGCTGCCCGAGCGCGGATTCCCAATCCGACCCTGGGCCCCGCCGTGACGGCAAATGATGAGCGAACGACCTGGGGGGTGACCTTCGGGATCGAGCTGCCGATCTTCGCGAACCGCGGCGCGGCCTACGCGGAGGCATTGGCCGAGCGGGATGCGGCCTACGAGAGCTTGCTGGCCGAACGCCAACGTACGAGATCACGGGTCCAGCGACTGCACGAGCACCTACGGGCGGTCGATCAGCAGCTCGAACTGACCACCGAGGAACCCCTGGCAGCCTCGCGGAATGCGCTGGCGCTGGCCGAGGATCGTTACGAGGCCGGCCAGATCGACGTCGTGGTCCTGCTATCGGCCTATCGCGCCCACGCGGATTTGCTGCAGGAGATTCTCGACTTGCGGCTGGAGCGAGAACTGGCCCGGCTGGATCTGGAAACGTTGATCGGATATCCGCTGGACCGCCTTTCGGACAGGGCGGAGGACATGGGTGAACAGGATGGGGGAGATGCGCAATGACGATGACACGCCTTCTCTTTGGACTCGCGGTTCCGGTCGTTGGCATGTTGCTGCTGCTGGGAGTTTCATCCTGCGCCCAGGATACCCCCCGCGCGGACGGGGACCACAATCAAGAGGTAGCCGCGGCGCATGATCATGACCACGAGCCGGATCAGGCCCACGACCACGCGCATGAAGCCGAGCCGGATCAGGCCCACGACCACGGTGCCGAGTGCGGCGCGGCGCATGATCATGACCACGAGCCGGATCAGACCCACGACCACGAGCATGACGCCCAGGCGGACCACGCCCACGCCCACGACCACGCGGGGAGCGATCTGGTCGTGATCGACTCGCTGGTGGCTCAGAATCTCGGCATTCGCACCCAGAGGGTTGAGCCGCAGATCTACTACGACCAGGTCAAGATTCCCGGCATGACGGTTGCGGATCCGGACCGGAGATATGCCGTTTCGGCCCCAGCCGTCGTGCGGGTGCTCGAACTCGACTCACGCGTACCGGCGACGGTCCTGCCCGGGGAGCGGCTGGCGGTGCTCGAGCTGGTCGATGCCGAGGTCCGCGCGCTTCAGATGGAGGCCGTGGCCTTGCGGGCCGAGCGGCTTTCGGACGAGACCGAGCGCGATCGGCTCAGACGCTATCTGGGGAGCCTGCGGGCTTCCTCGCAGCCGTCGACCTCGGAGATCGAACGGGTCAGTGCCGATCTGGAGGTGATCGACGCCCGACTGGCGGCCCAAGCCGGCACCCTCGATGCCATCTTGGCATCCCTGCGCATGGCGGGTCTGACCGAAGAGCAGTCCACGGCCCTTGCGGAGGAGGGCCGCGTCACCACTCGGATCGAAGTGCGCGTCCCCGAGCTTCCCGGCATCGGTAGCTTCGAGGTCGTCGAACGACCGGTGCACCGGGGGCAGACCCTTTCAGCGGGCGGCACGCTGTACGAACTCGTCTGCCTGGAGCAGCTCTGGGTCATGGGCGAGGCTTTCGAGGCGGATCTGGAGGTCGTGCAGAACGCCGCACGCGAGAAGCTGCCGGTCGCGGTTCTCTTGCCCGCCCAGGATCGCCAGGTCAGCGACCTGCGCATTCTGGCTCTGGAGGGCGAGCAAGACGGTGAGAACCGCGTGACGCACTTCTTTCTCCGATTGCCCAACGAGCTGGTCGACCGTCGCGCGAAGGACGGGCACCGCTACTTGCAGTGGGCGTATCGCGCCGGAGCGCGCGTGCAGATCATGGTGGCGACCGAGCGCGTGGGCGAGCGTTACGTGATTCCCGCCGGAGCGTTGGTGCGTGAGGGGGGCCGGGCGTGGGTCTTCGTGTACGAGCACGGAGAGTACGTGCGTGTCCCGGTCGTGGCGGAGTCGGCCGGTCCACGGCAGGTCGTTCTGGCGCCGGACTGCGGCCTGCACCCGGGTGATGTGCTCGTCACGAGCGGCGCGCTCCAGCTGAATCTGATCCTACAACAGGGCCAGGGGCCCGCGGCCGTAGATCCGCATGCCGGTCACAGTCATTAGCGCGGGGGAGGAACCGAATGCTCAGTGCCCTGATTCGCTTCTCGCTCAACAACCGGCTGGCGGTTCTGGTCGCCGCCGCCGCACTGGTGGGGATCGGTGCGACCCAGATGTCGCGCCTGCCGGTGGATATCTTCCCCGACCTCAACCAGCCCATCGTGACCGTATTGGCCGAGGCCCACGGGCTCGCCCCCGAGGAGGTCGAGACGCTGGTCACACTCCCGCTCGAATCGGCGTTGGGAGGCATGCCGGGCGTCGAACAGGTGCGATCCACCTCGGGAGACGGCCTGGCCATCGTGCGGGTTGATTTCGCGTGGGACACCGATCTCTACCTCAATCGCCAGCTCGTGCAGGAACGATTGCAACTCGCGCGGGCCGATTTGCCGGCGGGTGTCGTGCCCGAGATCGCGCCGATTGCCTCGATCACCGGTGAGATCCTCAATCTGGGCCTCACCAGCGGTGACCCGGCCATCACGCCGATGGAGTTGCACACGCTGGCCGAATGGACCGTACGGCGCCAGCTGATGTCGGTGCCCGGGGTGGCGCAAGTCGTCATCATCGGTGGTGACCGGAAGCAGTACCAGATCCTGGCCGATCCGGACCTGCTCCTGCGCCACGAGATCAGCCTCTCGGATCTGGCCGCGATCGTGGGCGAGGCGACGCGGAACACCAGCGGAGGCTACCTGGTCCAGGACAATCGTGAACTCCTGGTTCGCCATCTGGGGCGCCTGCGGTCGGTGGATGAGCTTGCCAACGTGGTGGTGGCCGGTGATCGGGACCGGCCGGTGCGCGTGCGCGATGTCGCGCGGGTGGTGGAGGCGCCGCAGTATCAGCGCGGCGCGGCAGCCGTCGACGGCGATCCGGGCGTGATGCTGGTCGTCTTCAAGCAGCCCGGGACGAACACGCTATCGCTGACCCGCGTGATCGAGAAGGAACTCGTCAAGATCCAGCGGTCATTGCCCGCCGGGGTCGAGCTTCACAAGGATCTCTTCCGCCAGGCTACCTTCTTGCAGCGCGGTGTGGACAATGTCGTCGAGGCATTGCGCGACGGTTCGATTCTCGTGGTGCTGGTGCTGCTGATCTTCCTGGCGAACTGGCGCGCCTCGTTCATCACGTTGCTGGCGTTGCCGCTGTCCTTCGCCACGGCGGGGCTGTTCTTTCATCTCATGGGACTGACCATCAACACCATGACGCTCGGAGGCCTGGCGATCGCCATCGGGGAGCTGGTCGATGACGCCATCGTCGGTGTGGAGAACGTGCTCCGCAGACTCGGTCAGAAGGCCTACCGGGATGCTCCGATCAAGGAACAGGTAGCGCGTGCTTCGAGTGAGGTGCGCGGGCCGATCTTCACCGGCACCTTGATCGTGATCCTGGTCTTTGCGCCGCTCTTCGCGCTGTCGGGGATCGAGGGCCGCTTGTTCACACCCCTGGCCGTGGCCTACGTGACGGCTCTGCTGGCCTCGATGGTCGTCTCCCTCACCGTGACGCCGGTCTTGGCCTTGCTCTTCTTCCGCAAGCTCGTGGACCGGCCCTCCTTCATGGAGGCCCGCAGGCCGTTTGCCCTGCGCCAGCTGCACATCGTGATCTCCCCAATCGTGCACTTCGCCGTTCGCCGGCGGCGGTGGGTGATCGCCGGCTTCGCCGTACTGATCGTTCTGGGCGGCTGGTGGGCGTTCTCGTTCGGCAACGAGTTCCTGCCGCCCTTCGACAAGGGAACCGTGCTCGTGATGAGCTTCCTGCCCCCGGGTACGTCGCTGGAGGAGTCGGACCGGATCGCGCGTGAGATGGAGCAGCGCATGATCGAGATCGAAGGCGTGGCGACGGTCGGACGCTACACGGGCCGGGGGGAACACGACGAGCATGCTCCGCCGCCCACGATTTCACACTTCTTGTTGACCCTCGACCCATCGCAGGCCATCGGCCGGGAGGCCATGCTGTCGCGGGTGCGCGCGACGCTGGCGCACATGCCCGGCGTGACGGTCAACATCGGACAGCCGTTGGCGCACCGCATCGATCATATCTTGAGCGGAGTCCAGGCGCAGATCGCCATCAAGGTCATGGGTACCGATCTGGCCCTGCTTCGCGAAGCCGCGGCCCGCGTCGGCGAGGTGGCCGGCGGTGTGGAGGGCGTGACCGACCTCTACGTCGAACCTCAAGTCCTGGTGCCGCAGATCCACGTCGATTTCGACCGGGAACGGCTGGCGGAGGTGGGATTGCAGCCGGGGATCCTGGCCGAGGAACTCGAGGTCGCCATCGGCGGCCGCGTGGTGGCCGATATCCTCGAAGGCGAGCGCACATTCGACCTCTTCGTGCGTCTCGAGGAAGATGCACGCGGATCGGTCAAGGATCTCGGTCGGCTGCCGGTGGCTTTGCCGGGCGGCGGATGGGCGCGCCTGGGAGATCTAGCCCAGGTGACCGAGGCGGCCGGCGCAAGCAGTATCTCGCGAGACAACCTGCTCCGGCGAATCGCGGTCAGCTGCAACGTCTCGGGGGCATCGCTCGGCGAGGTCGTCGCGGATCTGCGTGAGGCGTTGGCGCCGATCGAGGCGAGTTTTCCGGAGGATATGTTCCTGCGTTTCGAAGGCCAGTTCACCTCGCAGATGCGGGCAACCCGGCTCATCCTGTTGCTCTCGATAGGTTCGCTGCTCGTCATGATCTTGCTCCTCTACGGCGAATTCCGGTCCCTCAATCTCGCCCTCCAGGTGCTGCTGTGCGTACCGGCCGCCTTCGTGGGCGGCGTGGCATTGCTCGGGTTGACCGGCCAGCCCTTCAACGTGGCTGCGCTCGTGGGCTTCGTCTCGCTCGCGGGAATCGCCACGCGAAATGGGATTCTTCTGGTCGCACATTACTTGCACCTCGTGCGCAAGGAGGGCGCGACCCTGGATCAAGAGATGCTGGTCCGCGCCGGCCAGGAACGCGCGGCCCCGGTCGTCATGACCGCGCTCACGACCGGTGTGGGACTCCTGCCCCTCCTGCTTTCGGCGGGGGAGACCGGTCGCGAGATTCTCTACCCGGTCGCGACGGTGGTGACCGGCGGGCTCGCAACCTCGACGCTGTTCGAGTTTCTCCTGCGGCCGGCGGTGTTCTGGAGTTTCGGACGCGGAACGCTGAACAAGAAGTGAAGAAGAAGCTCGAATCCAAGAGGGAACCCGAGTTGGAGTTCTAGGGGGGGCGAGCCCCGCGCAGGAAGAACCCTGCGCGGTTGCGCGCGTATCGTGCGCACCGTAGAATGCCGCGTAGTCAAACCAGGTCCTGCTTCAACCAGACGCTTGCAGATGATTGCAAATGCTCGCGCGTGAAATCTACCGGCTTCTCGGGAAGCGCGTGGAGGAGGCATGATGAAGGTCAACCGCGGGCCCGTCCTCATCGGGTTCGGACTGGCGGTGATCGCGTGGTTGCTCGACGGTGTCCTCGATTGGCTCTTCTTCTACGAGGGCAACCTGCTCGGCCTGCTACTCACACAGGTGCCCGCACACGAGATCTATGTCCGCTTGATGATCGGCGCGCTGTTCGTCGGGTTCGGTCTCTACGCAGGCCGGCAGCTGGGCAGGATCGACCGCGCTCGAGGGCGCGAGGCCCGGCGAAGGCAGGTTCTGCGCGCGATCAGCTCGCTCAATCAAATGCTCTACCGCGAGACGCAGCGCGACCAGCTTCTCGAGAACGCCTGCCGGACACTGGTGGCCGAGCGCGGCTACCGAAGCGCGTGGATCGTGCTGCTGGAGGAAGGCCGGCCGGTCGAACCGTTCTATCAAGCTGGTTTCAGCGCTGGGCTGGGCGGGCTCGATGCACGATTGCGCAGCGGTGCGATCCCCATGTGTGGGGAGCGCGCGCTTGCCAGTGGGCGCATCGCGGTCTTTCATTCCCCAACCTCCGAGTGCACCGCCTGCCCGAACTGCCCCGGCGAGGAGCGACTGGGGGCGCTGGCGGTTCGGCTCGAACACGGCGACGAGATCCTGGGCTGGATGACCGTCTCGATCCCCGCCCAGTTCGTTGACGATGAAGACGAACACAGGCTTCTGGCCGAGGTGGCCGGCGATCTGGCCCGAGCGGTGAAGACGATCATGGCGGAGAAGGCGCTCCGAGAGGTCGAGCGACGGTACGAGGAGATCTTCAGCGGCAGCCGTGACGGGATCGTGATCGTGGACGCCGACGGACGGATCATCGACGCCAATCAGGCGTTCTGCGCCATGCTGGGCTATGCGCTCGGCGAGTTGCGTGCCCTGGAGAACTTCTATGAGATCACGCCGGAACCGTGGCGGGCGTGGGAAGAGCAGGAGATCTGGCGCAACCGGCTGCTCACGCGTGGCTACTCGGGCCTCTATGAGAAGGAGTACATCCGCAAGGACGGGACCGTCTTCCCCGTGGAGCTGCAGTCCTATGCGGTGCTCGGTGACGATGGTCGGCCCGCCTATCTGTGGGGACTCGCGCGCGATATCACTGCCCGCAAGCGGGCGGAGCATGAGATCCATCAGCAGAAGGAGAATCTTCAGACCACGCTCGAGTCGATCGGGGACGGGGTCTTGGCCACCGGTGGGGACGGCCGCGTGACCTGGATGAACCCGGTTGCGGAACGGCTGACGGGCTGGTCGGCGGAGCAGGCCCGGGGGCGCCCTCTCGACGAGGTCTTCGTGATCGTCAACGAGGAGACGCGTGCCACCGTCGAGAACCCGGCGCGCAAGGTGTTGCGGGAGGGCGTCGTCGTCGGCCTGGCCAACCACACCGTGCTGATTTCGAAGGACGGGCGGGAGATTCCCATCGCCGACAGCGGGGCTCCGATTCGCGGTGAAGCCGGGGAGATCACCGGCGTGGTGCTGGTCTTCAGCGAACAGACCGCCGAGCGTGAGGCTCGCCGGGCGTTGGAGGAGAGCGAGGCTCGATTCCGCCTGTCCCTGGAGAATGCGCCGCTGCCGGTGATGGTCCATCGCGAGGATGGCGTGGTCGTCTCGATCAATCGGGCATGGACCGCGATCACCGGCTATGTGCTCGAGGAGATTCCCACCACCGAGGTCTGGGCGCGTAAGGCCTATGGGGAGGCGGCGCCTCAGGTGCTGCGGGACATCGAGGCGCTCCATCAGGCGCGCGGTCCCGTACACGAAGGAGGGTTCCCGGTACACACCAAGACCGGCGAGACGCGGATCTGGGAGTTCAGTTCGGCGCCCATCGGACGGTCTCCCGGCGGCCCCGGTCTGGTGGTCAGCATGGCGATGGATGTGACCGACCAGCAGCGGGCAGCCGAGGAACGGGAGCGTCTCCAGGCGCAGCTGGCCCAGTCCCAGAAGATGGAATCGGTGGGACGGCTGGCCGGTGGTGTGGCGCACGATTTCAACAACATGCTGAGCGTGATCCTGGGCAATACGGAACTGGCCTTGGAGCGGCAGACGCCGGATGACCCGCTCTACGAGGATCTGACCGAGATCGCCAATGCCGCCCATCGCTCGGCCGACCTGACACGCCAATTGTTGGCCTTTGCGCGGAAGCAAACCGTCGCTCCCAAGGTCATCGACCTGAACGAAACCGTCGAGAGTACCTTGGCGATGATGCGACGCTTGATCGGCGAACACATCGATCTGGAGTGGTCTCCCAAGGCAGGCGTCTGGCCCGTTCGGATCGATCCTTCGCAGATTGATCAGATCCTGGCGAACCTGGCCGTCAATGCCCGGGATGCGATCGGCGAGAGCGGCACGATCACGATCGAGACGGCCAACGTGGCCCTCGAGACTGCTGATTGCGCGGCCTTCACCGAGGCGCGGCCTGGGGAGTTCGTGTTGCTTTCGGTGACCGATGACGGCTGCGGCATGGACCACAACACACTGAGCCAGGTGTTCGATCCGTTCTTCACGACGAAACAGTTGGGCGAAGGCACCGGTCTGGGACTGGCGACCGTCTACGGTATCGTCAAACAGAACGCTGGTTTCGTTCACGTCGCCAGTGAGCCGGACAGGATGACCACGGTCCAGATCTACCTGCCCCGGCATGCCAGCGAAGAGGCGCCGGCACCCAAGGGCCAGGCGCCGGGGACCAGATCCGGGGGCGGGGAGAAGATTCTCCTGGTCGAGGATGAGGCGATGCTGCTCGACTTGGGGCGGCGGATGCTCGAGGGCATGAACTACCAGGTCGTAACGGCGTGCTCGCCGTCGGAAGCGCTGCGGATCGCCGAGGAGAACCCGTCGAGCATCGACCTTCTCATGACCGATATCGTGATGCCCGAGATGAATGGACGCGATCTGGCAAGGAAGCTCACGGCCGCGCATCCGGGCCTTCGGTGCCTGTTCATGTCAGGCTACACCGCCAATGTCATCGCGCACCACAATGTGTTGGATGAGAAGGTGAACTTCATCCAGAAGCCGTTCACCACCAAGGATCTGAGCCGCGCCATTCGCGGCGCGCTCGAATCGGGGCCGGAAGGCGCCGGTGTGGCT
>CAZZIF010000006.1:29185-45430 GCA_964654025.1 uncultured bacterium
TGAGCCCCGGATGTCCCCCGGCGGGCAAGAGCCGCAGGTGCCTGGCGAAGCGGCCGCTCAGGCCGCCTTTGGGCCTGAGGATTCCTCACCGAGGGAGCACAATCCGGGGCTGGGCGGGTCGTAGATGCGGCGTGAGGTTTCGGTCGCAACGCCTTCTCGTACAGTCGATTGTGCATGTGAAGCCTCCTGCGCCGTCGCTTTCCTCTATATCCAAACTCTGGGATGCGATAGAATAGAGTGTAGATGATTTTCCCCGGAGTGGGGCACCGTCTGGCGCCACCGCGGTGGTTCAGTGCGTTCGTCTCCCGGCGCGGTGGACATAGCATCACCAAGGAGGAACTCCCCATGCATTTTCTGGCCCAATGCACAGCGCTGCTGCTCGTGAGCATCTTGCTCCTGGCCCCTTCGGCGGGAGCGGGGATGATCGAGCTGGAAACCTACCAGTTCGACGCCGCGGCGGGTGAGCCTCAGCTGCCGCCGCAGCTCACAGCCGCCGCCGGCGATTACGCCGACTACGGCTACTACCTCTTGCAGAGCAATGGTCCCGTGGAGGCGGCCTGGCTCGACGATCTGGCCTCGGAGGGGGCTGACCTCTATGGATACGTGCCTGAGTTCGCGTATCTGGTGGGGATGGACGCCGCCACACGCGAGGCGGTTGCCACCCGCGCCGATCTGGCCTGGATCGGTCTCTACCACCCGGCCTACAAGCTCAGCCCTCAGATCGGTGACGGCCAGTTCGTCTCGCCCGAGCGGCAGGACGAGCCCGGCTACCGCCTGATGGTTCGCGTTTTCCGCGATCTGGACGGCGTGGCCGGCCAGATCGAGACGCTCGGCGGTACCGTGCTCGACCGCGTTGACGACGGGTTCTCGAAACGCGTGCTCGTCCAGCTGCCAGCGGAGCGCCTGGGCGATGTCGCTCGCCTCCACGACGTCTGGTGGATCGAGGAGCAGCCCGAGTTCGTGCTGATGAACAACACGACGCGCTGGGTGACGCAGTCGAACGCCTCCGGCTGGGTGCCGCTGTGGGATCAGGGCATCAACGGCGAGGGGCAGATTGCGACGATCATGGACAGCGGCGTGGACTACAACAGCTGCTGGTTCCGCGAGAACGGCGGAGCGGCGCCCGGCCCCTCGCATCGCAAGATCATCGACTACTCGGTGGCCGGCGGCGGCGTGCCCTACGACGGATGCGACATCGGGCACGGCTCGCACGTGGCCGGCACGATGTGCGGCGATCAGTCCTACATCAACCCGGGCAACACCAACTACAACGGCATGGCCTACAAGGCCAAGATGACCGTGCAGGACATCGGCACCGACGATTGGTCGGCCTGCAACCTGGGTACGGTGGCGGTGCCGTCGAGCCTGTCCTCCTCCTTCCTCGCCAGCCGCAACCTGGGGGCGCGCGTCCACCAGAACAGCTGGGGCAGCACGTCGAACGCCTACGACGGCTACTGCGTCGACATCGACAACATGATGTGGAACAACAAGGACTTCCTGGTCTGCTTCGCGGCCGGCAACAGCGGCCCGGGCGGCTCGACGGTGGGATCGCCCGGAACGGCGAAGAACTGCGTGACGGTGGGTTCGACCCGGCAAGCGCCGCAGCAGGACACGATGGCCGGCTACTCGAGCCGCGGGCCGTCCTCGGACAATCGCTACAAGCCGACCGTCACGGCGCCGGGCGGTGAGTCGCCGACCTACATCACATCGGTGGACAATCACCCGGGCAACCCGCCCGCGCAGACCTGCAACACGGCCTCCGATCCGTTCCAGGGCACCTCGATGGCCACCCCGGCCGTCTCGGGGATGGCGCTGAACGTTCGCCAGTACTTCGCCGACGGCTTCTATCCGCAGGGCGCCGCGGGGGGCGAAGACCCGTTCGAGCCGCAGGCCGCGCTCGTGAAAGCCATGCTGATCTCCAGCACCGATGACATGGCCGCCGGCGACATCCCGAACAACAATGAGGGCTGGGGCCGGATCCTGATGGACAACTCACTCTACTTCGAGGGCGACACGCGCGAGCTGATCGCCAACGAGGTCGAGCCGGGCCTGAACACCGGCCAGGAGTACGTCTTCGAGTTCGAGGTCGACTCCTCCAGCGAGCCGCTGGTGGTGACCGTCGTGTGGACCGATTACCCGGGTACCTCGGGCACGAACCTCGCCCTGATCAACGACCTGGACCTGCTGCTGATCGCACCCGGTGGCACGCAGTACCGGGGGAACGTGTTCAGTGGTGGCTTCTCCGCCACGGGCGGGTCGCACGATCGGCGCAACGTCGAGGAGTGCGCCCGCGTGGCCAGCCCGGCCGCCGGCACCTGGACGGTGCGGGTGAACGGCTACAACGTGCCCCAGGGTCCTCAGCCCTTCGCGCTGGTCGTCAACGGGGCGTTCGCGAACTGGCCGCCTGCCGGTTTCTCCGACGTCAACGGCGAGCCGAACGCCGGTATCGGGAAGCTGCCTCTGCGTATCGCCGCCTATCCGAATCCCATGACGCACTCGACCCAGCTCAGCTATGCCGTGCCGAGTGGACATGAGGGCCTGGTGCAGGTCAACGTGGTCGATGTCACCGGCCGCACGGTGCGGCATTTGGTTGCCAAGGGCCAGCGGACGGGCGAATATTTCGTCACCTGGGATGGTTTGAACGACGGTCGTCAGCCGGTCTCCGACGGGGTCTACTTCGCGCGCATCACCGCGGGCGGCGAGACCAAGAGCGCAAGGATCGTGCTGCAACACTAAGGAGCCTTGGGGGAGACCTTGGATCGACTCAAAGCGATCCGGCTGCAAGTGCTCCACACTCTGGAAACAGCCGCGTCCCGGGGGGGACGCTGGCTGTTTCTGTTGTGGGGCTGGATCTTCGCGCGCAACCTGCTCGAGAGCCTGCTCGAGGCGCCGCGGATCATGGGCTTCGACTGGCGAGGCGAGATCTCCTTCGGCATGGTCTTTCTTCATTTCCCGCTCTTCTACATCGCGCTCTTCCTGGGATTGGTGCTCATGCTGCACCTGCTGCTCCGGCGACCCATCGAGCGGGTGGCCGCCGTCGTGGCCAGCGGCTTCGCCGTCATCCTCTCGGTGCCCTTGATTGACGGACTGCTCTTCCCCGGACGGGGGGCCGACCTGAGCTACATGCCGGGCCTGGGCAGCGTGCTGTGGGACTTCTGGAATCCGTCGGCCTCATTGGAGGCGGTGAGTCCCGGCCAGCGCTTCGAGATCGTCTTCGCGATGCACCTGGTGGGTGCCTACTGCGTCGTGGCGACGCGGCGCCATCTGGTTGGGCTGGTACTGGGCTTGGTCGCGGGGGCGTTTCTCTTCCTCTGGTCCGCCTTTTTGGGGGCCTGGCCCGCGCTGGTGGCGAAACTGGTAGGGACCGGCGGCAGCATCGATCCGGCCTACCTCGAACTCGTCCGGGGTCCCGGGCTGATTGCCAGCGAGAGCCGTCGCCACGCCCTGCTCTTCGTTCCCTGGGTGCTGGGGGGCGGTCTTCTCTTCTTGTGGCGGCGCTACCCGCTCGGCTTCGGGTACGTGACCCGGCATCTCATGTGGTCGCGCCTGGCCCACTACAGTGGCATGGCACCGGCCGGATTCGTGCTCGGCTGGATCGTCTACCACGGCTTCGGCGGCACACACGCGCTCACCGTGGTCGATTATCTCGCCGCGGGCACCACCTGGGCGGCGATGGCGACGGCCTACGTGGCCGCCTGGTCGTGGAACGTGCATCACGACCGAGCCGGTGACGAGCTCAATGCGGCCGGCGCCGCGGGACCCACCGCGGGACCCGGTGCCGGGGCCGGACGCGGCGCTGGATCTGCTCCCGGCGCCGGACCGGAGCCCGGCGGCATGCTCGTGCGCGACGACCGCCTGGGCTGGGCGGCGGCTGGCGTGGCGCTGGCGCTGGCTCTGGTGGTGAGCTACCACGTCTTCCTGCTGCAGATCGCATGTGTCTTCCTGGCCTGGGCGTACTCGGTGCCGCCTCTGCGCCTGAAGCGCTGGCCGTTGCTGGCGACCGGCACCCTGGCGACCCTGACCGTGCTGTCGCTGGCGAGCGGATTCGCTCTCTTCGGGCAGGAGATGACGCTGCACGTTCTTCCATCCCGCGTGGCCTGGATGTTGTGGGTGGGCGTGACCCTGGGATTCACGGCCAAGGACCTGAAGGATGCGCGTGGGGATCGGGCCGCTGGGACGGTGACCTTGGCGACCCTGCTGCCCGACCGGGCGGCCCGATGGGTGACGGCGATGCTGGTGGTGGCCGGATACGCCGCGGCAATCTGGTTCTTGAGGGCTGGCCTGGTCTACACGCTCGTCGCCGTTGTCTGGGCCGGCGTTGGGGCGCTGCTCGTCTTGCGAGTGCGCCGGCCGGACACGGCGCTGCTCTGGCTGTTCCTGATCTTCGCGGCATTCGCGCTCGTCTGGGTTGCGCGGCAGCCGGGATTGATTCTGGGGGCCGAGCCTGGGATGCCACAGGCTCACGCGCGACTGCGCAGCAGCGAGGAGGTTCTGCGGCGGTACCGGCTGGCGGAGGAGAAGAGCTACCCGGGGCTGGGCTTCACGGCACAGATCGACCCGATTGCGCTCGAGCGAAGGCTGCGCGAAGTGGGGGATGCGGTCGCGCGCGAAACGGACTGGAACGAGCGCATCGAATGGGATCTCCTGCTCGCCTGTGCATATGGCCCTCTGCCGGCACCGTCACAGCGAGACCTCCGGCAGCGAGGCGAACTCGCCCGCAACCGCCAGCTCGAGTTGACGTCGCGACGGCCCCTGCACGCGGCTTACTACAGCGCCGGTCTCCAGGCGCTGCACCGATTGGGCGCGAATCAGGCTGGCGTAGAGTTGTGCTCGGCAGCCCTGTCACGAGGTGTTCGGCCGGGGGACTTCGTACGGCATCGCGCTGCCCTCCGGCTGCACGCTGGAGGGACCGTCGCCGGACCGGCCGGCGCTGGAGCGGCTGGCGCTGGAGAAACGGCAGCCGCCGCCCGCGACGTGGCCTCGGCCTATGCCTATGGTCAGGAGCGGGCGCAGGTGTGGCTTCTCGCGGGAGACTACAACAAGCAGAGCGGTCGGTGGGATGAAGCCGGCCAGGCCTACGAGCGGGCTCTGGGCCTCGAACCCGATCTCGCCGACGCCCACGCCGGTCTGGGCGAGGTGGCGCATGCGCGAGGCGATCTGGATCGTGCGCGGATGGCATTCGAGCAGGCGCACCGGTTTGCACCCGGGGACCCGTGGATCGCGAACAATCTGGGGGTCGTCCTGCGTGACCTGGGGCATCTGGACTTGGCGCGGACGACTCTCCTTCGCGCCCGCCAAATCGCCCCGGCGATGTTCGAACCGCTCTTCAATCTCGGTGTCGTGGAGGAGCGGGCCGGGGACATCGAGGAAGCACGCGGCTGGTATCGCCGGGCCGCGCAGGTTCGTCCCGGGTTCCCGCCGGTGCTGGAGGCGTTCGAGAGGTTGGGGCCGCCCGGTTCGCCCCGCGGATCCAGATAGCGGATCCAGGTAGCGGATCCAGATAGCGGATCCTGCGTGCGCGACTTCATCACGAATCACGCAGCCATCAATCCTCCATCACCACTACTCAATTGCTCCTGCAAGCGCTCCTGGACTTGAAGAATCATCTCCGGATCGACCTTGAGAAGCTGGGCTGCCGGTAGGGTCCCCAGGTCGCAGTTGCGGATGGGGAAGAGGCTATGGCCAGCCTCTCGGGCAATGTTGTTGGCCAGGTTCGTGACCAATGTGGTCTGCGCGGTGAGGGGGTGGTAGTCCTGATCTTCGTGATCGCGCGCCGCGTCGGAGAACTCGGCGGGTAGATCCCACAGCTCGAGGACGATCGCGCCAAACTCATTGTGGTGCTTATGGACCGTGTTGAGGATCGTCTGGATCGTTGCGGGAGAGTCGTCGCTGATGAGAGTGCCCAGGCCGTTGAGCAGGATGACCTTACCGATGTCGTGAAGCATGCCCATGAGGAAGAGCCGCTCCACATCGCGCATACGCAGCCCCTCCGCAATGAAACGACCCGCGTAGGCGGTGACCAGGGAGTGCTGCCAGAGGGTATCGAGTTTCGCGCGCAGGTCGGCCGAGGCCGACGCGTAGAAGTTCCGGCTGGCCAGAGCGGAGACTACGCTCTGGGTGCCCTTCAGGCCGAGCCGGGGGATGGCCTTGGCCACGGTGCGCACCTTGGTCGTGCCGCGGCAGAGGGGGGAATTGGCGATGGCGATGATGCGGCCCGAGAGCACCACGTCGCGTTCGATGACCTCGGCCAGGTCGTCGGCGTTGGTCTGAGGGTCTTCGAGCAAGGTCTCGATTTCACGCACGATCGTTGGGAAGACCGGTAGCGGTGCGTTTCCGTCTCGGAAGTCGGCGACCAGATCGGCGACGGCCGCATCCCAACCACCGGCCGGATCGGTCGCCGCCTCTTGATTCTCGAGCACGACGCCGATCTGAGCTACCTTGGCGCGGACCATCTCGCGGTCGAATGGCTTGACGATGTAGCCCTGGCATCCGGCCTGAATGCAGGTGACCACGCTGTTCTTGTCCGACTGCGAGGTCACCATCAGGACCTTGACCCGGTCTTGCTCTGCGATGGCGCGGGCTTCCTCATACTCCCGCACCTCGAGCAACACCTCGGTGCCATCCATATCGGGCATCGAGATGTCGAGGAGAATGAGCTGAAAGGGCGCCTCGGCATCCAGGGCGCCCTTGAAGAGGCCAAGCGCTTCGACGCCTCCCTCGGCGCTGTGGATTTCGCCGCCACCCTGGAGAATCCTCTCCATCTTCTTTCGGCTTACCAGTTCGTCGTCGACGATCAGGATTTTCACGAGTCCGTCTCCATGGAACGCGGCCAGGCGATGAGCCCGGGCCTCAAGCCGCGCGCAGGTGTGCGACCAACCGCTCGTATTCGACTTCCACCGTCTTCAACTGGAACGAGGCAGCCTCCAGGTCGCCCCGCTTGCCAAGCTCCTCGAGTTCCTTGGCCGCGCCCGAGAGGGACATGGCGGTCAAGTTCGCGGCGCCGCCCTTGATGGAATGGGCTTCGCGCCGCACGCGATCGGCGTCTCCCGTCTCGATCGCCGTGACGAGCTGAGAGAGCTGCTCGGCAACGTTTTCGAGGAAACCCGCCAGAACCTCTTCGAGAAACTCCGGGTCGTCGCCGAACTCCTCGAGCGCCCGCTGACGATCGAAGAGTGCTTTCGGCTGATCACAGGACGCCGGTTGCTCGTTCGCGTTTACCGGCAGGGGAGGTGACTCGGCCACCACTTCCGCGGGAGGCGTCTCGACCTGGGGCGCCGCTTGCGTCCACTTCTCCACGATCCGTAGCAGGTCTTTGCGCCAGAGGGGCTTGGTGATGTAGTCGTCCATCCCGACCGCGATACACCCTTCACGGTAGCCGTCGATGGCATGGGCGGTCATGGCGATGATCGGCACCCGGTGCGCGGTACCGCGGGCAGCGGGGGGCTTCTCCCCGACGGCAGCTTCCGTCGCGCGAATGGCCCGGGTAGCCTCGTATCCATCCATGATGGGCATCTGGATGTCCATCAGGATCAAGTCATAGGACTTGCGCCGAGCGGCTTCGACCGCATCTCGTCCGTTCTCGACGAGATCGACCTGGTAGCCGGCCTCGGTCAGATGGCGCATGCCGACCTGCTGGTTGGTCGGGTAGTCCTCGACGAAGAGGATTTGAAGACTGCGCCGGAAGCTCTCCGCCACGGTGTACCGGGTGATGAGCCGTTGCGCGCTGTCTTCGTCTTGGACCCGGTCGGGGTCGAGCACCATTGCGGCGGCGCGCAGTAGCTCGTCGCGGCGGATCGGCTTGCTCAAGTAGCCGTCGATACCGAGGGCCCGGCAACTCTTGGCGTCGCCCGGACGTCCGGCCGAGGTGATGACGATGATGGGTACGTGCTGCGTCGGGTCGAGCCGGCGAATCTCGGCGGCGAGATCGAATCCGGTCAAGGCCGGCATCTGGAAGTCGCTCAGGATCAGATCGAACGGGGTGCCGGTCTCCACGGCCGTCTGGAAGAGCGTCAGCGCCTCGCGCGGATGGCCGGCCTCGATCGTCGTGGCTCCGGCGTGTTTGAGGTACTCGGCCTGGATGAACCGGTTGGTCTCGCAGTCATCGACGATCAAGATCCTGCGACCCTGCAGATCGACGACCGGGGGATCACCGAGCGACTCCTTGCATTTCTCGAAGCGCATCGTGACCCAGAACAGACTGCCGCGTCCCTCTTCGCTCTGGAGACCGATCTCCCCATCCATGGCCTCCGCGAGCTGCTTGGCAATCGTCGTCCCGAGTCCAGTGCCGCCGTACCGGCGGGTCATGCCGCCGTCGACCTGGAAGAAGCTTTCGAAGATGGAGGCTTGCTTCTCGGGCGGGATGCCGATGCCGCTGTCCTCGACGGCGAAGCAAACACGGACATGCTCTGCGGAGTTCTCGATGATGTCACCCTTGACCGAAACCTGTCCCTCCTGGGTGAACTTCAGGGCGTTCGAGACCAGATTCGCTAGGATCTGTCGCACCCGGCCCGGATCGCCTACCAGCCGCTCGGGTACACGGGGTGAGAGGTAGCTGATGAACTGGATGCCGCGCTGCAGGGCCTGGGTGCCGGCGCTGGCGGCGAGATCCTCTACCGTCACCCGCAGGTCGAAGGGAATGTGCTCGAGTTCGAGCTTGCCGGCCTCGATCTTCGAGTAGTCGAGAACCTGGTTGATGAGACTCAGGAGGGACTCGGCCTCGATCATGATCGTTTGCAGGAGATTGCGTTGGTTCTCGTCGAGGTCGGTGTCGGCGAAGAGTTCGGCCATCCCGATCACCCCATTCAGGGGGGTACGCATTTCGTGACTCATGTTCGCCAGAAACTGGCTCTTGGCCTCGCTGGCCGTCTCCGCTTTGAGTTTCTCCTTCAGCAGTTCGTCGATGCGTAGCCGGTGAGAGAGATCCATGAACGACTCTACGATCCCGGCCTGCTCCATCTTGGGATCCATGAGGCGGGTGGCGGTCAGGAGACAGGGAATGGCCGTGCCGTCAGCGCGGCGGCCCTGGACTTCGTGCTCGACTCGGGCGTCGCCTTCCAGAATGCGGACGAGAGGGCATTGGGGCGAGTGGCAGTAGTCGTTGGGGAAGATCTCGTAGCACTTGGCTCCGACGGCCTCCTCCCGGGAGATACCGGAGAGGCGGGAGAAGGTCTCATTGACACGGACGACGTTGAAATCGTGGTCGATGATCCGCATGCCATCGCCGGCGCAGTTGAAGATCTGCATCTGTTCGGCGTGCGCCATCTCGGCTTGCAGAACCATGTGATGCGCGCGAGCGATTTCGGCCTCGAGTTGGTCGTTACAGTTCTCGCTCTCGGCCTGATCGCGCTGGGCGGATTCGAGTTGATGGGAAAGCCGGCGAAGGCGTTGGCGGTAGCGCAGGCACAAGGCCGCGGCCGCCAATCCCACGAGGGTCAGGATGATCACCAGGACGTACATGAGCATACCTGCGACATGATCGCTTGCGGTCGGCGCGCTCCCGCGGACGGCCGACTCGGGATCTACTCCTCATCGCGGGTCGACTAGACGGTTCCCGATCTCGAACGCATGGTTCCCAATCTCGAGCACGGGGCTCGCAATCTCGGATACTCGGCTCGTGATCTCGGGTACGTGGCTCGCAATCTCGAGTCGGTGGTCCTCGATCTACTTATCGGGCGATTCCACTCCATGTTGACAGATCCCAGCAATGCGTGATGCGCCGAACACCCGCGGTGGGGTGAGGGGCGCGGACGAGGAAGCCGTAAGCGGCCGCCGTCCGATCGCAAAGCCCGGTACAGCTTCTTCTCGGCGTTCGGCATGGGTGCGAGCGCAGCTTCTGAATCCGTCCCCCGTTGGGTCTTGATGGCGGAAATCCGCCGTCGTGTTCGAATGCTACCCACTACGGTCGTGGACCGCGATTCGGGCTGTAGGAAGGGGGTTGGTTTACTCCGGCCACTGATAGGTGTGGCCACGAAGTCCGGGTCCACCGTGGCGGCCAGGGGGCCGATTCATGGAGGAGACCGCTCAGTATGATTGATGCGCAACCCCTGGTTGCGGGGAGGTCGAAGACCGTTGAAGGACAGGCGTGCCCAACCCCGTGATCCGCGGCGGCTCCGGTCGCCGGCGGGGCTCGCGACCGCGAGGTCGTGGCTGTGCCTGTGCATGGGCCTGGTCTGCTGGGGAGGACTCTGCGTACCGGACGCACCGGCCGCCGGGTGGGAAACCCTGGGCACCGAAGGGTTCGTGACGAACATCACCGATCCCAAGTATGTCGCTGACAATGGGGCTGTCTATGTAGCCTTCACTGAAGCGGCTGTCGGCCACCGTGCCACGGTCATGACCTTCTCGGGCGGGAACTGGGTCGATGTGGGGGCGAATCCGTTCACGCCAGGCGCGGCCTACTGGCCGTCGCTGGCAATCCATGATGGCGTGCCCTATCTGGCCTTCCAGGACGACACCCAGGGCGGCAAACTGACCGTCATGCGCTCCGATGGTGTGGGCGGCTGGGAGACCGTCGGAGCGGCGGGATTCAGCACCGGGTTGGCGATCTACACCTCACTGGCATTCAACGGCGATATTCCCTACGTGGCGTACCGCGACCAGGCGGAAGGCGATAGAGTCTGCGTGCGGCACTTCGTGGCCGGTAGCTGGCAGCTCGTGGGAGCGGCAGGGTTCTCCAACGACCTGATTCACTACACGTCGTTGGCGATCTACGACAACGAGCCGTACGTGGCCTTTCGCGATCAGGGCGTTTTGGGTGGTCGGGCCCGTGTCATGCGCTTCACCGGCGGAGCCTGGCAGGATGTGGGCGCCGCCGCGGTATCCGAAGGCAGCGCCAGCTATCTCTCGCTCGCCTTCTCCGGCGGGGAGCCCTACGTCGCCTACCAGGACAATGCCAACGACCAGCGGGCAACCCTGATGCGCTTCACGGCCGGCAGCTGGACCCCGGTCGGGGGCATCGGCTTCACGATTGGCCGGGTTGACCACCTCAGTCTCGGCTTCATCGGTGCGGAACCCTACCTGTCGTTCATGGACGATGAGATAGACCGGAAGATCACGCTCATGCGCTACACCGGTGGTGCCTGGGAAGCCGTGGGTGCGCCGGGCATATCCGATGGTCAGGGGACTCACACGAGCTTCTTTGAGATCGATGGTGAGCCCTATGTCGGATTCCGGGATGCGGTTCACACCAACGGCGCCACGGTTCGGTACTACGTGTTCACGACCGTTCCGACGGTGACCACCGCCGCGGTGGACGAGATCACACCCACTTCGGTCACCGCCGGCGGCGAGGTGACCGATGATGGCGGTGGCGTGGTCACTGCCCGCGGCGTGTGCTGGAGCACCGATGCCGGTCCGGACATCAACGATACCAAGACCGTCGATGGCGGGGGTGTCGGTGTTTTCGAGAGCGCGGTTGCCGGTCTGAGTCCCAATACGGATTACTTCCTCCGGGCCTATGCCACGAACGAAGAAGGCACCTCCTATGGTGACGAGGTGACCTTCACGACCGCGATTGCGCCCCCCACGGTGACCACGGCGGACGTGACCGAGATCACCATGACGGGGGCGACCTGCGGCGGCACGGTGACCGCTGACGGGGGAGATGCCGTGACCGCCCGGGGTGTGTGCTGGAGCACCGAGGAGACCCCGGAGATCGGGGACGATCACACGACCGACGGCGCGGGCCTGGGCGCGTTTGTCAGTACAGTGACGGGGCTGGATCCAAACACCGTCTACTATGTTCGCGCCTACGCGACCAATGGTGGGGGGACCGGCTACGGCGCACAGCGCAGCTTCACGACCCAGCAATCACCCCCGGAGGTGCGAACCCTGCCCGTGGTCGAGATCACCGGGCACAGCGGGACCGCACGGGGCGAGGTGACCAGCACCGGAGGGGCCCCGGTCACCGAGCGGGGATTCTGCATTGGCACCGAGGTCAACCCTACGCTCGACGGATATCATCGCAGCGTCCGGGAGGGACCAGGGCAGTTCTCGATCACCTTCGGCGGTCTCCAAGCGGAGACCACCTACTACGTGCGCGCCTATGCGATCAACGCCATTGGCACGACCTACGGAGGGATGGAGAGCTTCACGACCCATGAAGGTCTGCCGGCGGTCTACACGCTTCCAATTCAACCGCCTGCGCAAGGCGTCGTCGTGCTGCGCGGCAGGGTCATCGATGAAGGAGGCGGCGCGGTCTCGGCCCGTGGATTCTGCTGGTCGCCTGCACCGAACCCCACGTGCGAGGACGACCACATCTGGCTGGATGGCGGGAGCGGCGAGTTTCTTCATGAACTCGAGGCGTGGGAGCCCAATGCGACCTACCATGTGCGCAGTATGGCCCAGAACAGTACGGGGGTGGCCTACGGCAACCAGGTAACCTTCGCCACCCCCGTCGTGCTCCCATCCGTGGCGACAATCGAGCTTCGGGACGTGACGTCCACATCCGCCCGTGTGGCCGGCCGGGTGCTCGCCTCCGGTGGGGGCACGGTCGCGGATCGTGGGATCTGCTTCGGCCCCGGCGAGGATCCGACCATCGCGGACGAACATGTGTCGGTAGGACCCGGCTCGGGATTGTTCGAGGCAACCATCCAGGGACTCGTTCCCGGCAGATCGTACTGGGTTCGGGCCTACGCCGTGAACGAGGCCGGCGCGGCCTACGGCGCGAGCCTCGCGGTGGTGACCGGTGCCGTTGTCCCGGTCGTGACGACAGGTGAGGTGAGTGGGATCGGCGATGGAGAGGCACGCGCCACGGCGATCGTGATCGATGAGGGCGGCGCTGCGGTGCACACGCGAGGCTTCTGCTGGTCGCTGGATGATCCCCCCACGTTGCAGGGATCGCACCTGACGGCGGGCGCGGGAGCGGGTACCTACGAAGCCCACCTGACCGGATTGCTGCCCGGCAAGATCTATTACCTGAGAGCCTATGCCACGAATGATGTGGGAACCGGCTTTGGTGAGACCCATGCCTTCGAGACCGATCCGGTATTGCCGACGGTGACGACATCGCCCATGCAGCCCAGCTCGTTGGGCAGCGCGATGGGGGGCGGGGAGGTCATCGACACCGGCGGAGGCCACGTGACGGCGCGCGGACTCTGCTGGAGCAGCGAGCCGTTGCCGACGAGGGCCGATGCCCATGTCTCGGCCGGGGCCGGGGGCGGCGTGTTCGTGGCGCGGCTTTCGGGGCTGACGCCGCGGCGGGTCTACTACGCGCGGGCCTACGCCACGAATCCGGCCGGCACGGCGTACGGCGAGCAGGTCACCTTCTGCCCTGCCGCCGACCTGCCGAGTGTGGCAGGTGTGGAACTGGCATCGAGCGGTGTGACGCAGGTGGCGGTTCGTTCCCAGGTCCTCGGCGATGGGGGTACCCCAATCACCGCACGAGGCGTGTGCTGGAGGGAAGGGGGCGAGCCTACGCTCGAGGGGCCGCACGAAGAGGTGCGCGGGGGAGTCGGCAGCTTCGTGGCGGCACTGACGGGACTCGAGTTCAGCACGCGTTACTACCTGCGCGCGTTCGCCACCAATGCGGTGGGCACGGCCTACGGCCCGGTATCGGTGTTCACGACCGAAACCGCGGTTCCCTCGGTCACGACGGCGCAAGCCACCAATGTGACGAGCACATCAGCTCGCGTCTACGGCATGGTGGTCTCCGACGGCGGCAGCCGGATCACCGAACGAGGGGTATGCTGGAACGAGAGCGGTGCCCCGACCACAGACGATGACCGGACAGCTCACGATGGCGACCTGGGGCGCTACCACTGCCAGCTCGACGGACTGACACCGGGCGTGCGCTACTACGTTCGCTGCTATGCGGTCAATCGGGCCGGTGTGGGGTACGGGGAGGAACTCACCTTCCAGGCCCCGGCCGGTTTGGCACGGGTACGCACGGGTGCGGTCCGGGACGTAACGTGGAATGCAGCGCTGTGCGAGGGCGAGGTCCTCTCGGTCGGAGGGGCGCCGTTGCTCGAACGCGGGGTGTGCTGGGGAGTGACTTCGGAACCAACGTTGGCCGATGAGCACACCGCGGCATCCGGTTCCCTGGGCGCGTTCACCGTGGAGATCTCCGGACTGAAGCCGGCGGGAAGCTACTTCGCGCGCGTCTACGCCACGACCACCGTGGGAACCGTCTACGGTGATCCGGTCTCCTTTGCTACTCCAGCACGGCTTGCCGGGGTGGGCAGCGTGGCGGTGCAAGAGGTCGGTGATACGTCCGTGTCTTTGTGGCTTGGCGCGTGCGATGACGGCGGGGCATCGATTCAGGATCGGGGCGTTTGCTGGGAGGCGGTTTCTGTCACATGGCCCGCACGGGACTGCCATGCCTGCGGGTCCGGCTCGGACTCGGTCGAACTCTCTCTGACAGGTCTTCGTCCCAACACCGAGTACGTCGCGCGGGGCTATGCCCAGAATGCCGTGGGGACGGCCTACGGGCCGCCAACGACCTTCCGCACCCGAATGGCCACGCCCGAGGTGATGACCGAGGAAATCTCCGACGTGGGCGCGAGATCGGCGCGTTGTGCCGGGCGGCTGCACGACGCCGGTGGTGGGGAGGTCACGAGCTACGGCGTCTGCTGGAGTCACACGGATGAGCCCACAGTCGAAGGTCCGCACCTGGTCATATCGGCTCCATTGGCGCAGGGAGCCGGCTTCGAAGTGACGATCCCTGATCTGATGCCGGCCACCGGCTACCTGATCCGGTCCTTCGCCGTCAATGACCTCGGTGTGGGTTACAGCGTCGCCGATTCATTCCGCACACAGATGGCGTTGCCCGTGGTCGTCACCACCGCCCGCGCCGAAGTGGAGGCTACCTCTGCCCGGGTGGGTGGATTGGTGCTCGAGGAGGGTGGGGGACAGGTCCGGCGGCGGGGCGTGTGCTGGAGCGAGACCGGCCAACCCAGTGTGGAAGGACCGGCGCTCGATTGCGGCGACGGCCCCGGCGCCTTTGTGGCCGAGGTCGATGGCTTGCGTCCCGTGACCCGGTATCGAATGCGGGCCTTTGCCACCAACGAGGTGGGGAGCGCCTATGGCGAGGAGATCGTGGTCCTGACACCGATGGGCCTGCCCTCGATCGGATCGATGAGCGTCACGGCGAACTCGGCGACCAGTGCGCGAGCGCACGTGCGTATCACGAGCGGTGGCGGTGGCCAAGTTACCGAACGTGGGGTGTGCTGGAGCACGCGGCCCGCCCCGACAGTGGCCGACAGCAGCCTGATCGCTGGTGGCGATCTGGGTACGTTCACGGTCGAGATCAGCGGACTCGAGCCCGGAGTCACTTACCATGTGCGTCCCTACGCGATGAATTCAGCCGGAACCGTCTACGGGACCGCCATCGAGGTCAGCTGTTGGGAGACACGGATCCATGCCGTAGGTCCGAATCCCTTCGCCGCGAGTGCGCGGATCGAGTACACCGTCTCCCGGCCGGTCCCGGTATCCGTAGAGATCTTCGATCTGTCCGGCCGGCGGGTTCGCGTATTGCGAGATGAGCCGGCGGAGTCTGGCAAGCACACGATTGTATGGGACGGGCGACTCGCCACCGGGACTCCGGCGGGCAGCGGTGTCTACTTCTTGCGGCTCCAAGCGGCGGGAAGTGAGGACCGCCGCTCGATCATCCTTCTGCGTTGATCCGCTGATCCGCTGAGTCGTTGGTCCGTCGATCCACTGATCCGTTGAGTCGTTGGTCCGTCGATCCGCTGATCCGTTGAGTCGTTGAGTCGTTGATCCGCTGATACATTGATTCGAGGAGGTCTCTGCATGATTTCTTGGCAACCGACCTTGCGTGAGGTGCTCGAGGGTACCCTGGCCGCCGAGGCGTGCGGCCGGGACTTCTACCGGGACATGGCGGGCTGTTTCGCGCACCAACCCACGGTGGAAGCGATGTGGCGCGAGATGATGCTCGACGAGTGCAGCCACATTTCGGAGCTGACGCGGATTCGCGACAGGCTTGGCGCTGAGGAACTCGAGGGAATTGCGGATCCCACCCACTTGCGCAGTGCCAAGGAGGTCTGTGAATCCATGACCTTCGGATGGCAAGACCGCGTTGGTACACTCGAGGATGCCTATCAGATCGCCTTGGCCTTCGAGGCCTCTGAGATCAACGAACTCTACAAGTTCTTCGCGAGCCGGCATGTCTCTTCCGAAGATCGTCGCCGCTTTCTGCTCACAGAGATCATCGAGCATCAAGCGAAGCTGGCCGAGTTTGACGAGCGCGTAGGTCCCGAGGAGTGGCGCCGGGTTGTCCGCGCTCAGTGG
>CAZZIF010000007.1:0-41560 GCA_964654025.1 uncultured bacterium
ACCTATGGATACTTCCCTATCGGTGACGGAGTCCGCTACCTGGGAGGATTATACGAGAACAAGATCTCTCGACTTACAGCTTTATCGATCTCAGTGGGCAAGATCAACTACGAAGACTCGGACCCTGATGGATACTGGGCCAAGGGAGACGGATGGTTGTATAGTCTGAGCATCAGATCGTATCCTTTCTATAAGGGACGCGGTCTCAGGGGGTTCTTCTTTGGCGCGGGATTGGGCATTGCGAACATCGAGTACGAGGAAAGGGACTGGGAATGGTGGGGCAATAGAGAGGTCCTCGTCCCCGAGAGGGGTGAAACCAGCGCCGTGATGCTTGCTGTGGATGCTGGGAACAAAATACTTCTAGGCCCCGCCTTCTTCGTTGAGCCATCATTCAGGCTCGTGATGATCATGGTAGAGGATGACGATCCGATGGTTGCTGGTTACCTTGGAGTCTCTGCGGGTTTGCTCTGGTGACCCTGTCCCAGGAGCACCCCCGTGAGGCGGGGGTGTGGCTTCCGTTCGTCGACACGCGCAGGGGCGTGCAGAGCCCAACTCGAGTGGCCTTGGGAGAGGATGCTAGATCATGAACCTTCGTGAGACAGTCGTGTGGGCGCATCGCGGCAAAGACCTCGCGCGGTGCTTCAGGATCGCCCTGCCCATGGTCCTGGCTCTGTCGCTGGCAGCGGGGCTTGCGCCGCAGGGCACGGCCCTGTCTCAGGAGAACAAGATTCATCTGGGCTCCGAGGGAGGAGTCTTCGTTCTCGACGAGGAGCGTGATTGCGGGACCCTCATGATGCACAACGAGGGCGAGTACTACGACGGTGCCTATACCTGGGCCTATGACGGTGTGGTGCCGCCCTACTACGGCGCGTTCGCCTATCTCGAGCTTGGGGTCGCCGATCGATCCTCCCGCGATGTGGCCGAGCTATCACATCCCGCTACCCGGCCAGCCGCGGACCTGTGTGGCTCCCGGACTCGGCTACCCGGAAGGCTGGCAGGACGTGGCATACTTCTGGGGGGGAACCGAAGCGCTGGGAATCGGAGCGGAGGTCAACGATCCGCCCACCCCTCCGATTTCGGCGACCTGGGCCCGGATCAAGGGCCTTTTCCGCTAGGCTGAGGCTGCATCATCGCCCTTTGACGAACTCGCCAAAATAGTGATACTTTGTTGCATATAGTTCAACTGCAGACGCCCCGTGGTGCCCCTTGGCGCCCCGTGCCGCGCTGAGGTGCCCCGCGGTGCCTGCGACCAAACCCATGCTTCACATCAGAATCTGGAGCCACACCATGATTGGAGCCCAAACCCAGTGGTCCATTGGCGGGAAGACGCTCGCGAACCGCTTCGTTCTCGCCCCGATCAAGACCGCGCTCAATGAGCCGGGAGGTCGGACGACCGCAGCGGCTATGCGCTTCTACCGCCGCATCGCCGAAGGCGGAACGGCGCTCTTGATTCTCGAGCCGGCGGCAATCGCTTCCTCTGGAATCGAGCACCCCAAGCAGCTGCGCCTCTTTCAGGATGAGCACATCTCGGGGATTCGCTCTCTGGTCGACGCCGTTCACGAGCAGGGAGCCCGAGTCGCTGTCCACCTCAATCACGCCGGCCGGGCCGCGAATCCGAGCGTCGTCGGGCATCCGCCGGTCGCACCGGTTGCCACGGAGTGCCCGGCGACCGGCGCGGTCGCCACGGCCCTGCGCGAAGAACAGATCCGCGAGCTGATCGATGACTTCGGCAGTGCCGCCATGCGGGCCGCCGCCGCGGGGGCGGATTTCATCGAGCTGCAGATGGGTCATGGCTATCTGGTGCACCAATTCATGTCGCCGCGTACGAACCAGCGTACGGACCGATGGGCCGATCCCGAGCTGTTCGCTCGCGGGGTGCTCGCCAGCGTGCTGGCGGGCGCTGGCTCCACGCCCGTCGTAGTTCGCATCTCGGGCAACGAGTTCGTCGAGGGTGGTCTCGACCCGGCCAATCAAGTGTGGCTTCTCGATCTGCTGGCTGCTGAAGGCGTTGCTGCCGTGCACATCGGCTTCGGCAATTCGTGCGACAACCCGGCCTGGTACTTCGGCCACATGGCGCTTCCGGAACAGCCGCAGATCGATGCGTTCGAGGCAATCCGGCGCCACACGAGCTTGCCGTTGATCGGAACCGGGCGGCTGGGCGATCCGTCGCGCCTCAAGGCGGTGCTCGAACGCGAGCTGATCGATGCGGTGGGTCTGGCGCGTCCGCTGCTGGCCGACCCGGACTTCCCACGCAAGTGGATCGCCGGGGATCACGAACGCATCCTGCAATGCGGCGCGTGTCTTCAGGCCTGCCTGGCCCATGTTCGATCCGCACAACCGATCGCGTGCATGGCCAACCCGTGGGTGACCGCGCCGGAGGAGGCGCCCGTTATGCACACCAAGCGGGTCATGATCGTCGGGGCAGGGCCAGCGGGCATCGGTGCGGCGATCACCGCTGCCGACCGCGGGCATGACGTCGTCTTGTACGAGCAGCACGACTATCTCGGTGGGCAATTCGCTTTTGCCATCCGTCCAAGTGGCAAGTCCTCCATGGCGCGTGTGCTCAAGGGAATGCTGTCCCGTCTGGACCAATCACACGTCAGGGTTCGGCTCTCCAAGCGTGTTACACGGGAGGAGGTCGAACGCGAGTCACCCGACGTTCTGATCGTGGCGACCGGTGCCCGGCAACCGATTCCTGAAATCCAGGGTCTGGGCTCTCAGCACGTCATCACCTCGTACGAGTTCTTCGAGGGCGAGAAGTCGATCGAGGGTGACCGGGTGCTCATCGTTGGGGCCGGCATGGTCGGTGTGGAAGTAGCCGAGATGGCGGCCGCCATGGGCAAGAACGTGGTGGCTTGCCGTCGATCGAATGTGATTGGGGCGGACATGGATCCGATCTCACGTAAGCTTACCATGAAACGCATCCAGGCCGACGGCCACATCCAGCTCTTGCCGAGCACGCAACTGCAAACGTTCACTTCCGATGGTGTCGAGGCGCTCGTAGACGGCAAGCCAACTCGAATGGAGGCGTTCGATACGGTGATCGTCTGTTCCGGCACCGAGCCCGAAGCCTCGCTCGTGACGGAGGCGAACGGCCTCGCACCGGACATCCGCGTGATTGGAGACGCCGCCGAGCCGGCCAACATCGAGACGGCCTTCGCACAAGGGATCGCGGCGGGCCGCGAAATATGAGTGACGACCCATTCGCGGTTCAGGCGGCGGAACGATCCCGGCGCCAAGCTGGACGATTGTGGATCGAAGCCGCTATGGGCATGGCCGGCGACATGTTCGCAGCGGCTTTGCTGGGCTTGGGTGCGCCTGAAGAAGGCGTGCTCGCAGCCATGCGTGCGGCTGCCGATCTGGTGGGGGGGGCGAGGATTCGCGTGTCGCGGCGCGAGATCCGCCATCGTGCGGGCGCCTGGCAGATCATCCTGGAAGCCGGGCCGCGGGCGCCACTGCCCATCGTCGAGGCGCCTGAACGCCTGGAGAGGGCGTTGCAATCGGCCGGTGTCCGAGGCCCGTACGCTGGGCTGGCGCATCGCGCCGTGGCGATCCTGTGTGCTGCCGAGCGCACAGCCCACGGCATCCTCCCTCTGAGCAGCACGAGGCACCGTTCAGTCGAGCTACGGGTTGTGGGGACGGCGCACACGCCGTATCAAGATCGCGCACCCTATCAACCACCCAGTGACACGGCACTGGATGCCGAGGATTTCTTCATCGAGATCGAAGCCGAGCTTGTGCCCGCCCTCGACGGGCTCGAATCGTTCTCTCACCTCCTCGTCCTGTCGCACCTCGAGCGCTCACCCGGCTATAGCCTGCGGTTGCGTCCACCGTGGAAAGACGGCCAGGAACAGTACGGCGTGTTCGCAACACGCTCGCCGAATCGCCCCAGCCCGGTGGGGCTGAGCCGCGTGCGGTTGCGCCGGATCGATGGGACGCGCCTCATCACGGGACCGATAGACCTGTTCGACGGCACGCCGATCGTGGACATCAAGCCGTTCATACAGTCGCTGGACGGCAACCCGGCCGAGCCGGGCGCCAGTGGAGAGGCGGCCGCGATGCGCAAGGGAGATACCCTCCCGGAGGTGGCCGCGACCCAGGAGGCGGCCGTGACCCGGGCGGTGGGTTCCATCCGGCAAGGCGCACATGACGGTTGGCTCAACGGCAGTGAGCACCTCGAACTGCATCGCAGTGGGATACCGCACCCCCATCCGGGTGGGGGGCAACTGCACGAAGCGCAGGACATCGTGGTGGATGTCGTCGGTGTGGCCTGGGCGCTCCAGCATCTGGCGGTCGACCTGAACAGCGTGGCGTGCGTCGCTCCCGTGCGGGTGGGAGGTGGGCTGACACGGCCCTCCTCGCACGGGCGGCTGACGGTGCCCGCGCCGACCACGCGCATCATCCTTGACCGGTTCGGGATTCCGCATGATGCCGGACCGGTCGAGGCCGAGTTGCTGACGCCGACAGGGGCCGCGATTTTGGCCGCATTGTCACCCACCTTCTTACCTGAGTTGCCACCGGCAGTCGAGAAGCTCGAGACCGGCGCAGGAATGGGCCGGCTCGAGTTTTCCGCAGCATGGCCGAACGTGCTGAGGTTGTTCCACGAGCGCGGGTTCTGAGGTCACCGTGCATGCCTTCATCGGCAGCGACTTCGCGACCTCGGACTTCAATCACTCCGGACGTGGGGCCATCGAGGCTCGCCTGATGATGTCACCCTGTGATCGCGTACCCGCTTTCCCGCATGGGTTCACGGGGCGATCAATCGGCCTGGTCGTTCTGTCAGAGGTCAGGTTGTCATCAGGAGCCAGACGACTGTCCTAGGCTTGATCGACGAGGCGTCGCTCTGAGACTGGGGCCTCACCTGCTTCGACCGCTCGTTCAGTGCACTCCGCGCTCAGGCTGCTTTCCTGGATGCGATGCCGGAAGATCTGCTAGGATGCGGTGTTCGCTGCAACGGGAGGTGGTATGGGCGATATCACAGTATTGATCCTGGTTCCCAACGCGGGTGACAGACTGCCCAGGTGTTTAGAGAGCGTGAGATGGGCAGATGACGTGTTCTGTGTTGTGGACCCCAAAACGACCGATGGGTCGGACGAAGTTGCCCGCCAGTACACGTCTCACGTGGTGGTCCACGAATACGAAAACGCGGCAGCGCAACGCAACTGGGCCTTGTCCCAGATCAAAACGGAGTGGACCCTGGTGCTCGACGCCGATGAATGGGTGTCGCCCGAGCTGGCCGATGCCATTCAGGCGATCGTCGGCGTGCCTGGGGGGGCGGATGGCTACGATGTCCGGCGCATCTCGTACTTCTTCGGCAAGCGGATCGATCACTGCGGTTGGCATCGGGATTACAACCTGCGCCTTTTCCGAACGGCCCAAGGGCGCTATCGGGAGAAGAAGGTTCATGCCAGCGTCGTGATGGATGGTCATCCCGGGCGGATCGATGAGCCCATGTACCACGACACCTATCGGGATTTCGAAGAGTACTTCCGCACGTTTCAGCGGTTTACGACGTGGGGAGCAGAGGACGCCTATGAACGGGGAAAGCGCGCGGGAATCGCGGATCTCACCCTCCGGCCGTTCGCCCGTTTCCTCAAGATGTATCTGGTGCATCAGGGCTTTCGTGATGGATACCACGGCGCCGTGTTGTGTGGTCTGGGGGCATTCTCCGTCTTCACGAAGTATGCCAAGCTTTGGGCGATTCAACGGCAGAGGGAAGCCGAAGACCGCATCACGCTTGTATAGGGATGTGCAGAGGGCACTTTCTATCAACAAAGGTGTGCGATGGCACGCTGAAATCGTGGATTAGGATCGAGATCAGGACCGAGATCAGGACCGAGTCGATCTGGACATCAAGCAGTGGAGGAGAGCATGCAGCGCACTTCCGCCAACAATCGCTCGGCTGCGATGGCCGTTCAGTTTCTTGCTCTGGTGATCCTCATCACCGCCTGCTCCGACGACGATTCCGTCTGTCCCTGCAATCAGACCCCTGAGGCACTGGCGAGTGCGGGACCCTTTCTCTATGACGGCAGCTATAGCGATCCGATCGGTCCCTTTCGCATCACGGACCTGCGCAGTAACCTTCAGGTGGTCGACGGGGACACCGTCGATACATATACCCAGATGGAGGACTACGAAACCCGGAATCTCTCGGTCTACTACCCCGAGGGCGCCTCGCAAGCGCCCGTCGTCTTCTACATTCACGGTGGGGGCTGGACGGACGGATACATGGAGTGGTACGACTTCGTCGCCGAGTCCTTCACCCGCCAGAGGGGCTGGGTGACGGTGGTCATCAACTACCGGCTCACCTCCGACCAGGTGTTTCCCACGGCGATCTGTTCGACCCGCACCAGTGAGGCCCCTGATCCCTCCCTCAAGGCAGCCTGGTACCCGGACAATCTCGATGACTGCGCCAACGCGCTGCAGTGGACGATCGAGAACGTCACGACCTATGGAGGGGATCCCGCCAAGATCTTCCTGTTCGGTCACTCGGCCGGTGCGCATCTGGCGACGCTGCTCGCGGCGCACGGCGATTATGCCGATCTGCGCTCGCGTATTCGTGGACTGATCAGCATGAGTGGCGGATACCGCCTGACCGAACTCAATCCCGCCATCTTCGCGAGCGCTCTCGAGCAGACTTTCGGTACGGCTACTGATGAGGCCATTCTCGATTCAGCTTCGCCGACGACCTATCTAAGTGGCGCCGAAACGCTCTTCCCCATGCTCTTGCTCCATGCCGCGGACGATTTGCCATCACTTTCCGAACAGGCGATCGCCTTTAGCGAGAAGCTCGTCCGGCTGGGATACGATCACGAGCTGCAACGTCTCGAAGGGTATGGGCACGTGTCGGAAATGCAGGCTTTCGAGTTTGCCGACGAAGAGCCGACCCAGCTCGTCATCGGTTTCATCGAAGATGTGTTGGAGGCTGCGCCCGACGGTCCGTAGCGATTCCATGAGAGTGAATCGCGGCGGGGTCCAACCGCAATCCCGAGGCGATTGGCAAGCGCCACCCTTTGCTACGAAACCCAGGGAATCCACGATACGGGCTCCAGGAAGCCGCCCGTGGCGAGGCAGGGCCACCGACGACTACGATTGGGCAGGTTGTGGCCTGCGGGCGCCCCACGCTCAGGATGGATGGAATGCGAAGGAGGCCTCGATGAAGAACAACGATGCGATGACGAACAACGAAGCGATGACGAACAACGATGCCATGCGCGATCCCTCGAGGCATTTTTCTTCGCCACAGGCCGTGGTGAAGGAAGAGGGCCTGTCGCGCGAGCAGAAGATCGAGATTCTCCGGCAATGGGAATACGATGCGCGGCAGCTCGACGTGGCCGAAGAGGAGAACATGGGAGGCGGTGAGGCCAGCCAGCTCGATCAAGTACTGGCGGCGTTGCAGGAACTCAGCGCCGATCGTGTCGCCGAGGAGGCGCACCCCACGAAACCAGGACGCGAAAAGGCCTAGGCTGTGTCCCGCCGCCCGGCGGGACACAGCGGCCTTGCCTCCCAGTCCTACTTCGACTCGAAACGGCCCTGGAAGAACCTCAGCTTCGCCGGCTCGTAGACGAACCGCAATCCCTTGATCTGTTCCCGCCGCCCGTAGACCCGCTCGATGCCTTCGGCGACGGCCGCCATGTGGTCGTTCGTGTAGACCCGCCGCGGGATGGTCAGGCGAACGAGTTCCAAGGCCGGACGGTAGTTCTCGCCGGTCTGGGGGTCGCGGCCCTTTGAAACGTTGCCGCGTTCCATCGCACGCACCCCGGTCTCCACGTAGATTTCCGCGGCCAACCGTTGGGCCGGGAACTCCTCCTGGTCCAGGTGGGGCAGGAAACGCTTGGCATCGATGAAGACCGCGTGGCTGCCCGGAGGCGTGACGATGGGGATGCCGCGTTCGATCAAGAGCCGGCCCAGAAACTGCGTCTGCTCCACGCGCGAGCGGATGTAGCGGTCGTCGACCATCTCTTCCACGCCGCGGGCAATCGCCGCCAGATCGGCGGTGGCGAGTCCGCCGTCGGTGATGTTGCCTTCGTAGATGCGCAGGAGCCGCTCGGCCTTCTCGGCCCACTCGCGGTTGTCGCGGAAGGCCAGGCACCCGCCGATGTTGATCAAGAAGTCCTTCTTGCCGCTCACCGTGCAGCCATCACCGTAGAGCATCATCTCGCGCACGATGTCGCGGATCTTGACGCTCTGGTACCGCGGGTCGCTCTTCTGGATCATGTAGGCATTCTCGGCGAAGCGGGTGGCATCGAAGAAAACCGGGATCCCGTGCCCGCTCGCGTACTCGTAGACCTCCTTCATGTTGTCCATGCTCACGGGCTGGCCCCCGGCCATGTTCACGGAGTGTTCGAAAGAGATGTAGGCCACCTGTTCGGCGCCATGCTCGTCCACCAGAGCACGCATCTTCGCGAGGTCGATATTGCCCTTCCAGGGGAACTCGCTCTGCGTGTTGTGCGCTTCATCGACGATGACGTCGGTGAAGACGCCGCCGGCGAGTTCCTGATGGAGTTTGGTCGTGGTGAAGTACATGTTTCCGGGAACCCACTGGCCGGGCCGAATCATGATCTGACTGAGGATGTGCTCAGCGGCGCGGCCCTGATGGGTCGGCAACACGAACTCGTAGCCGAGCGTGTCTTTGAGCACGTCCACGAACCGGTGATACTCGTCGCTGGCGGTGGCGCTGGGCCGAACGCCTTCGTACGCGGCCCACTGATCGGTGCTCATGGCCGAGGTGCCCGAGTCGGTGAGCAAGTCAATCGTGACATCGGCTGAACGCAGCAGAAAGGTGTTGTAGCCGGCCTCGCGAATGGCCTGCTCGCGCGCTTCGCGGGTCAGGACACCAACACGCTCGATGGTGTGGATCTCGTAGGGGAAGGTGGCGAAGGTGTAAGCCGGCAGGTGCGGGAACGTCCAGTGATAGGTCATCTGATCACGCCAGCGTCCGGCGGCGCGCAGCTTGAGGCAGGGGACTTGATCACGTACCTGATGGAGAGCGATGATGGCGTCGGCCACCTGGTCCAGCTGCTCGTCGGTCATCGCCAGCCGTGGAATCTGGACGGGCAGAAGGGGTGCTTCGCCCACGAGCCCCTGACTGGTAGCGCGGACGCCGCTCGTCAGGTAGAGGGCTGCCGAGAGGGTGTCCTGATGATGCTCCTCGAGATGGGACAGGAACTCGTCGGCGCGAAGATAGGCGCCGTCGCACCCGCGTTCCAAGGGCACGTCGCCATCACGCAGGCGTTGGGTGAATCGCTCGGTCTGGTGCATGACCCATTGCACCTCTTCCTCGGTACACATCTCGCGAATGCCTCGGGCGAGCACTTCCATCGTGCGTCCCGCCATGCCGCCGTAGGTGTGCAGGCCCTCGAAGACCACGACCTCGTTCATGAACTTCTCGTGAGTGTCCGGATTGTCGGTGGTCAGGATACCGCCCGTATTGGTCTTGGGGTCCTGGGCACCGTCCATTTGCATCACGTCACAGGTCTTGACGATTCGCTTCACGATCTCGCCGATTGGCCGGTCGGCTTGCCCGGGTTCGTGCCGCTGGATGTACCAGGCGTTTTCGATGATGCGTGACCCATCGCAGATCAGGGGAATGCCATGCTTCTGGGTCAGCCGGTGCACCTCACGCACGTTCGCCAGGCTGAAGGGATGCTGACCATCGGCGAAGGCCTGGATGCTGACGAAGGCCACCTGGGTCTGAGAGATCGCCTTCTCGAGTACGCCGAGGTCGATGTTGCCGGTGAAGGTCTTCTCGCTGCGGTCACGCACATCCGGACTGTCGATCTCGAGCGGTGTGAAGACATCCGTGCGCGAGCGGGCGTTGCTGGGAACGGTCTGGCCTTCACCCACCAGGGTCGAGATGATGAGTTTGATGCACCCGAGCGCATTGTGGGCGGGACAGACGTACTCGTGACCCAGCACGTCACGAACCGCATGCTGCAAGACCTCGAAGTTCAATGATCCGGCATAGGCCTCATCACCGATGAGCTGGCCGGAGAGCTGCTCCTGGCTGACGGCACTGGTGCCCAGCGAGCACATATCGAAGATCACCTGCGAAGGCGTGAGGTGCCAAACGTTGAACTGCGCGTTCGAGAGATGGCGCTTGCGTTCTTCGAGACCGGGAGATGCCAGCAAACGAACGGTCTTGATCTTGTGTGGCTCGTGATGCATGTAAGTTGCCCCTTTCATTGGATCATGGCCATTGCGTGTCGACCTCAGCGTGTCGACCTCAGCGTGTCGACCTCAGCGTGTCGACCTCAGCGTGTCGACCTTAGCGTCCAGACCTCTGCGTCTAGACCCTAGCGTCCAGACCTTAGCCTCCAGACCTTAGCATCTCGACCAGGATTTTCGACGAGGTATCGCGACGACGTATCTCGAAACGAGAAGACGAGAAGATGATCAGAACGAGTACACCATCTCTGGGGGGGCGAGTTTCAGACTTCCTTTGGGTGATGCCTCTTGCAGGCGGCTGGATGAGAGCGGCGGCGACAGGCGGTTCGCCATCTATCGGGTCACCAACACCTTCTCCACGACCGAACCGCAGGATGTGGCGAGCTGGCCAAAGTAGACCCCGGAGTCGAGCCTGCGCCCTGAGTGGTCGCGTCCATCCCAAGCCCTGGTGTGTGAACCCGGCGTGAGCGGGCCCGAGTGCAAGAGGCGCACCGTGCGTCCACTGATGTCGAGGATCCTGAGCACCGCCGAGTCGGGGGCTCGGAGGGAAAACGATAGCGTTGCCGTACCTCCTCCGAGCGAAGGATGCACGTTGAGGACTGGCCCGAGCGGGTGTTGTCTTGAACGGTCGTCGGTGGTGTCGTTGTCTCCGGCTGCCGCGGACGAACACTGTGCGGGGAAGATCTGAAGACCGGCAGCATCCGCCGCGACCAGCATCATCCTGGGCCCGGCGGCGACCGACCAGGCGTAGGAGGGCGGCAAGCCGCTCGTGTTGCCGAGGACCACCGGCCCGGCCGGATCCGTGACGTCGTAGAGCATCACCTGACTGCCCAGCATGGCCACCGCGACCACCGCATCGTGCAGGTGCATAGCCACGGCGTCGCCTGGCAAGGGCAACTCGGCGACGATCAACGGCGCGTCTGGTGAGCTTGCATCCACGACGGCAAAGCCGGAGGGCCCGGCCAGGTAGGCGTGGGGCGGGGCGACCGTCACCGTCGTGTAGTCGTGGTGTCCCGGCAAGCTGCCACGCGGCATCGGTGCGGCTGGATCGGTGACATCGACGATCTGGAGACCGAAGCCGTTCCCGCAGAGGTAGACCATCGAACCTGCGATCGCCAACCCGGCCAGATGGCTTGCCTCAAACTCTCCCAGTTCGACGGGGGTCGTCGGGTCGGTCAGGTCATAGGTCTTCAGGCCGAGTAGGGTGGCGACGTGAAGATAGGGCCCCGCGAGAGCGATGCCCTGGATTCCGAATCCTGCCTCGGTAATCCCCACCAGTTCCATGGTCTCCGGGTCGGTCACGTCGACCAAATGCACGACGTCCTCAAGGGAGAAGGCGGCCAGATGCCCCTCGACATCGAGAGTCCTGAACTGCGTGTGATGACCCAGCCCCAGGCCCTCGATGAGGATGGGCAGACCGGGGTTGGAGACATCGATCGCTTCGAACCGGAAGTTGTTCGTGCCGATCGTTCCCAGAATGAAGGCGGTCCCTCCGGACCGATCAACCAGATAGGTGTGATCCAGCCCGAGATACTCGCCGAGTGGCAAGGGCGCCGTGAAGGTGCCGAGCTCGACGACCCGCAGGTCCGGATGAACGACCGTGCCACCACCCAGATAGGCGAATCCGAACCCCGCGGCCACCGAACCGCCGGACACCGGGACGTGGGCCAGCAGCGCGGGGGAGGATGGGTCGGTCGGATCCACAAGCGTGAGCCCGCGCGATCCAGCGACGATGGGGATCGTCCCGGCGAGCTCGACGTCATAAGCCGAGAATCCGGTCAAGCTGCCCGTGAGCAGCGGGTGGGTGGGATCGGTGACATCGAATACGTGAAGGCCGGCACCGCTCGAAAGCCCGCCGACGTAGGCATACGTTCCGTTGGCCGCGAGGCTGTGACCATACCCGCCTGGCAAAGGTTCGGTACCCAGGAGAAGCGGCTGTTCGGGGTTGCTGACATCGACCACCCCGAGCTGATCGTAGTTGGCCACATAGGCGCGATCCCCGATCACCACGACGTCGCGAGTGCGCGTGGGTAGTGGCAGATGGCCGATTTGGACTGGTGAGGTCGGTGAGCCCGCGTCGATGATGATCAGGCCGCTCTCTTCCGCAGCGACGAACACGAGATCGCCGCTTACATCGAGCCCGTAGACCGCGTCCGGGGTAGCGATCGAACCGAGAACGATGGGAATCTCGGGATTGGCCACGTCGATGATCTCGAGTCCCGCGCTGCTCGTGACATAGGCGTATGGTCGGTGGACGACGACATCGTGTTTCGGACCGGAAGCAGGCGTCGAGCCGAGAAGGAACGGTTCGAGGGGGTTGTGGATATCATAGATTGTCAGGCCGCCGAACTGGCCGCTCTGATTGACGGCGTAGGCGTGGCCGTCCGTGAGGTCCACGCCTCCGGTGATGCCGGGGAAGGCGGCATCGGTCACCCAGCGAGCGTACTGCGAGAAGTCGGTGCAATCGGCACCGGCGATTGGGGGCAGTGACAGAACCGAAAGGACTACGAGAAGCAGGAATCGTCTCATGTGGGAGAGCATCGCACATGACGAACCGAATGTCCACCAAATCAGTAGTCTATTCATCTCTCTTTGCCGGGGAACGCCATGTTTTTGCAATACCCATGAGTCGATTCCGAGCTGACTTCATACGTGCTCCCCTGCTGCAAGTGCAGCTGGTCGCCGGCCCATGTCGCACGAATCCTGGCACCTTACGGCATCTCGGTCCTGAGCCGCTCGAGTGTTCGTTTCTCATGTTGTCCGACCCAGACGCCGATCATTCTCGATGACACCTGGCAGGGTGGTTTTCGCGCCGGCTGGCCGGATTCCATCCGCGCAGGTGGAGTTCAAGGACCGTGCGGGGACGCTCTTGGAGCCAGATCGTTGCGCCACCTATGATCATCCGAAATCTCACAGACCAGGTGTTCAACGAGTCCACACTCGGCCTGTGCCTGATCGACCTGGATGGGACGATCTTGCAGGTCAACCCGGCCTTCGAGGCGTTGACGGGCCTCTCCAGCGAACAGGCGCTCTCGAGAACCTGCAGCACGATCATCCCGGACGACTCCTGCGGAACCAGCCGTTGTCCCCTGCTCCGGCTTCGAGGTGGCGAAGAGATTCGTCCTTGGGAGCGAACGCTCAAGCTCCCAGACGGGCAGTCCGTGACGTGCCGGGCCAATGCGTTTCCCATTCGTGACGAAACACAGCGGATCGTGGGGGTCTTCGAGTGCCTCGAGGTCGTGCAGCCGGCGGCGTCGCGACGCAGCGATCTGGGGTCTCAAGATGCCGCGACGAGCTACCTCGAGGATCTGGTGGCCCTCGTCGGCCGCCTCCGAACGCCCGATGTCTCACTCGGACGGAAGCTGCAGTGGATCGCAGGGGCAATGGCAGGGCTGCTCCCCGGCAGCTACTGCCAGATTTGGCTGCAGGGACTGGACCTCCCAACGGCGCTCGTCGCCGGCGAGATTCCCAAGACGCCCGCGGGGGAGAGACCGCGCCACGAAAGGGGACCAAGGTCCAGCGCTTCCATCTGTCTGGCGGCCGCCGCGGGCCATCATTCCGCGGAGGCCGGGGATCCATGGGTCGTCCCGATCCCGGCGAATGTTGCTGGCGATACGCAGAGCGATTCGGGCCAGCATCTGGGGCACTTCTCAATCTACAGGGCTGGCGCGGGCCTGGGCGATCATCGCAAGCGGATCGCGACGCCGGCGAAGCTTCTGGCCCAGTTGGCCGCGCAGCTCCTCACCTCCGCCAAGCACGAGCAGGGTCTCCAGAATCAAATCTGGCTGCAGGAACGCATTCTGGCGGCGCTTCCCTTCCCGGTCTACTGGAAGAGACCCAACTACACATACGCCGGATGCAACCGGGCGATGCTGTCGGTCTGCGGCCTGTCCTCAGACGAGGAGATCCTGGGGCAGAAGGGAGAGGATCTGGAACTGGCCTTCGACCGCCTGGCGCCACTCACAGCCTGCGACGAGCTGGTGATCACCAAAGGGGAAGGGGCCACGAACATCGAGCTGCCGGTGGTACTGCCCGACGGAACCGAGGCCATCTACCTGATCAGCAAGAGACCATTGCGTGACCCGACTGGACGGATTGCGGGCCTGGTGGGCACCGCGGTGGACGTCACCGAACAGAAGCGTGCCAGCGAAGAACTGGCCCGGGTGAAGGCGGCACTCGATGATTCCTCGGCAGCGGTACTGATTGCCGACGGCGCTGGTCGCGTGACGTACTTGAATCTGGCCTCGGGTCGTCTGCTGGAGCACACGCTCGACTCGATCAATGCGGATGGCCTCTCCGCAGTCTTCGTATCCTCCGAGGCGCTCGCGCGGCTTGTCAAGGCATTGGATGCGCTGGAGACCTGGGAAGAGGAACTCGAACTGCGAACCCGGGGAGGGAAGGCCTTCCCGGCACAGATTCGCGCAGCCCCACTCCTGTCCGATGACCTGCAGGTGAGCGGCATGCTGCTCACGATCACCGATCTCACGAAGAGCAGGGCCCTGCAACAACAGCTCATGCAGGCGCAGAAGATGGAGTCGGTGGGTCAACTCGCCGCCGGCATTGCGCACGAGATCAACACGCCGTCTCAGTACGTGAGCGACAACGTCCACTTCCTCAAAGACGCCATGCAGGACATCCAGGCCCTGATCGGCTCGTTGCGGGTCCTGTTGGACGAGAAGCCCGGCACTGACCCGCGGGAGGCGCAACAGGTTGCCGACATCCAGGCGCGGATCGGGGCCATGTTGGACGACGCCGATGTCGAGTTCCTGGAGCAGGAGATTCCGTCTGCTCTCGATCAGGCCATGGAGGGTCTCCAGCGCATCGGCACGATCGTCCGGGCGATGAAGGAGTTTTCTCACCCAGGTACGAAGGAAAAGCAAGCGATCGACATCAACGAGGCCATTCGGAGCACGATTACCGTCACGACCCATCACTGGAAGTATGTGGCCAAGCTCACAACCGAATTCGCTTCCGATCTGCCTCCACTGCCCTGTCACCCGGGTGAGCTGAATCAGGCCGTACTCAATCTGATCGTCAATGCCGCCGACGCCGTTGCGGACGCGCGAGGCGAAACGCCGGATGACATGGGCGAGATTCACATCAGCACGCGCAGGGCAGGATCGTGGATCGAAATCCGCGTGGCCGATGACGGAAGCGGCATTCCGGGCGAGGTCAAGGATCGCATGTTCGAACCCTTCTTCACGACGAAGGAGGTGGGCAAAGGTAGCGGGCAAGGCCTGGCCATCGTTTATGCCGCCATTGTTGACAAGCATGGGGGCGAGATCCGGGTAGAAAGTGAGCTGGGGGAGGGAACGACGTTCATCATTCGTCTTCCCGTCACGCCCATCGAGGGCAGAGCCGCCGTGGCCTGATGTCGAGCCAGGCCACGACATCCGATCGTATCTATCCGACAAAGGCAACGCAATGAGGTGTGAGGATGAGCCGAAGAATCCTCTTCGTGGATGACGAGAAGCGCGTCTTGGATGGTCTCAAGCGCATGCTGCGAAGTATGCGCAAGGAGTGGGACATGCATTTCGCCTCGAGTGCGGCGGAAGCTCTCGAGTTGCTGAGGCAGCACTCCTTCGACGTCGTCGTGTCGGACATGCGCATGCCGGGCATGGACGGGGCGCAGTTTCTCACGGAGGTCATGAACGACTTCCCCCAGGTCGCCCGCCTGGCCCTCTCGGGACAGGCTGACGAACAGCTGATTCTCCGCTCCGTGCGCCCCGTGCACCAGTATCTCTCCAAGCCGTGCGAATCGGAGGCCCTCAAGGCGACCATTCACCGCGTGTGTTCCCTGCGCGACCGGCTGCAATGTCCGGTCCTGAGCGAGCTGGTCAGTCAGCTCAAGACGATCCCCAGCCGGCCGACCCTCTACGCCCGGATCGTGGAAGAGCTCGAGAGCGAGGAACCGTCCATCCAGCAGGTGGGGGAGATCATCTCCAACGACCTTGGCATGACGGCCAAAATCCTTCACATGGTCAACTCCGCTTTCTTCGGCTTGCGGCGTCACGTGTCGAATCCCAGCCACGCGGTCAATCTGCTCGGGCTCGATACCGTGAAGAACCTGGTGCTGTCGATCCAGGTGTTCGCGTCCTTCGATGCGCAAGCGACCGGCGGGTTTTCGATCGACAAGCTCTGGCGCCACAGCATGAATACCGCGCGATTCGCCCAGCGGATCTGTACGACCCTCGGGGTGAGCGAAGGCGTGACCGACGACGCGTTTGGCGCCGGCATGCTCCACGATGTCGGCAAGGTGATACTGGCGACGAACCTCCCAGCGGAGTACCAGCAGGTTCTGAGCTTCGCCGACTCGGAGGGGATCTCCGATATCGAGGCAGAGCAGCAGATCTTGGGAGCTGATCATGCACAGGTTGGCGCCCACTTGCTGGGGTTGTGGGGACTACCCGATCCATTCGTGGAAGCCGTTGCCTTCCACCATGCACCCAAAGGTCTCGCGGACGCGCAGATCACCGCTCTTACCGCAGTCCATGTGGCGAATGTTCTGGATCAACGCATTCAACCGTTCTTGAGTCGCGGACTGGAGCAGCCTCTGGATGATGCTTATCTGCGTCTGACAGGGATTGCCGACCGAATGCCGGAGTTCGAGAAACACTGCCGAGCGCTCGATGATGGAGCCCCCACGGGCAAGGCCGCCTAAGGGAAGCTTGTCGCCGGCCGCATGGAAATGGATGTTGTGATGGGGAAACTGCCGTGAAACTGCACATTCTGTTTGTAGATGATGAGCCGCGGGTCCTGCAAGGTCTCCGCCGAATGCTGCGCAGCTTGCGAGCCGAATGGGACATGCACTTCGTCGGTAGCGGTCCCGAAGCGCTCGATCTCCTCGAGGAGCTGCCGATCCGGGTGGTCGTGTCGGACATGCGCATGCCGGGCATGAATGGCGCGGAACTCCTGGGCCGTATCATGGACCAGTATCCCCACGTGGTTCGGATCGCCCTCTCGGGTGAGTCGAAGGAGGAGAGTGTGCTCAGGGCCATCGGCCCCGTGCATCAGTACCTGACAAAGCCGTGCGATATGGAGGAGCTCAAAGGGGCGATCACCCGGACGGCGGCGCTACAGACCCTCACCGACCACGAGGCTACGCAGTCTCTCCTGAGCACAAACGTGGAATGGCAGTCCCCCCCTCCCGTCTATGCGCGTCTCTTGCGTTGGTCCGGCGATGCCGATAGCTGTATGGACCTGTTGACCGAGGCGATTCTCGAAGACGGTAGGGCAAGGCGCCGACTCCTTCAACTGGTGCGAGCGGTGAGCCCGTCATCGCAGGTCGCGGAGGAGGATGGCGCCCAGATGGGCCGCATCCTCGGCCTGGGCTTGGGTGCCAAGGCGCTGGTAGCGTTGCACTCGCTCGAGCGATGCGCGCGGCTGGCCCGCGATCCCGCTCGCTGCGACGAAGGGTGGGCGCAGGGTGTCCGTGTCGGGATCATGGCCCGGGAGATCTGCCGATGCGAGCGGGTGGACCGCCTGGAGCAGGACGATGCCTTGGCAGGCGGACTGCTGATCCATCTGGCTTCGTGGGCGATCGCGGAAGCGGATCCAGTTCGGATCGAGGCCAACCTCTGGCCGGCGGAGGTGATCTTCACGACCGGCTTGCTGGCGAAGTGGGCGATGCCGGCGGCCATTGTCGAGGTGGCGGCCTATCATCGGTATCCTCAGCGAAGCTCCGCGAGCGGGTTCAGCGCGTTGACGGCCGTTCATATCGCCGATGCCATCGAGCACGCCAACATGCCGACCGAAGGCGAGCTTCCCGACCTGCCGGCGGCGGGGATCGACATGGACTTCCTGGATGTGATCGGTGTACGCGAGCGGCTGCCCATCTGGATCGAACGCGCCACGGAGGCCCTGCGAGACCTTGATCCAGAGCTGTTGCCGGATCGGCGACGAACGGCGTGAGAAAAGACCCGAGTGACTCAGACAAGGGAGGGGGCAATGGGTGCACATGTGTTGATCGTGGACGACGAGGTCCGCGTCACCAAGGCCATTCAGCGGACGCTGCATCGTGAGCGCTTCGAAATCCACACGGCGACATCGGCCCGTGCGGCGCTCGAGATTCTCTCCGAGCAGCCGATCGATGTCGTGGTCTCAGACGAGATGATGCCCGGCATGTCGGGCACCGACTTCTTGGCAGTCGTGCAGAAGCAGTATCCGGAGACGATCCGGATTGTGCTTACCGGCCACGCGAGCTTGGACACGGCCATCAAAGCGATCAACGAAGGCCGCATCTTCCGTTTCATGACCAAGCCTTGCAACCCCAGCGAGTTGGCCATCACGATTCACCAGGCGCTGCAACAGAAGCGCCTGTTGGAAGGCAGCCGGCGCATGTTGACGGTCCTGAAGAGCCAAGCCAGTGTGCTGGAGAAGCTGGAAGAGGATCACCCCGGCATCACCGCGATCGAACGTGACGACACCGGGGCCATCGTCATCGACGGCGAGGGTGAGAACGTTGATGCTCTTCTGCGGCAGATCGACGAAGCGACGTCACAGCCAGATCGCGGCGAACGACAGCGGACTGACCCTGGCGTGGGAGAAGACCGGGAGAGCGAAGCCGCCTGATCAGGCCGCGTCCCGTGCGGAGCGCTTCTCGCGAAGCGGCAGGCGAATCGTGAAGCAGGTACCCGTGCCAGGTGTGCTGTCCACGACCAGCTCGCCACTATGCTTCTCCACGACAACGTGGCGAGCGATCGACAAACCCTGGCCCGTGCCCTTACCCACATCCTTCGTGGTGAAGAAAGGCTCGAACACTCGTTCACGGATGTTCTCTGCCATCCCCGGCCCGTCGTCGGCGATGCGAATCTCGACATGGTCACGGGTCGCCCGGGTTGCGATCGTGATCTTGCCGCGCCGCCCGGGCGCCGTCTGCCCCTGTTCACCGATGGCTTGAGCGGCATTGACGACCATGTTGAGCATGGCTTGATTCAGTTCACCGAGGACACAGGGTACCATGGGCAACTCGTCGTCGAGGTCGAGTTCCAGGTCGGCGACGTACTTCCACTCGTTGCGGGACACGGTGGCTGTGCTGCGAATGGCGGCATTGATGTCGCTGGGGGACATGTCCGCTGCGCCCGGGTGGGAGAACGCCTTCATGGCGGCGACGATTTCGGTGATCCGCCGAACCCCTTCCAGACTCTGCTCGATGGCCTGGGGGACCTCGGCCAGAAGAAACTCCACATCCATGTCCGTTTCCTGAAGTGCGACGGCCTCGACCAGGGAACGCACGCGCGGATCGGCTGAGACGGCTTCGCGCAGTCGTGCGTAGCTCGTGAGGAAGGTGGCCAACGCGCTGAAGGCGTCCTGCAGGAAACGTGTATTGTCACCCACGAACTGGGTGGGGGTGTTGATTTCGTGGGCGATGCCGGCGGCCAACTGGCCGATGGCCGCCAGCTTCTCCGCCTGCAGCGCCTGCGCTTCGAGCGCCTTCCTGGCGGTTAGATCAATGAAGGTCTCGAGCAGATGGCGTCGCCCGTCGAAGTGGATCTCGGATGCTGACATGAGGACGGGCACCGGCTGGCCGCTATGGGTGGTGAGCCGGCACTCGAAATTGTCGAGATGGTCGGGGTGATCGGTGATCGGACACCTACCTTGGTGAAGGGGACAGATCGTGTCGATGCAGAACCGTCCTTGAAGATCTCCGCGTGGGTAGCCAAGCATATCGCACGCCTTGTCGTTGGCCAGGATGATCTCGTGCGTGCGTGGCTCGATCAGCATGATCCCGACGGGTGCCGATGCCAGGATGCTGCGGACGAGCTCTTCCTTCTCGAGCGCCTCGCGCTGAGCGCGTTCCTGCTCGGTGATGTCCGTGATGACACCGACGATGCCGATGGCTTGGCCGGCGACATCGGTACAGACGGCTTTGTGGAAGACCACGACTCGCTCTCCAGCGGTCGTGGTCACGGTCGATTGGTAAGACTGCTGCCCGCCCGCTGCCAGGAGATCCTGGTCCATCTTGTGGTAGCGCCGGGCCTCTTCAGGCGGAGAGAGTTCGAAGGCGGTGCGGCCGATGACATCCTCGCGAGAACGTCCGAGGAAGTCGGCGAAGGCGCCGTTGCAGTCAACGTAGGCCCCTTGGAGGTCCTTGTAGAAGATGGGGGTCACGGCGGTCTCGAGAAGAGAGCGAATAAAGGAAGACTGAGCGCGCAGGTCGGCTTCGGCGCGTTTCCACTCGGTGATATCGGTGTGGGATCCGGCCACGCGAATGGGAGTTCCGTCCGCGTCGCGAACCGCCTGGCCGCGGGCCAGGATCCAGCGATAGCTGCCATCCTTGTGGCGCATGCGAAATTCAGCTTTGTAGTCGGGTGTCTGGCCGTCCAGGTAGCTGCGTATCTGAGCAAGCACCAACGGGCGATCGTCAGGGTGAAGATTGCCTTCAAAGGAGGAGAAGGCATTGGGCAACTCGTCGTCCGTAGCCCCAAGCATTGCCTTCCAACGGCTGGAGAGAAACAGATCGTTCTTGCGAAGGTCCCAGTCCCAAATGCCGTCGTTGCTTCCCTTGACGGCCAGCATGTATTGCTCGCGGCTTTGCTGCAGGCGCTCCTCTGCCTCCTTGCGCTGCGTGATATCGAGCAGCAGGCCCTCGTAGGCGAGGATCTCGCCCTGTGCTCCGCGGCGGATGTTGGTCAAGTCCTCGACCCAGCGCACGTCGCCATCCCGGCGGATCACGCGGTAGGGACGATGGGGGATCCTCGTCGTCTCAGGATCCGCGCTGCTATCGGCGACTTCCTTGACGACCCGTTCGAGATCGCCGGGGTGGACGACACGGTCGTACTGGATTTGGCCCGACATGAACTCTTCGGCCGTCCAGCCGAACAGACGTTTCACGTTGGGTGAGGCGAAGGACACGGGCCAACCCTGGACACCGGCCCACACGAAAGCAACGACGGGACTGCGGGCGAGGACGTCATTGACGACTCGATGCGCGTTCCGTGGGTCGAAGTCTGGGTGGTGACGATCGGAATCCTTCGACATGGTTGCGTCTCCCGACAGTGCCGATCTGGCAGCGTTCTTCCTTCATCACGCAGCGTGTTCTGCTGAGCAGGCCTGGCCGCTGATGGGCAGTTCGATTCGGAACCGGGTGCCTTGCCCGACCTCGGACTCGAAGTCGATGCTTCCCCCATGCTTGTTCACGATGACGTCGTGAGCAATCGCCAGTCCTTGTCCGGTCCCTTTCCCCATCTCTTTGGTGGTGAAGAACGGGTCGAAGATGCGCTCGCGGATCGCCTCGGGGATCCCGCTGCCCGTGTCCGCGATGTGAATCACGACCCGGTCCTCGTGTGTGCGCGTCGTGATCGTGATCTTGCCGAGGCTGTCACTGGGAGCCTTCGGGATGGCCGCAATCGCGTGAGCGGCGTTGACGGTCATGTTGAGCAAGACCTGGTTGATTTGGCCGGCTACACAGGTGACCGCAGGAAGCGTATCGTCGAGATCGAGCACGAGTTCGGCCACGTATTTCCACTCGTTGCGACAGACAGTGACCGTGTTGTCGATGGCGGCATTGATGTCCGTCGGCAAGGGGGCGGTCGAGCCCGGATGCGCGAAGTTCTTGAGGGCGCGAACGATGGTGGCCACCCGTTCGATGCCCTCGAGCGCCTGCGCGATGGATTCGGGTGCGCTCTCCCGGAAGAACTCCAGATCGGCTTCCTCCTCGACGGCGATGATCTCTCTGATCAGGTCGGGAGAAACCGCCCCCTCGGTCTGAGCCCGGTTGAGTTCGTCAAGTTTCGTCCACAGAGCCGTCAGATCCTCGAGTGCTTCGCCCAGGAACCGGGTATTGTCACCGATGTACTGGATCGGGGTGTTGATCTCGTGGGCGATGCCGGCCGCCAGCTGGCCGATCGACTCGAGTTTCTGGCTCTGCAAGGACTTGCGCCGAGCGGCCTTATCGAGCACGGAACACTGGCCGCTCTCGGCCGGGCACATGACCTCATGGCACTGCCGGCCCACGATCTCGGCCAGTGATTGGACACCGGCCATCTCCAAGACCAGTGCATTTGCCCAGCGAATGCTCCGGTCGAGCCCCACCACCACAACACCCATGGGCGCCCGCTCGAGAATCTCCTGAAGCTGAGCTTGAGGCTCCTGCAACAACTCCTGCAACAGCTGTTCGTGACGAACGCATGCAGATGTGTCCTCGACCACGGCCCGGGACTGCTCGTGAGCAGCCTGTAGCTGGCGACTGCGGCGGTATTCGCGAAGCTCCCGATGCATGATCGGCAGCAAACGTTCCCAGCTGCCAGGGACGAGCAAGTGCGCCGCGCCCGTGCGTAGAATCCTCCCGGCAACCTCCTCGTTCTTTGTGTTTGCGATGACGATGATAGGAAGATCGGGGTGGTTGCGGTGCAGGACGGAGGTGGTCTCCTGGATCAGGTACTCATCCTCCAGGTCGTGAACCACTGCCAGGGCCCAGTGCCCCGAACCGAGCACCGGTTCCAAGTCCGGAGCCGGCGATGCGTGCGTCGCAAGGAGGCCGTATCCCATCTTCTCCAGTTCGGCAAAGACCGGCTCGAGAGAGGTCGGATCCCGACTGATGACCAGCAGCTCCGTGGATTCGGGAGCTCCCATGGATGAACCTCCTGCCCTGGCTAAACTGTCCCGTCGAGCGATCCGGAGGGGGCATCAAGCGGCGGCCGCATCGCTACTGGTTGAATCGGACGATGACGACGCACGAGAAGCGTCGGGCATCAAACGCACACGAACGGGTTCGCGGACACCGGCCCCGGTGGCGAAGTTCCGGAGGCGGGTTCGTACGGTCGAGGTGATCTCCTGGCCCTTGGGGAGCAACAGGGTGCCGTCCAAGGAACGAATGTCTTCATCGGCGATGGCCCCCACCGGCACATCGGCGATGTCCATCGGTCGAACGACCAACTGCGGTTGCTCCCGGATCGAGGCGCTCAGGGCGCTCAGGACCGAAAGGTTGCAGCCGGTGGCCCCGCTCTCGATCTCGGCGATTGCCTCGACCAGGGGCACCCCCCTTTCGACGAGTGCGTCGACCCGCTGGATCGTTTTGAGGAGCTGGGTGCCGAAGGCCACCGAATCTGTATCGATGTCTTCGGATCTGCGGCGTTCCCGCACCACCGTACCGGTCAGCTGGCCTTCGATCATGTCCGCGATCGGTTCGAGGCGGGGAATGCTTCCGAGCAGGTCTGCGCCCACGCGGGCATGCGACTCGTACAACTTCTGTTCTTCCGGCGACAGGGCGGCGCCGGTCTCCACCCGCTCCAGCAAGTCGGTCGGGAGCGTGACCGCACCGATCTCGGACATCATGGCAGCCAGTTCGTAGCGCCAGCTCTGAGATACCTTCATTTCCTTGAGCACCTGTCGGGCATAGCCGCGCAAACGGGTGGCCCGGCTGAAGAGCTTGGGATTCACCAAGCCGAGGATCTCCACAAGCGTCCAGACGCTGCCCCGCAACGTACGCTCGAGAAGCTCCCGTTCGGCGGTGATCAGCCGGTACTGCTCCAGCCCCGCCTGGACGGCCGCCTCGATCGTATCTCGCGGGCATGGCTTCGAAAGGAACCGGAAGATATTGCCCTGATTGACTGCGTTGACCGCCGTGGTCAGATCCGCCGCACCGGTCAGCATCATGCGGACCGTGTCGGGGGAGAGCGTCCGGGCGCGGGTCAAGAACTCGATACCGTTCATGCCTGGCATGTACATGTCGGCCACGACCAGGGCGCACCCCTTCTTCTTCAGGAGCTCCAGACCGTCGTCGCCGCCGGCGGCCACCTGGACTTCGTAACGCCGGCCGAACTGGCGCCGGTAGCTGGCCAACAAGTTCACGTCATCGTCGACGAACATGATCCGTTTCTTCATGAGTAGATAGCTCCCATCTTTCACGTTCGCGCAGTGTTGCTCTACTCCTCCTCCATGTAGTACTGGTCGGCATCCGGCAGCTCGTTGCTGAGATGCAGGATGGGTTGGGTCATGGTCCATCCAAACCACGGCCGGCCGCGGCCGCCCATCCGCGCCAGGCGGGTGCGGAGAGCGGGTTCGGCCGATAAGAGCCACTGTTGCTCTATCTGGAATCTTTACAGGCAATTAGGCTTCGTGTTCGCGCATTGCTGTCCGGCTGGATTCAGCCGGTGGCACCGCGAAGCACGGGGGGTTCTGGGGCTTCTTGCGGATTTCGGCCACGCGGTCTTGCGCACGATCCACCGGATTGAGTACAGTTTACAGTGTTGAGGGCCGGACCACACGTGTCCGGCAACCATGTAATGGATTGGTTCACGATCTGCATCCGTTTCCCGCGTGTGGGCGAGGCACCTTGCGGCAACCAACGACGATCAGACGCCGACCCCTTAGGTTCCATCATGACGTGCTGATCCTTCAGGGAGAGCAAACCGTAGGCAATCACGAGGAGGGAAGATGAAGGCACTGTCCAGCGGCCGCCATGGCCTGGCTCTGGTGTTGATGCTCATGGCGGCGTTCGCCCTGTCGGCGACGCCCCGTGCCGAGATGATCAGCATCGAACAGAATGCCGGAACGGCGGGCTTGACGATCCAGACCCAAGAGCAAACCGGCATCGAGTTGCGTTACGAGATGGCCCAGTTCTCCATCGAGGACTTCGATATCCACGGCCAGACGCTTCAGAAGATCGGGTTGCCCGGCTGCTTCCTGCCGGGCGCGGCGGGTGCGCCGGACCTGCCCGGTTTTGGCCGCTACCTCGCCATTCCGGCGGGTGCGGAGGTGAGTGTCACGGTGCTGGGCGCCGAGACGCACGTGTACTCGGATCTGGATGTGATGCCCGCGGCGGCGATCCAGTTCGAGAATGACGACTCGCCCCCGACCTATGAGAAGGACCCGGCCATTTACGGGACGCGTGCCCACTACCCGGCGATGCCGGTCAAGGTGTCCGAGCCGATCACGATGCGCGGCGTCGAGGCCGTGACCCTGGGGATCACTCCTTTCCAGTACAACCCGGTCACGCGTGAACTCACCGTCTACACCGCCATCGACATCCGCGTCGACTTCGCGGGCGGCGGCCAGTGGGCCGACGAACGGCTGCGCAACCGCTACTGGGAGAGCATGCTGAAGGATCAGCTTCTCAATTATGACATGTTGCCGGCGGCCGATTTCTTCAGCGAGCCACCGACCGACAACCGTACCGGCTGCGAGTACGTCATCCTCACCGCCGAGAATGCCACCTGCCTCGCCTGGGCGGACTCGATTCGCACCTGGCGGCAGGCCGAGGGAATCTCCACGGAGATCTTCACGACGGCGCAGACCGGTACCAGCGCATACCAGATCGACCAGTGGCTGGCCAATGCCTACAACACCTGGGATGTGCCCCCGGTCGCCTTCTTGATCCTGGGCGATTATCCCAATAGCGGGGACTTCGGCGGAGAAGAGGGTGGCGAGGGCACGCGCGACGAGACCCTCCCTGGCGTCTACTCCCAGATCTATGCCGGCTACTGTGTGGCCGACAACATCTACGCGGATGCCACGAACGATCACCTGCCCGATATGGCCCATGGCCGTATCTGCGCCAAGACCGACGTGCAGATGCAGGACATGATCGAGAAGATGTTCTCCTACGAGCGCGAACCGGTCATGAATCCGGGCTACTACGATCATCCCTTGATCGCCGGCGGCTGGCAGACCGAACGCTGGTTCATCCTGTGCTCTGAGATCATCTACGGCCACCAGGCCAACGCGCTCGGCAAGGATCCGGTGCGGGAGTACGCGATCTATTCGGGCAGCCCGGGTTACACTTGGTCGACCGCGCCCAATACGGGCACGGTCGTGGGCTACTTCGGCCCGAGCGGTTTGGGCTACATTCCGGCCCAGCCGACCCACCTGACCGACTGGGGCGGCAACTACGTGGGCATCAACAACGCCATCAACGACGGCGCCTACTTCGTGATGCACCGCGACCACGGCTTCGAGGTCGGATGGGGTGAGCCGGCCTACAACAGCGGCAACGCCAACATGCTCACCAACGCCGACAACTACCCGTTCGTCTTCTCGATCAACTGTCTGACAGGCAAGTACAATTGGAATGGTTCGAGCTTCACCGAGAACTTCCATCGCTTTGCGGATAAGGGCGCCGTGGGCCTGATCGCTGCTTCGGAGGTGTCCTACTCGTTCGTGAACGACGTTTTCGTGTGGGGGATCTTCGACAGCATGTGGCCCGAGTTCGACCCCTACCACGGTGACGGCGGCACGCCGGCCACCCTGCTGCGGCCGGCTTTTGGCCACACCTCTGGCAAGTACTACCTGCGCAACAGCAACTGGCCTTACAACAGCTACAACAAGAATGTCACCTATGCGCTGTTCCACCATCATGGTGACGTCTTCTTGACCATGCACGATCAAGTGCCGACGCCGATGACGGTTTCGCATGGTTCCGAACTCGGTTTCGATGAGGACACCTTCATGATCACGGCCGAGGCCGGTGCGCTCGTTGGCCTGACGGTGGGCGGCGAGCTGATCGGCGTGGGTGAGGGAACCGGCGTCGAGCAGCTGATTCCGATCATTCCGCAGACCCACGAAGGTGAGCTTCGTATTGTCTGCACCAAGGCGAACCGGCTCCGCTACGATGTCAATATCCCGGTCACGGGCTTCAGCGGTGCGCCTGAGACCGCATCGAGCAGCACGTCCATCCGCTTGAGCCGGGTGCTGCCGAATCCCACCGCCGGTGATGCCACGATCGCCTTCCAGGTGCCCGCGGGCGCCGACGGAGCACAGGTCGAGCTCGGCATCTACGACCCGAGCGGCCGGTTGGTGCGCACGCTGGTGAATGCGCCGCAGAGCGCCGGACAGCACTCGGCGCGCTGGGACGGTCGGGACCAGGCCGGCGAGCAGGTCGCGAGCGGCGTCTACTACTGCAAACTCAGTTCGGCCGGTGAGCAGGATCGCCGCCGGATGGTATTGCTCCGATAACCCGCGCGGTCGGCGCAACGGGTCGCCAGCGAGTTCCGCAAGCAGGTCAAGCAGGTAAGGAGTGGGGTCGAGCCAGTGGGCTCGGCCCCGCTTCGTGTCGCGTGGCAGAAACTGATCGGGCGATGGGCTAAGATTCGACCCGCTCGCGGGCTGCCGCGTGGACCTTGAGGATCGTCTCAATCAACGTTTGGGTTGCACCCGACTTCGGCAGGTAAGCCGCGGCGCCGGCAGCGAGCATCGCGGAGGCGCGGTCCTCCTCCTCGTACATGGACAGGCCGATGACTTGTACCCCGGGCGCAAGCTTGCGAAGCTGCCGGGCGGCCTCCACCCCATTCATCCTTGGCATGGAGGAGTCCATCAGGACCACATCCGGATGCAGGCGCTGGACCTGTTCGAGTGCCGCGATTCCGTCGGCCGCCTCACCGACGACCTCGATCTCCACGTTATCGGCGAGCAGCCGCGAAAGCCCCTGGCGGACCACCTCGTGATCGTCGACCAAGAGAAGGCGGATCGGATCGCCCGGCGCCGAGGGGATCACCTCCCCGTCGCCGAATCCTGCTACTCGTGTCTGCATGCCACCCGGCACCAGGGACGCTCGCGGCGCGCCGGCCCGCCCGTCCACGAGAGGATGAATCGGTGCCACCAGGGTAAACCGCGCACCCCGGCCGTTGGCACTCTTGATGCGCAAATGCCCGCCGATCAAGGTCAGCCGCTCCTCAATGCTCAGCAGGCCGAATCCGGCGCCCGCGGTGTTGGCCGCCGCCCTGCCGGAGGCAAGGGCGTCGGTATCGAAACCGCACCCTCGATCTTCGACGACGATCTGCATGGTGCCGGCATCCCGTTGGGTCAGGGCCACCCAGGCTTCGGAGACATCCGCATGCTTGACGACGTTGAAGAGCAGCTCGCGCACGGATTGGAACAAGAGAACCCGGATGTCTTCGCGCTCGGGAACCGGCTCCAGGTCGACACGCAGATGCACCTTGAGTCCATGCCGTTTCTCCATCCACCGGCTCAGCCATCCGAGCCCTCCGGCCAGACCGGCCTCGTGAAGGATCGGCGGATAGAGCTCAACGGTCAGCGAACGAGACGCCTTGATCGATTCGTCGATCAGATCCTCCACCTGCTGGATGGGTTCTCTGGCATCCCCAGGGACGCGGTTGAGTGCGATGCCCAGGCCGAGCTTCGCGCCAACCAGGAGCTGTTGTAGATGGTCGTGGAGTAGCTGCGCCAGGCGCTGGCGCTCGCGCTGTTCGGCGAGCGTGAGCTCTGAACTCAAGCGGGCCAGCTGGTCGGCCCGCTGGCGCAGCTCTTCGGTACGCTCCTCGACGCGTTGCTCGAGTTGCTCATTGGTGTCCCGCAGGGCCTCACTCAGCTGCCGGTACTGCTCGCGACTGTGCCTGAGATCCTCCTCGATCCGCTTGGGGGCGGTGATGTCCATGGTGATGCCGTAGATGGCCGAAGGCATTCCCTCGGCGTCGAACTGCATCTGACCGCGAGTCAGCACCCACCGGCACTGCCCGTTCGGAAGGAGGATTCTGTGCTCATAACTGAAATCGGGTGGTGCCACACGCGCGGCACGGCGCCGGATCTCCTCGAGCACGATGGGGCGATCGTCGGGGTGGACCGCGGCTGGAACGCCGTCCTTCAGTGACAACGCTTCATCCGATGAGAGACCGTAGATGGCAAGGAGCTCGGGCGAGCAGCTCTTCTTGCCGCTTCGAAGATCGAAGTGGAAGTCACCGAGGCCGGCCGAAGCGGCCGCCATCCGAAACCGTTCCTCGCTCCTCTCGAGGGCCGCATGGAGTGATAGCTGGGAACGGCCGCTTTCGCGGAAAGCCGCCAGCACGGCGATCAGTATATAGATGCCCCCCGCGTATTGAGCGAGGCGCCCCGCCCAGCCAAGTAGACTGCCGACCTGGGTGATGACCAGAACGCCCAGCAAACCGGTGGCGATCAGCCCCAACCCCAGGCCGTAGAACCGGAGGAAGACGCTCGTCATCCGGGAGGAACGGATCAGATGCATGGCCGCGGCCAGGCTGAACGTGAAGACGGCCGCGCCCAGAATCGCCTGGCGGATGGAGGTGGCGCCCTGTCCCTGAACGAAGAAGACCGGTGTCAAACCATTCCAGGCGAGAAACCAGACCAGGCCGAGCAAGGCCAGTACGAGACCGTAGGCCGCGCTGATCGGGAGAGTGCGCGAACGGAGCTGCTCAGGGTTCGGTGGGGATGCGGCGATGATGGCGCCGATGACGTGGCAGAGACCCGACAACAACATGCCGGTGTTGTATCCGGTCAATGCCAGATTGAATCGTTGATAATGAATGGCGATCGGCGCCAGCAGGCCCACCAGCCCGAATGCGAGCGCTCCCGAGCCGAGCAGGAGCACGGGGAGAGAGGGCAGATGGGCGTAGCTTCGAGCCGCCAGATAGGCGACATAGATCATGATGGCACTGGAGAGTAGGAAGTTGAGCACCGGAAGCAGGTAGGGCGGTTCCACCACCTGGGGTATCTCGAGCAGGCGCAACACGAGGATGGCCACCAAGAACAGTGGGATCGGTACCCACGCCCAGCGGTAACTCCGTGGCCGTCCCGGCTGCACACCGACGGAGTGACCGTTGGCAAGGGCGGCCGGGAAACCGGCGGCCTTGTCAGGATGAAGACCTGGGTATGTGCTCTGCATCAAGGCCTCCCTTGGGCCCACCAGAGAGCTGCGTGGAGCGGAGCGAGAACAATGAAAGACGACCCATCGATTCCTGATTGCGAGATCAGCGTATCAGAAGAGCAAGCGAGGAGGCAACTCCGCCCGGCTCCCCGCCTCCGGCTCCGCGCTTCCGGCTCCCCGCCCCGCGGCGGGCGGTCAAGCTCACAGCGGGGCGTCCCGGCGGAGGAGCGATCAGCTTGCCGGTGAGCGCGGGATGGACCGTCGCATCCGCGGACCGGGGCCCGACCCGGGATGGCGACCCATCGAACCCAGCGTCGTGCGGATTTGGCCAAGGAGTTCTCCGGTGCCCACGTCGGCGGTAGGCTTTCCCGGATAGATGCAATACAGACTGCGATAGGGCTCCGGCGTGAGGTTGGGCATCCACACGTTGGCGCCCCACTCCAGTCCGGCCTGGCGGCCGGTGCGGCTGATCGTGGACAGTGCTGTGGTGCTGGGGATGTTGGCTTCCGGGCACATGATCCGCGCGAGGGCGATCAGGCGGCAGACCTGATCCTCGGTGCCCCCGATGACGTGGTCGCTCCCTTCCAACGGACCGAACCGGGCCCGGTCATCCGCGATCCGTGCCTCCTCTGTACCACCGCCGAGCGGCTCGGTGGTCTCACCCTCGTCTACGTAGGGGCCGATGCCGATCATGTCCAGGTCCAGGCCTTTGCAGAGTTCGAGGTCGCGGGCCAGGCTCCCGGCGGTTTGACCGGGCAGGCCGACCATGAAGCCGCTGCCGACCTCGTAGCCCATTTCACGCAAGTCCAGCAACAAATCGATACGTGCCGCGAGGCTCTTCGCGCACCGGGCCACCGCTGGTGCCGACGATGACGCGTCTCCCCCGTGAGTCGGAGCGCCATGCGGCGGCGCGTCATGCACCGGAGCGCCATGCGCCTGCGCGCCATGCGCCGGCGTTGGGTGCAGTGCGTCGAAGAGCCCGGGATCCGAGGTCTCGAAACGCATGAAATAGCGGTCCGCCCCTGCCCGGCGCCAGGCGCCGAGGTCCTCACGGCTTCGCTCGCCCAGGCTCAGCGTGACGGCCAGTCCCGTCTCCGCCTTGATTCGCCGCACCAGGTCACTGATGAATGACCTCGTCAAGCCTGGGTCTTCCCCGGCCTGGAGGACGACCGTGCCACACTCCAGCGTGCGGGCGCGCTGCACGGCTTCCAGTACCTCGGCCCCGGTCATGCGGTAGCGCTGGACATCGCGCCGGGTGCGGCGCAGACCGCAATAGCAGCAAGCGCATCGACAGTGGTTCGAGATCTCGATCAGGCCGCGCAGGTGAACCGCTTCACCCACCACGACGCGGCGAACCGCGTTGGCGGCGGCCTTGAGGTCCTTCTGCTCGACCGGGTCGGTCGCGGTGATCCAGCGGATCAGATGATCGGTACTGGCCCGATGGTCGGCCGAGACACCCGCTGGCGGCACGGTGGCCTGCGACACCGTGGCGTCCGCCGCACCTTCCCGGGGGGCAGCCTGATTCGGCAGCAGACTGCGCACTTCGGGGAACGGCTCGAGCGCACGGGCGAACAGGTCGAGCGAGTAGGCGATGGTCAGGCCGTAGTTCGTGATCGGCACGCCGGCCCGCTCGCAGGCCGCCAGACGCGTCAGCATGGCCTGGCGGTTGAACATGCACGCACCGCAGTGGATCACCAAACGGTAGGGCGACAAGTCGTCGGGGAAGTCATGACCCTGCACCCAGGTGAAGTCGAGTTCACCGCCGACCCGTGTCTCGAGCCAGCGGGGAATCTTGACCCGGCCGATGTCGTCTTCGATGGGATGGTGCGAACAAGACTCGGCCACGAGGATGCGATCGTTGGGCTGCAATGAACCGATCGCCAGTGCCCCCCGGACGAGGGTGACCAGATCACCCTTGAGGCGAGCGTAGAGCACCGAGAACCCGGTCATCCAGATCGAATCGGGCACTTGCGCCGCCACGTCGGCGAATGCCTGGGAGTCGGTCACCACGATCTTCGGCGGCCTCTCGAGGCGGGCGAGAGTGTCGGCCACCTGGTGCTCCTTGACGATCAGACAGGTGTTGTCGTGATCGAGCAGATCGCGGATCGTCTGCACCTGAGGAAGGATGAGCCGCCCCCGGGGCGCCTCCTTGTCAATCGGGATGACCAGCAAGGCCAGGTCGTTCGGATCGAGCAGATCACCGAGGATGGGGGGCTGCTCCAAAAACCCCTGCGGTGCGGCCGCGATCAAGGCTTCGCGCAGGTCGAGCACGCTTTGCGGATCGCCGGCCGCCGTTGCCAGCACGGGCGCCTCGTGCCGGCGCAGTTGTTCCAAGAAGAGATCAGAAGGTGGTGCCACGTCGGTCTTGTTGATGACCACGATGGGCCGGGTCCGGCGGGCGCGAATCTCGTCGAGCAAGCCCTGCTCGAAGGATCCCCACACACCGGCGGTGGTGACGATGATGCCGATGTCGGCTCGGTCCAGAATCCGGCGCGTCTTGCCCACCCGGAGTTCGCCCAGCGCGCCGATGTCGTCGATGCCGGCTGTGTCGATGAACAGCACCGGTCCCAGCGGCAACAGCTCCATGGGTTTCTCCACGGGATCGGTCGTCGTTCCGGCGGTATCGGAGACGATCGAGACGCTTTGGCGCGTAACGGCATTGAGCAGGCTCGACTTGCCCACATTGCGCCGTCCGAAGATCCCGATGTGAAGGCGCATGCCCTTGTTGGTCCGTTGGATTCTGCCGCTCATGGCCTCTCCTCTTCAATGGTGCTTGAACAACTCCGGCCCGGATCAGGTTCTCTCCGATCTCTCGGGTGCGGGGACTGGCGGGGTCATCCAGCCGATCCTGGAATGTTGGCGTCCTCGAGCGTCACCGCGAAGGTGCTTCCCTCGCCGGGCCGGCCAGTGACCGTGATGTTGCCATGGTAGAGACGGACGAGCTTCTTGACGGTCGAGAGGCCCAGCCCAGAGCCCTCGATGCCGCGGGTGTGCTCATTCTTGATCCGCACGAAATCCTTGAACAGGCGCGCGGCCTCCTCATCGCTCAGACCGATCCCCGTGTCGGCGACTTCGAGCTTCACGGTCCGGTCTTCCCGGCTCAAGCGAACATCCACCCGGCCCCCGTCTCGGTTGTACTTGACCGCGTTGGAGATGAGATTGTTGAGAATGATCGTCAGCTCCTGGCGGTCGGCGCCCATCGGCAACACGTTCGGAGCGTCGAGCTCGACCGTGATCGATCGCTTGGCCGCCGCCGGCGCCATCGTCTCCGAAACCTCGCGTGCGATCGAGACCACGTCCACTTCTTCGAGGGAACGCTGCTTCGCTCCCGACTCGATGCGGGTGAGATCCAGAAGATCGAAGATGAGCTTGCGCATGCCCTGCACCCGGGAGAGCGAACGATCCAGCGCCCGATCGCGGTCGGCATCGTTCTGGATGGTTCCCGAGCGAATCAGCTCCAGGTAGCCCTCGATCGCATTGAGAGGCGCCTTGAGCTCGTGCGAGAGCACGGAGATGAACTCGAACCGCACCCGGCGTTTCTCGTCCTCGGCGGCGCGAGCCTTCTCGAGCAGGATCAGGTGATGGACCGCTTTGCGCACCGTGGCGCGCACCTCCTCGGGAGTGAACGGCTTGGCGAGGAAGTCGTGCGCGCCCAGCTTGGTGGCCTGGATGGCGGTGTCGAGCGAGGCGTAGGCGGTCATCATGATGGTGAGGACGCCGGGGTGCTCATCGCGCAGACGCGCCAGCAAATCGAGGCCCGTCATCCCCGGCAGTTTGTAGTCCAGCAACAGCAGGTCCGGCGGAGCGGTCTGCATCAACGTGCGGGCTTCTTCGGCCGACTCGCTCGACTGGATCTGGAAATCGGCATCGGCGTCCAGGTCGGGAAAGACGCACCGGTAATCGCGAAGCGTCCGGCCGATTCCGAGCCGCATACCCTCTTCATCGTCGACGATCAAGAGGCGTAGAGATCGCTTCATGAGGAAACACCCGCGCTGCCGGTAGGCTTCGGCTGCCCCAGGACCGTGTTCCGATGGAAGCGGGGCAGACGGATCGTGAAGGTGGTGCCCGTGGGACCCACCGCGGGATCGGCATTCGACACCACCTGAATGTCGCCGCGATGCATCTTGATGATGCCGTAGGTCACCGCCAGACCCAGTCCGGTGCCCTTGCCGAAGGTCTTGGTCGTGAAGAACGGCTGGAAGATCTTGCCGAGGTTCTCCTCGGGAATCCCCATCCCGGAATCGGATACCTCGATGAAGAGATTGTCCTCGTCGTCGCGAGTCGTCACGAGCAAGCGGCCGCCATCGGGCATGGCCGCGACGGCATTGCTGATGAGGTTGGTGAGCACCTGTATGAGCTGGTCGGGGTCACCCTCGAACGTGGGGCCGGTGTGCCGGGCGCATCGCTCGGCGCACACGGCCTCGGGAATGGGCACGCTCCGTAGCGCCGTTCGGATGAGGCCGTCAATCTCCACATCCTGGATGAGCACCTTGCTTTCGCGCGCGAAATCGAGCAGGTTGCTGACGATCCTTTTGCAGCGGTCGGCTTGTTGAGCAATCATGTGCAGGTCTCCATGCATGTCCGAGTCCTTCTGGATGGCGTCCAGCACCAGGTGCGCATACATGATCACGACCCCGAGCGGGTTATTGAGCTCGTGCGCGACCCCGGCGGCAAGCTGGCCCATGGTGGCCAGCTTCTCCGAGTGCAAGAGCTGCTCCTGCGTGTCCTGAAGCTGTTGATGAGATTCGCGCAGATCCTCAACCGCCTTCTGAAGCTGGTGAATCGTGTGCGGCAGGCACATCTCCGCCTCGGCGAATCCCTTGTAGATGGCGATCGCGTGCTCGCGGCAGGTACCGTAGCCGCAGGCGCCGCAGTTGAGTTCGTCACCCGGCCCCGTCTTGCCCATGCGCTCCAGGATCGCCTCGATGTCGGCATCCGAGGGACTGCCAAGGCGCTGGTCGTTGGGCTGATAGCCGCGCGATAGATCGAGGTCGGAGAGCCGGTCACGATCGCGACGCCAGGTGTCCACATCCAGTGAGCCCATCCGGTAGCGCGTGTACTGGCTGATGCGCGCCCGGCGCAGGAGCCGGGAGTCCTGCGTGGTCATGCCGGGCCCCATGATGCAGCCGCGACACATGAGCACCTCGAGAAGCTCCACCTCCAGGTTGCCTTCAGCGAACTCCTCGATCGCCGTGACCGCGCCGCCGAGGCCGTCGGCGGCCACAACGTCGTCCTGCATCAGATCCTCGGTCAACTCGGCGGCCTGGAGCATGCCGCGACTGATCGGAAAGAGGGCGCCCAGGCCCGGATGCGGAGGGTCGAAGTCGCTCGGCTCGCAGTCGAGCGCGCCGATGCGGGCTTCTTCGAGCATGGCACGCAGGTCGGCGAAGGTCAGCACCGCGTCCACGTCACCGGCCAGCGTGGGTTCGGCGGCTTCGGCCATCTTCGCGATACAGGGACCGATGAAGACCACCTGCAGGTCTTGCCCGTGCAGGTGGCGCAGCGCCCTGGCCATCGCGATCATGGGGGAGACCACCGGGGTGAGCTTGGCGACCTCACCGGGATGGTAGCGTTCCACGAAGGAGACGATCGCCGGGCAGTTGGCGCCGATGTGGCGGGCGCCGCGACTCTGCGCCTTGAGGCGGTGGTAGCGCTCGGCCACCAGGTCGGCTCCGAAGGCTACTTCGGTCACCAGGTCGAAACCCAGGGCGCGCAGCCGGCCGACCAGAACGCGGAAGTGCATATCCGGGAAGTCGGCCGGGAAACTGGGGGCCAGACAGGCGGCCGTTGGCCGGTCGGTGGCAAGGAGCGCCGCCACCTCGTCCCGGCAGTTGGCGGCTCGCTTCGCCCCCTGGCTGCACACCCGCACACAGTTTCCACATGCCACGCAGCGCTCGGCAATGACTTCGGCCTGGCCGCCGACGATGCGGATCGCTTTGGCGGGGCACTCCCGAACGCAGGTGTAGCACATCCGGCAACGGTCCTTGACCGTCTGCACGAAGGCTTGCGGCGTCGTGGGGGGGCGTTTCATGATGGCGCCCCTTCGTTCGCCGCGTTCCCATGCTGGGTCGCAGAGAGCAGACGCTGGGCCTCCCGGCGCAGTTGCTCCGGACGAATCGGTTTGTCGAGCACCAGGTCAACCTTCATCCATGCGCGGGCGCCGCCGCCGGATGCGCTGAAGTCGAGCCCGGTCTCTCGGGTGACGCTGGTGATCAGGATGACCGGTGTGGCCGCATCGGCCTGCTTGACACGGTGGGCAAGCCGGAAGCCGCTGTCGGCGTGGTCCATCATCAGGTCGAGCACGACCAGGTCGGGCCGGGCTTGGGCTAGGACCTCCTGGGCCGCGATCTCGCTCTCGGCCGTGCGCACGTCGTACCCATCTTGCTCTAGATGGAGCCGCGCCTGCTCGAGGAAATCCCGGTCGTCATCGACCACGAGGATGGTGGCTCGTGTTGGGTTCATGATCCCTTCTCCCTCTCCCCCCGGGGCGCGAACTCAGACCAGAACCTTCCGGGGACTGTAGCGTGTGTGGAGCAGCGCATGGCTTCTCTCCGACAGGGGTTGACCCAGGAAACGCCGGTAGAGTTCCTGAATGGCCGGGTTCTCGTGGGAGGTACGTAGCACCTCTTCGTCATCGATCTGATACAGGCGCCGCATGCGCGCGGCGATGGCTTCGCGGTCGCCGTGTACGGGCTGGCCACCGCCGGCGATGCAGCCGCCGGGGCAGGTCATGACCTCGATGAAGTGGAGATCATCCCTCCCGTCGCGGACTTCCTCCATCAGCGCACCCGCGGCCGACAGACCGCTGCAGACCGCCACGCCGACGGTGACATCACCGATCTGGACATGGGCTTCCTTCCGGCCGTCCAGCCCGCGCAGCGCCGGTACCTGGCGTTCGGGCATTCGTTCGCCCGTGATCAGGTGATGGGCCGTCCGCAGAGCGGCTTCCGTCACCCCGCCGGTAGCGCCGAAGAGCTTGCCGGCGCTCGAACGCGTACCGAAGGGCAGGTCCGGCTCGGCGCTGCCGACGCCGTCCAGGGTCAGCCCGCGCAGGCGGATCATCTGGGCCAGCTCACGGGTCGTGAGCACGGCGTCGACATCCGCGAGGCCGCCGGAGGCCATGTGAGGCCGCCGGGCTTCGAGCTTCTTGGCGGTGCAAGGCATGATCGCAACACTGACGATGCGTTCGGAGTCGATACCCTCGCACTGAGCGTAGTAGCTTTTCACGATCGCGCCCAGCATCTGCTGGGGGCTCTTGCAGCTGGAGACGTTCTCCAGCATGTCGGGGTAGAATTGCTCGAGGAAGGTCACCCAGCCGGGCGAGCAGCTCGTCAGAAGCGGCAGTGGGCCGCCCTTCCGGATGCGGGCCACCAGCTCCGACGCTTCCTCCATGATCGTCAGATCGGCGCTGAAGGCGGTATCGAAGACGCGGTCGAATCCCAACCGGCGCAGGGCGGCGGTCAAGGCCCCCTGGGCGTCCTCGCCCGGGTCGTGACCGAAGAACTCCGCGAGGGTGACCGACACGCTCGGAGCGTGCTGAACGACGACGATCTTCTCGGGATCGCGTAGGGCGGCCTGCACATACTCGATGTCGGCGTGCTCGATGAGGGCGCCGGTGGGACAGACCAGGATGCACTGGCCGCAACTCACACAGCTCGACACGTTGAGCCCTTCCTCAAAGGCGGTGCCGACGCGGGCGCGGCTGCCGCGTCCGATGAAATCGATCGCGGCCACGCCCTGGATCTCCTCGCACACCCGAACGCACCGGCCGCAGAGAATGCACTTGGCCGGATCACGGACAATCGCGGGACTGGAGACATCGCGCGGAATCGGATTCTGATGGTGGGGAAAACGTCGCCCGTGGATCGCGAGCTCCTTGGAGATCGCAAGCAGCTGGCAGCTGTCGTTGGCGGCGCAGTGCAGGCAGTCGTCAGGGTGATCGGACAGGAGCAGCTCGACGATCATGCGGCGCGCCTCGACCGCGCGGGCCGAATGCGTGAGCACCTTCAGGTCCGGCTGCACGGGGAACGAGCAGCTCGGAACGAGGTCGTCACGGCCCTCGATCTCCACCACGCACAGACGGCAGGCGCCGCTGGGCGGTAGGCCGGGGATGTGGCAGAGTGTGGGAACCTTGATGCCTTCGCGGCGAAGGACGTCAAGAAGCCGCTCGCCCTCGTTGGCCTGTGCGCTGTGGTGATTGACCTCGATCGTGATCATCCCGTCTTCTCCTCTACTCCACCGTGACCGCGTCGAACCGGCAGGCGCTCTTGCACGCTCCGCAGCCGATACATCTCTCCACCACGATGTGGTGCGGGGCCTTGCGGTGCCCCAGAATGGCGTCCTGGGGACAGGCCTTGACGCAGGCCGTGCAGCCGATGCATTTCTCGGGGTCGATGGCGTACACGAGCAGTTCGGCACACACGCGGGCCGGGCAACGCCGCTGGTAGATGTGCTCCTCGTACTCATCACGGAACCAGCGCAGGGTGCTCAGGACCGGGTTGGGCGCCGTCTTGCCCAGTCCGCAGAGGGAGGTGTCCTGGATGATCCTGGCCAGTTCCTCGATCTGCAAGACCCCGCGGAAGCGCTCCAGTGTCTCACGGTCGGACTCGGCGTGGTGGGGGCGGGTGATGGCTTCCAGAGCTTCCAGCATACGCTTGGTGCCCACACGGCAGGGAATGCACTTGCCGCACGACTCGCGCTGGATGAAGTCCATGAAGAACTTGGCCACATCGACCATGCAGTTGTCTTCGTCCATCACCACCAGGCCGCCCGAGCCCATCATGGCGCCCAGTGCGGTGAGTGACTCGTAGTCGACCGGCGTCTCGAGATGGCTCGCCGGGATGCAGCCTCCGGAGGGCCCGCCGATCTGCACCGCCTTCAGCGCTTTGCCGTCGGGGATGCCGCCGCCGATCGTGTAGATCACCTCGCGCAGCTTCGTGCCCATGGCCACCTCGACCAGCCCGGTGTGCGCCACCTTGCCCGAGAGCGCGAAGACCTTCGTTCCCCTGCTCTCCTCGGTGCCGACGGACTGGAACCACCGCGCTCCGCGGTCGATGATGGCGGGCACGTTGGCCAGGGTCTCGACATTGTTGATGACCGTCGGACGTCCGAAGAGCCCGCTGACGGCTGGATAGGGCGGACGGGGGGAGGGCATGCCGCGCTGGCCCTCGATGCTGTGGATCAGGGCGGTCTCCTCGCCGCACACGAAGGCCCCGGCGCCCATCTTGATGCGCATCTCGAGCGAGAAGGCCGAGCCGAGGATCTTCTCACCAAGCAGGTTTCGCGCTTCGGCCTGCGCGATGGCCTGGCGGAGCCGCTCGATCGCCAGCGGGTACTCGGCGCGGATGTAGATGTAGGCGCGCTGCGCCCCGACGGCATAGGCGGCCAGAACCATGCCCTCGAGCAGCCGGTGCGGGTCACCTTCGATGACCGCCCGGTCCATGAAGGCGCCCGGGTCACCCTCGTCGGCGTTGCAGATGAGATACTTCGTGTCGCCCGTCGCCTCGCGCGCTAGAGCCCACTTGCGGCCGGTGGGGAATCCGCCGCCCCCGCGGCCGCGCAAGCCGCTGGCTTCCACCTCTCGGCCCACCTGCTCGGGGGTCATGGATTCGAGAGCGCGGTGCAGCGCGCCATAACCACCGCGCGCCAGGTACTCGTCCAGGTTGCCCGGGTCGATCAGCCCGCAGTTACAGAGGACCCGGCGGGTCTGGGCGGCGAAGAAGGGATGCTCTTCCATTCGCGGGATTCTCTCCCACGGGGGGTGGCCGTTGGGGGAGAACTGGAAGAGAGCGCGCTCGGTATCCGGGTTGCCGGCCAGGGCCCCGTCCAGGAGCATGGCTACCTCCTCGGGGGCCACGCTCCCGAAGCACAGGCGCGGCCGGCCGGGTAGCTGCACATCCATCAAGGGCTCGAATGCGCACAGACCAATGCAACCGACGCCGACGGCATCGCCCTTGATCTCCCTCGCCGCCAGATAGCCGGCGGCGGCGCTTTGCACGGCGGCGGCGCCGGCGCCCAGTCCGCACGTGCCGGTGCCGATAAAGATGACCGGATGGGGCACGTCCTCCCGGCGCAGGCGTGCGAGATCGTCTGCGCAGGGCGCGAGATCAGCGACCGTGTGCGTAGCGCCGCTCATCGGACAGCCTCCTTCCCGTCATGGGTCGCCCTCTGAACCTCCAGCGCATCGTCCCTCTCGCCCCGGCGGGTTTCGCCGGCCCTCGTACGGCAGTCAGCCAGTAGCTGGGCGATGGACTCGGGGCTCAAGCGGCCGTGGAACTCGCCGTTGATGCTGATGACCGGCGCCAGGCCGCAGGCGCCCAGGCAAGCCACGACCTCTAGGCTGAAGAGCCCATCGCGGGAGGTTTGGCCCGGCTGAATGGCCAACTGGCGGCACAATGCATCGCAAACGGCGGCCGAGCCCTTCACGTGGCAGGCGGTGCCGCGGCAGATCTGGATGTGGAAGCGGCCCAACTTCTCGAAGCGAAACTGGTTGTAGAAGGTGGCGACGCCGTAGATCTTGCTGGCCGGCAGCTTCAGGTGCGCACCGATGCGTTCGACGGCGTCACGCGAGACATAGCCTTCCGCGTTCTGCACCTCTTGCAGGATCGGGATCAGCGAGTCCCTCTCCGCGCCGGGATGCCGGGTCAGAATGGTGTCGATGTCGGCAATGGCCATGACTCAAGCTCCTTCGATGAGCTCCTCGCGCAAGGCGAAGTGGGTGACCTTCTCCAGGGCGACCAGGAAGTCGATTTCCTCGACGAAAACGTACTCGGGTACCTCCAGGCGAATGTGCGCGAAGTTCAGGATGCCGCGAATGCCGGCGTCTACCATCCGATCGGCGAGCACCTGCGCCACGCAGGGGGGCGTCGTCAGAACGGCTACCCGGAGATGGTGGGTCTGGATGGTTTGCTCCAGCAGATCCACCGAGAGCACCTGGACGCCGTCAGGCAGCTGGCCGAACTTGTCGGGGTTGACATCGAAGGCGAACCCGATCTCGAGAGAGGCATCCAGGTGGTGGAAGTGGTTCAGCAGCGAGCGGCCAAGCTTGCCGAGCCCGACCAGGGCGACCTTCTGGGGACGGAAGCCATGGAGGAGGACTCCAATGGAACGGTCAGTTGATGCAACAGAGTATCCTTTGTTGGGGCTGCCCGTGCTTCCGGTGGCCATCAGATCCCGGCGGACCGTGGCGGGGGTTTCATGGGCGAGCTGAGCCAGCTCGTGGGAGAAAAAGCGGCCGGTGCCCTTGAGCTTCATATCCTCAAGTATTCTGTGGTAAAGACTTAGGCGCTCGACCACCTTTACCGGCATCGGTCGTCCTTTGTACCGATTCGTCATGGCGCCCCCTCCTTTGTGAAACCCTTCACACTGTGAATTGATTCACAATTCTATACGAAATATCGGGAATGTCAAGCCTTGGGATTGGCGTCGGCATTGGCGAAAGAACAATTCATGGCAGGCTTGCAACCCGGTCCAGTGCGGCGCGCACCTTGTCGGCCAGCTGCTGGATCGAGAACGGCTTCTCCAGGAAATGCACGCCCTCTTCCAGTACGCCCTGGTCCGCGATCACGTCAGCCGTGTAGCCGGAGATGAAAAGAAACTTCAGGTTCGGGTAAAGCGCGTGCATCCGTCGCGCCAACTCACGTCCGTTCATGACCGGCATGATGACGTCGGTCAGCAGAAGGTCGATAGCTCCCTCGTGCTGGCCCGCCAGGCAGAGCGCGTCCTGGGGACAGGAGGAGGTCAGTACGTTGTAGCCCAGCTTCCTGAGCATTTTGGCACCCATCGTCAGGATGGCGGGTTCATCCTCGACCATCAGCACGGTTCCGTAGTTGGGTGCCG
>CAZZIF010000007.1:41660-44198 GCA_964654025.1 uncultured bacterium
GAAGCGGCCGGTTGGACGGAGCAGACCGGCAGATAGATCGTGAATCGGGAGCCGCGGCCGGGCTCACTCTCGGCCGTGACGAAGCCCCCATTCTGCTTGACGATGCCGTAGACGGTCGCCAGACCCAGCCCGGTCCCCTCGCCGACGTCCTTGGTCGTGAAGAACGGCTCGAAGATGTGCGCGCGGGTGGACTCATCCATGCCCTGGCCGTCGTCGCTCACCGAGAGCACGACATAGTCGCCCGGCTCAATGCCGGCGCCCTTGGTGCAATCGCTGGCGTCCAGGGTTCTCTGACGGGTCTCGATGGTAACCTTCCCGCCCTTCCCGCCCGTGCCGCTCTTCGCGCCCGTGCCGCCCTTCCCGCCTGTGCCGCTCTTCGCGCCCTTCGCGCTAATGGCATCACGGGCATTGACGATGAGGTTGGCCAGAAGCTGGTCGATCTGGGCCGGGTCGAGCCGGACGGGATCGAGTTCCAGAGCCGGCTTCCAGAGCAGATCGATATCCTCACCGATCAGGCGGCGAAGCATCTTGAGTGTGCCTCGGACGGCATCGTTGAGATCGAGCACCTGGGGGGCGACCGTCTGACGGCGCGCAAACGCCAGGAGCTGACGGGTGAGATCGGACGAGCGCATGGCGGCCCGGCGAATCTCCTCGAGTTCGCCGCGCAGTGAACTGTCTCTGGGTACGTCATCGAGCAGCATCTCGACGTACCCCAAGATCACGTTGAGCATGTTGTTGAAATCATGGGCCACGCCGCCGGCCAGCCGGCCGACCGACTCCAGTTTCTGCGCTTGCAGGAGTTGCGCCTGCAGCTCCGCTCGCTCCTCCTCGGCACGTTTGCTGTCGGTAACGTCGCGCGAGATGCCGGCGTACTGCGAGACGCTTCCGTCGGCGTTCTTGATGGGTGACCCATTCGATACGTGCCACCGCCATGAGCCGTCGGCGTGAAGGACACGGTACTCGACGCCGCGTTGCTTGGCTCCGGTGCGGATCACCCGATCCAGAAACTCGCGGCACCTGGATCGATCCTCTGGGTGGACGTACGGCTCGAACGGCTTGCCGATGACGTTCTCGGCAGGCTCGCCCAGGAAGTCCATCCAGTTGGGCGACACGTAGGTGAACACCCCTTCGGGCGAGAGGGCATAGACGATGTCGTTGGCGTTCTCGACGAAGGAACGGAAGCGGTGTTCGTTCTCCCGCAAGTGCCGCTCAGTCTCGTGACGCTGGGTGATGTCCCGGCAGAGAGCTTGGACCAACCTCCGGTCGCCGACCTCGACCAGGCTCAGCCGGAGCTCGGCTGGGAAGACACGCCCGGCGCGGGTTCGCTGGCGCATCTCGAGCGCGAAGGGCTCTGCCGGCTTGATCCGGTCGAAGAGACGTCCTCCATCGGCGCGTTCGTCGTGATCGGGATCGAGGTCGTGGACGCTCTTTCCCAGAAACTCCTCGCGGGAGTAGCCGTAGGTGCGGCAGGCGGCTAGATTCACGTCGAGGATGCGGCCGTCGCGATCGTGAAGGAAGAGGCAGTCGGCCGACTGCATGGCCAGTGCCCGGTACTTCTCCTCGCTGTCCCGGAGTTGCTTGGCCGCCTCGATCCGCTGGAATGCGAAGGCCAGGTCGCCGGCGACTTCTTCGAAGAGACCCCGCACATCGTCACGCCGGCCTATGTCGGCGGCCGCGGAGACGGCCAGAGCGCCGTGGCCACTACTGCCCGTCGACAGGACGCGGCTCAGGCAGACGTCCCGTGTCGGTCCTCGCTCACCCGTCTGCGCCGACCCGCCGTCCCCCGCACTCGACTGGGCACAGGCCGGACAGCCCGGCTGAGGCACATTCATGGTGACCGTCTCATCGGTCGTGAGGCTCTGCTGCACGCAAGCCGGCAGGTCGGTTGGCAAGGCGGGCACCTGCCGTGTCACAGGAAGCCCGTCAGGGCCCCGCTCCGCGATCGTTAGCAGGAAGTCCTCGTCCGGTACACCGAGGGCGATCCAGGCGCGGCCAAAGATCCCCGACTCGACCAGGTGATGCGTGGCGATTCGGCCGATCCGCCGAGGGTCTTCCTCGTGCAGGATGGCCTGGTTGATCCGGCGGACCGCCATCAGGGTGTGGTTGAAGAGGTCGAGCCGCACTTGCTTCCGCCGGAGTTCCTGGAGCGTGAGGCCCGCCACCATGAGAGCGGCGGACACGAGTGCGACGAGAATCGACTCGAAGAGGTAGGGCTGGGTCCGCCAGCCTTCGATGATCTTTGGTCCCACCGCCTGCCCCTCGATCATCCCGATCACGGCCCAGATCGCGGGTGTGAAGAGAGCCTGGTAGAGGATGAGGACCAGGAAGAACCAACCCAGGCCATAGATCAAGCCAGGCCCGCAGCGTTGCAGGAGCCGGGGATGCACATAGCGCACAATGAGCAAAGACGGTGCGGCGTAGAGCATGTTGCCCAAAAACCCCACCCACACAGCCACATTGGAGAAGAACGGAAGCGCCAGGATGACGGCCAGCATGAATGCAGCCCACCGTCTTCGCAGCACGGCGAAGCCGATCAGG
>CAZZIF010000008.1:0-29216 GCA_964654025.1 uncultured bacterium
CCTTACAATCCTTTGATTTCATGGCAGAAAGCTCCAGTCCTGCCTGGTAACGACCTCCACGCGTTTCCCGGCGAATCTCGTGCGGAGTCAGAGGTTGATGTCGATGCGCCCAAACGAGAGAGCATTCGCGTGTTTTGTCTACGACTGTACGCGCGCCAGGGTCCTCAGAAGACGATCGACTCCCAGTCGCGAATGCTGGAAGGGGCATTGCGAGTCATGATGCAGAGTGCTAGGGTGAAGCCAGTGTCATGAACTTCTAGTAGCAACACCTGTAGCTGACACCACGTGATCTAACAGCAGGAGGTATCCCCCATGAATCTACGGCACCTTGCATTCGTTTTGGTTGCGGTCTTCCTCGTCGCTCCCGTCGCTACTGCGCAGTGGTATGAGGATTTCGATTCCTATGAGCTCGGCAGTGGTCTGATCGGCCAGGGTGGTTGGGAAGGCTGGGACGGGTCGCCCGACTTCGATGGCTTCGTCAGTGACGACTATGCGTACAGCACTCCTCACTCGGCGCAGATCATTGGCACCTCGGACCTGATCCATCAGTTCACCGACTATACGTCCGGCGCCTGGGTCACCACGGCGTGGGTGTACGTGCCCATGGACTTCCAGGGCCAGAGCTACTTCATCATGCTCAATACGTACTCGCATGGTGGGTCGGACAACAACTGGTCGGTGCAGATCATGTTCGACAGCGCCGGTATCGTGGAATCGTATCCCGAGGCGGTGCAGCTGCCCCTGATCCAGGGCGAGTGGGTCGAACTCAGGATTGAGATCGACCTGGATGCGGACATCCAGACCTGCTACTACGACGACCAGATGCTCTATCAGAAGAGCTGGGTCGAGGGTGTGAGCGGGGGCGGCGTGCCCAACATCGCCTGCATCGATCTGTTTGGGAACGCTGCCACGGCGGTCTACTATGACGATCTCTCGATCGATGAGATGGGCGGCACCCCGGTCGAGGATACGACTTGGGGCGCGGTCAAGGCGCTGTACCGTTAGTCGGCGCTAGTCACGAGCAACCGGTTCGTATGCTTGGGCCTGCTCCCTTTGCGGGGGCAGGCCCTTCTGCGCTGCGTTGATGCCGGCCCCCCAGAGCGACCGGTCAACGAATCCGGGTCAGGCGCTCCGCCGGCGATGCGCCCGCGGCGTGCACCAGGCGGTAGAAGTAGACCCCTTCGGGCAACGCCCGTCCGGCTGCCGAACGACCGTCCCATGCAACCACCTGCGTATCGCCCGCGCCGGCGAGAACGGGGAAGACTCTCACCCGCCGGCCTTCCAGATCCAGAATCTCGAGCCGAGGCGCCGCAAGACCCATTGTCGAGGGGATGCGGAACCGGGTCACAGAGACAAACGGGTTCGGCTCGTTGGGGAGCAACCGCGCATGCGTGTCGGGGAAGTACGCCGGCACGCCGGCCGAGGATGCGCCCAGCGTGCCGTCTACGTTCACGTTCTGAGCATAGAGATCCACGCTGCTGCCGCGGCCGTCCTCCCACACCAGGACGGCCATGTCCTCGTCGTTGACGATGACCGGGTAGCGCGACTTGCCACTCGGATAGGTGGCCACCTCGACGATGTCCCCCGGCCAGATCTGGGCGCCGCTGCTGTCGAGCCGCATGCCGATCAGCCGATCCTCGTTGTAGGTGCCGCTGGGCTCATCGATCAGGAAGACCATCGCTCCGCCCTCGCAGGGCACGGCGCGGGGAAACGACTTGTACTGCGAGTTGACCGGCAGCAGCTCCAGCCCGCTGACGCCCCACTCGAGCGCGCCGGCCGCCGACACGCGCTGCGCGTAGATACCCCACTGCGACTGGGCCGAATTGCGCTCGTTCCAGAAGACATAGGCGTCACCGGTATCCGGGTGGTAGGCCAGGGTGGGGTCGATGTGCATCCGGCCCGCCAGCTCGGTCACCCGAATGCCGTTGTGGGGATGGATGGCCACGCCGGAAGCGTCGATGCGCTGGAAACGCGACTGGTGGTAGTTCGCTTCCGATGCATGGAAGGCGGCCACCAGGCCGCCGGTGCCGTCGGACTGGATGCGGGGATGGTATCCCAGCGGGAGTGGGTAGGCGTCGTAGATGTAGACCGCATCGCCCCACACCGAGGATCCGTCGACGGCGAACCGCTCGGCCTTGAAGTAGCGGTTGCTGTAGTAGGAGGAGATATCCCGCACGCAGGAGACGATCACGCTCCCGTCCAGAGACGGAACGACGTCGGTGAAGGCCGGGGACGCACCGGTCTCGGTGAGGACCTCGATGCCCCCGTGCGGATAGCGCTCGGTGCCGTCGGGCGTCAGGCGCTGGAGGCGAATCGATCCGTCCCCGGCGTCCGGAAGATAGGCCCAGGCGAAGACGAGGTCGCCGTCGGTGGCGACGGTAACGGCGGCGCCGGGCTCGAACGCGTTGTTCGTCGACAGGGTGATCCCGCCGGCCCCCCAGAGCAAGTCTCCGCTGGGGCTCACCTTGTAGGCGTAGATGTCCAGATCGGTGCCGGCGCGGGCATCGGAGAAGACCAGGATCGCGTTGTCATCGGCGTCGACGGTCAGGTCCCAGGTCACGAGCGACGAGAGCTGGGGCTCGGTGCTCACCGCAATGCCGCCCCCGGCCCACTGCGCGTGGCCCTGAGCGTCCAGGCGTTGCAGGTAGACATCGTAGTTGCCCGACGCCTGGTCGAACCAGCCAACGTAGCAACCGCCGTCGGAGGTGACGGCGGGAATGGGAAGCACCTGTTCGCCGGCGGCGCCGGTGATGAGCAGATTGACCGCGGGATCGTCCGACCATTGCGCCTGCGCAGCCCCGAGGCCCAGGAGGCCCAGGATGAGGCAGAGCAAGGCCGGTCGAACGCGGTGGAAGGGACGATTGACCGAATGCATGATGGTGTTTCCTTCCCTTGCAGGGCGCGCGTACTGCCGATGGGGACGTCCATCGAAGAAGCCGCGAGAGGTCTTCTCGTGCGTCCCTATGATAGCACCTGGGATGGGCCGCTGGATACCAGGCCGCCCAGGCCGCCCACGCGGCGAAGAGCCCGCCGGCGCCCGGGAAGCCGAGTGCGGTCTCTTCATGGCGTCACTTGCGAATCGTGCAGTTCTCACGATGGCTGCTATCGGCCAGTCGGGGACAATCACATCCAGGGTCGTTTGTTGCGGTGGAAGGTTCCAGCTGGCACTCAATGTGCAAGCCTGGCGACTAGGCATTGCACCCTGAATCGACACCGATTGCGACAGATGATTGCACGTTGACCGTGGACTGCCACGAGGAGGGCCTCATGCCGTTTCGCGTTTGCCGTTTCCGTTCCACCTGCCTGGCCGTACTCGCCCTGCTGGTCGCTTTCCCTCTGGCCGCCCGGGCTCAACTCATGACCTTCGATACGGTCGAAAGCGGCTCCTGGGGCATGAGCTATGGCACCGAGGCGGGCCAGCTGATCTTCAGCGAATCGGGGGTGGACGTCTACATTCACGAGTTCATGTACGGTGAGATCCCGCTCTTCGGATGGGTTCGAGTCCAGGAATCCGCCTACGGCTTCGGCACCCACCAAGTGCTGGAGATGGGGAACGTGTGCCTGAGATTCGATTTCCAGAACCTGCGCTTCCAGCCGGCCACGGTGTCGCTGAAGTTCACCGACTTCGGACCCTCGCAGAATCCCGAGAACGTCCGCGTCAATGGCATGGAAATGTACTGGCAGGATCTCTTCGCCCTTGATGGAAGCACGATCGCCATGGACGTGCTCGTCTCGGTGGTTCCGGATCCGTCGGGTCCCGGGGAGGCTGGCACCGTGACATTCGAAGGGATCATCTGGGAACTCTGGATCGGCGGGCAGGAGTTCTGCATCGACGATCTCGACGCCGCTCCCGAGGATACCCCTTCCGCGCTCACGACCTGGGGCGCGGTGAAGTCTCTGTTCGCAGTGTCGACCCTCGCCCACTAGGTCGACACTGGCCCGCTGGGTTGTGTATGATTCCGGTCTCCCACGAGTCTTCCAGGGATGTGAGGAAGGGAACCGACCGGAATGCATCATCAGCGATCGACCCGCCGCGCCGGCGGCTCCGGCGCGGCGATCTGTTCCAGGCAATGCCGCATCGCGGTGTGTGTGCTGGCGTGGGTCGCCGCTGGCTTCCTCGGCCTGCCGGGCAGTGGTGCCTCGGCCCAGGCCGAGTTCGACCAATGGCTCGACGCACTGCGTGAGGAGGCCCTCGCGCGGGGCATCCGTTCGGCGACGTTGGAGCGGGCCCTCGTGGGCGTGACGCCGGTGGAACGGGTGATCGAGCTCGATCGCAACCAGCCCGAGTTCAAACTCACCTATCGCGGATACATCGACCGGGTCATGCCGCCATCGCGTATCGAGCGCGGCCGGCGATTGCTCCGGGAACACCGCGATACCCTCCTGCCCATCGCCCACGCCTACGGCGTGCCCGCTCACGTCATCGTGGCTCTCTGGGGCATCGAGTCCGACTTCGGCCGCATCCAGGGCGGGTTTGAGATCGTGCCGGCTCTGGTCACACTGGCCCATGACGAGCGCAGGAGTTCGTATTTCCGAAAAGAACTCTTGGATGCGCTCCACATCATAGACGAGGGTCACGTGAGTCCCGACTCCTTCGTTGGATCCTGGGCCGGTGCGATGGGGCAGTGCCAGTTCATGCCCTCGACCTTCCGGCGCCATGCCGTAGATCATGATGGCGATGGCCGCCGGGACATCTGGAGCACTCGAGCGGACGTGTTCGCCTCGGCCGCCAACTACCTGGCTTCGGCCGGCTGGCAGCCGGGCTACCGGTGGGGGCGGCCGGTGCGCTTGCCGGAGGGGTTTGACCGGTCGCTGGCCTCACTCGAGATCAAGAAGCCGCTGCAAGCTTGGCAGGCATTGGGTGTGCGGCGAATCGGCGGCGGCGATCTGCCCGTGGCGCCCGAACTGGAGGCCGCGCTCATCATCCACGACGACGGCGAGGGGCCCGCCTTCCTCGTCTATCCGAACTTCGAGGTCATCATGACCTGGAACCGTTCCAAGCTATTCGCAACGGCGGTGGGGCAGCTGGCCGATCAGATCGCGGTGGCACGTCTCAGCGATCAGTAAGCCGTTTCCGGTGACTGCAGCTCTCTCCGCCAGAACGCAGCTCGCACGGTGCGGCCACACCAGGAGCCCTAGCGAGGGACAGAGAAGACGAAGCCGACCGAGGCGTAATGAACCAGGGCGAAGTTGTAGACTTCGTCGACATCCGCACCACCTTCGAGGATGCGATATCCGGCCCGAATCGCCAGCCCCTGGCGCAGCGCTCGCTGCATCCCGACAAACACATCCTCGGCCCGGCCTTGGCCACCTGGTGAGGCCAGGGCATCGCCGTCGAGGATCAGATTCCAGGAATCCCCCATCTGCCAGCACAGGGCAAAGGAGATCAGTGGCACGAAGCCCACGTTGGTCTTACTCGCCTGTAGCTCCGTGGTCGTGAGTTCGATCTCGGCATCGCGGATCTTGGCGGTCAGCCCGATGTCGGCCCGTAGGCGATCGGACTGATAAACGCTGTACCGGTAGGTCAGGCGGTAGGAGTCGAACCGGTAGGTGGCCGAGATCTCCTCGCCCGCGGGAAAGTCGACGCCTTGGTAGCGAACCGTCTGGTCGAATCGGCCTTCCGAAGAAATCCGCAACGGCGCCGCCAGCAGGCTCAACGTGTGCCGATCTCCCAGGCGTACGCCCAGGCGCAGACGGATGAATGAGGCCGGGTCGCTGGTCAAGTCGTCGGTCAGGGAGAACTCGGTGCCGGTCTCGGGGGGAATGCGCACATCGTTGTAGCCACCCCAGGCGATGCCCCCTTCGACGAGGGCGAACGTCTCGACCGGGGAGGAGCCTGAAGCCGAAGCGGCGGCCGGTGGCGTCCTCAGCCCGGCCGTGCCGCAGGCGGCCAACAGGATCATGAGGACAGAGGCCCAGGTCCGGTTCCGGAACGGTTGGGAGCTTTCCATCGAATGTCCCTCCATGGGTACTCTCGTTCCAAGCCGAATCGCGAGGAGATCCGACGCGGATCCTCCGACGCGGATCCCATGAGGTGATCCTATCAAGCGTGCCGCGGTTTGTCCGCTCCTGGGCGAAACCCTGGCGAAATGCGGTTCAGACCAGGACGTTTCGCTTGAACTATTTTCGGCGAATGTCATCTGTCAGACCTCTCCTGTCCGTCTAAATCATTCATTTGCAATCGATTAGGCTCATGAGAAAAAAAGCGGTCATTACCTATTCAAAAGCTTGACAACTACTGTCCGTTTCGGTATTCTCCGCGTGTCGACAGAGACTCCTGCACCGCGGAGGTCGCAGGTTCAACGTAGAAACCGACGGACTGTTTGGAGGTCGAACATGAAGACGACGAGTTTGAAGAACCGGCTAAGCAAGGGCACGGCCCTTTTCGCAATCTTCGGTCTCATGATGGTGGGAGGCGCCGCCAGCGCCCGCGCGATGGAGACACTGGATGGTAACGCCTACATTCAGATCATTCACAATGCCGCCGACCCGGCCGCGGCCGAGGTCGACATCTATCTAGATGGAGAGCTGCTGCTGGATGACTTCGCCTTCCGGACGGCGACGCCGTACGTCGAGGTGAGCGCCAATATGGAGCTTGAGATTGGCGTGGCGCCGGGCACCAGCAACGGTCCCGAAGACATCCTGGTGACCGTTCCCCTGACCCTTAATGAAGACGAGTACTACGTGGCGATCGCCAACGGTGTGCTCGACCCCATGAGCTTCGATGCCAATCCGGACGGACGCGACATTGCTTTCGAACTCTTCCTCAAGACCGATGCCCGCAGCGAGGGCATGGATCCGGGCATGGTCGACTTCTTCGCCCTGCACGGCGCGACCGACGCTCCGACGGTGGATGTGATCGCCCGTGATGTGGCGACTCTGGTCGATGATGCGGCCTACGGCGACATCACCGCCTACCTGTCGGTGCCCGCGGCCGACTACATCCTCGATGTGACCCCGGGCAGCGACAACGATACGGTCGTGGCCAGCTTCTCGGCGCCTCTCTCGGGCCTGGGCGGCGGCGCGGCGGTGGTCTTCGCCTCGGGCTTCCTGAGTCCGGAGAGCAATCAGAACGGCGCTCCCTTCGGCCTGTTCGCGGCGCTGGCCGACGGCACGGTCATCGAGCTGCCGGCCCTGACGACGGCTCGGGTGCAGATCATCCACAACGCGGCCGACCCGGCGGCGGCCGAGGTCGACATCTACCTGGGCGAGACGCTTACGTTGGATGACTTCGCGTTCCGCGCGGCGACGCCTTACATCGACTTCCCGGCCAACCAGGCGGTGTCGATCGGTGTGGCGCCGGGCAACAGCACCGGTCCTGGTGACATCATTGCCAGCTTCGACGTGAACCTCCTGGCGGCCGAGACCTTCGTGGTCTTCGCCAACGGCGTGCTCGATCCGATGAGCTTCGATGCCAATCCCGACGGTCGCGATATCGCCTTCACCCTGTTTGCCAAGGCCGATGCCCGTGAGGACGGCATGGATCCGGGCATGGTCGACTTCTTCGCCCTGCACGGCGCGACCGACGCTCCGACGGTGGATGTGATCGCCCGTGATGTGGCGACTCTGGTCGATGATGCGGCCTACGGCGACATCACCGCCTACCTGTCGGTGCCCGCGGCCGACTACATCCTCGATGTGACCCCGGGCAGCGACAACGATACGGTCGTGGCCAGCTTCTCGGCGCCTCTCTCGGGCCTGGGCGGCGGCGCGGCGGTGGTCTTCGCCTCGGGCTTCCTGAGTCCGGAGAGCAATCAGAACGGCGCTCCCTTCGGCCTGTTCGCGGCGCTGGCCGACGGCACGGTCATCGAGCTGCCGGCCCTGACGACGGCTCGGGTGCAGATCATCCACAACGCGGCCGACCCGGCGGCGGCCGAGGTCGACATCTACCTGGGCGAGACGCTTACGTTGGATGACTTCGCGTTCCGCGCGGCGACGCCTTACATCGACTTCCCGGCCAACCAGGCGGTGTCGATCGGTGTGGCGCCGGGCAACAGCACCGGTCCTGGTGACATCATTGCCAGCTTCGACGTGAACCTCCTGGCGGCCGAGACCTTCGTGGTCTTCGCCAACGGCGTGCTCGATCCGTCCATGTTCGATCCGAACCCGGACGGCCGTGACATCGGCTTCACGCTGTGGGTGAAGGAGAACGCCCGCGAGATGGCGATGGATCCTTCCACGATTGACCTGTTCGTCGTGCACGGCATCACCGATGCCCCCACGGTCGATGCGGTCGTCGTGCCGGACTTGACCCTGGTCGACGGCGCGGCCTACGGCGACATCACCGACTACCTGACGGTCGATCCCAAAATCTACCTGATGGCTCTTACCGACGACGATCAGACCGCCGTGCTCGGCAAGTACCGCGCCCCGCTCTCGAACCTCGCGGGCGGTTCGGCGGTGGTCTTCGCCTCCGGTCTGGTCAACACGCGGGACGAGAACGGTCCGCGCAGCTCCTTCACGGTGCTGGCCGCGCTGCCCGACGGCACGGTCATCGATCTGGCCAAGGCCAACAGCATGGACTTCGTGGGTCCGTTCCTCGAGGGCGGCTCTCCGCTGGGTGGCCAGGGTAAGGCCGACGGCGGCAACTATCTCAGCGAGCAGCCGGCTGGCAACGGCCCGTTCGAGCTCAGCGACGATGAGCTCGCCTCGAACGAAGTCACCTACCGGACGGCCTTGACCGGTACCTATCCCAGCGTCGTCAAGCGGCAAGCCACGGTGGCCTTCCGTCTGGCGAGCGAGCAGCGTGTCTCGCTGTCGGTCCAGGATGTCAGCGGCCGCACGGTGGCCCGCATTGTCGACGGCGTCCTCGAAGGTGGCGATCACTCCGTGCGCTGGGACGTTGGCAACGTGAGCAATGGCGTGTACTTCTACCGCTTCAGCTCCGACGATGCCCGCGAAACCCGCAAGGTCATTGTCTCCCGATAGCCCGAACGCAACCGGCCGAGAGGCCCTAACCGGCACGCCTCCTGCCCTCTGGGCGGGAGGCGTGTTCGTGTGACCCGCCGGGAGGCTTCCCCGCCGGGAGGCTTCCCCGATGCCCACCTGCAATCCGGATTCTTTTTGCGCGGCCCTCTGCTATAGTGATCGGTACCGAGGCGGAGCGGCCCCGCGGGCGGCACTGACCCCGGGGCGCCGCTGGCCCCGCCACCCACCTACAGCTCTGCAAAGGAGGACTGGCATCATGTGTACTGAGCGTTTCCTCTCACTCCTTCTAACCGTGGCATGCTCGCTCTCTCTGGGCGCGCCGGCCGTTCTGGCTTCTTCATCGGGCTCACCGGCGGACGAGGCAGCCGGTATCGAGACGGTCACATCGGACCGCGCGGCACAACCGGCCGGCCGGCCCGACTCGGACGTGCTGCTGATCCCCGACTCCTCGACCGACCGGGTCGCGATGTTCGATCCAATGGACGGCACCTACCTCGGCGATTTGATCACCGAGAATCCCGGTTTCTCGACACCGGTCAATGCGATTCCCGGCCCGGATGGGAACATCTACGTCTCCGAGCAGCTCAACGACGCCGTCTTCGTCTTCGATGATCAGGGGACCTACCTCTACACTTACGCGGACGCCACCGACGGCTTGAACAACATCCGCGGCATCGCCTTCCGGGGCAACGAACTCTTCATCACGAGCGGAGACGACTACATCGCCCGCTTCGACGGTCCCCACAACCGGCTGCCCGACTTCATCGCCGATGACAGCGATCCCTACGACCTGCTCTTCTTGGAGGACGGATCGCTGCTGGTGGCCGACATCCAGGGCAGCGACGACAACGTCCGCTACTACGACGCTGCGGGCGTCCTACAGTACGAGCTCTTCGATGTCAATTTTCCCGAGCAGCTTCAGCAAGATCCCTTGGCGCCGGGCGAGTACCTGAACGCGTCTTTCTCGGCCGACCAGGTGACCGACTTCGATCTCGACGGCACCATCCACCAAACCTGGTTCTTCAACGCCGGTCGCGGCATCTACCGCCTCGGCAACGGCAACCTGCTGCTCACCGCGGGCGATGGGGTCTGGGAGATGGATCCGGCCACCGGCGAGCTGCTCGAGCAGGAATACGTAGGATCCGCTCGCTTCATCGAACTGCTGCCCGGCCAGAGCGCCAGTGTCGAACCGAATGCGACGAACCCGCGCCTCTTGCTCCGGGCGGCGCACACGATCACCGATGGACGTCTGTCGCTGCAATTCGGGCTGGAGAGCGCGTCGCACGTCCAGCTCGATCTGCTCTCGGTTGACGGGCGCCGGATCATGCGCCTGCACGAGGGTGTCCTGGAGGCGGGTTCTCACGAAGGATCGTGGGCGCTCGAGTCTGGGCAGGCAGCCTCCAGCGGCGTCTACTTTGTGCGCCTACGGGCTGATGGCGGGCAGCGGACCCAGCGGGTGGTGCTGACCCGGTAGCCGGAGGATTCGGTTTGCATGCCCGCCGGTAGGCCTACTGGTCTCCGAAAAGCTCCTTCAGCTTGGCGACCAGCGCGTTGCCCGTGGCCGTCTCCGCGGCGGCCACGACCGAACCGTCACGACCTACCAGGATGGGGAAGGGGATGGCCGAGACGCGGCAGGCGCGCACTGCCGGCGATCCCCACTCCTTGCCGTCGTAGACGAGCGGCCACTCCATGCCGTGTTCCTCGGCGAACTGGAGCAGATCCTGTTCGGTCATGATCTGGGCCTTGTCCAGGCTGATGCCGATGATCTCGAAGCCCTGGTCATGGTACTGCTCGTAGAGCTTCACCAGGGTTGGGATTTCCTGGCGGCAGGGAGCGCACCACGTGGCCCAGAAGTCGAACAGCACGACCTGGCCGTCGTTGTCGTGGGAGGTCCACTCGCGGCCGTCCAGATCCGTGACGGTGAAGGAGGGGATGCCGTCGAGCGCCAAGACGTGGGGCTGGAATTGGTAGCCTAGCTTGCGCAGCGTCGGGTGCGCGGCATAGCCGTCTTGGATGCGCCGGACCAGGGGCTCGGTTTCCGGCGAACCCAGACCGTGGTAGGTGCCGGCCAGTGTCAGCGCATCCATCAGCCCCATCAGGGCGCCCTGGGTGCCGGGGTATTGCTCGTCGGCAATGGTGAGCAGATCGATGCCGGTGGTGACCAGCGGCTCGGTGAGTTGCTCGTCCTCCCGCGGCTTCTGACCGTACCAGAGGGCCCGGTTGCGGACGTAGGTGACCTCCGAGGAGGCCAGCGAATCCTGGGCGAACTGCTCGAGGAACTCGCCCGAGACCCGGTCGATCATCTCGACGGTGGAGCGCAACCAGGGCGTCTGGTTCGAGTTCTCGTACTCCATGGCCGTGGTCATGATCTCGCTCGTGATGCGGGCGCGCTCGTCGGTACCGGTGACGTTGTCACGACGCTTCTCGAGGCCCGCCATCTTGTGGTTGAGCGCGTCCCAGAGCAGGAGCTGCACCTCGTCGGTCGGATGCAGCATGACGAGCCGGCTGCGATGCGTCTTGACCGAGTCGTAGTGCTGCTTCAGCGCCTCGAACGAGTCGAAGGATGGCTCGCCCGCGGGTTCGAAGCGCCGGTAGGTCGCCAGGTTCGCGGGGCGCGCCTCGGCATAGGCTTTCCGCAGCCGCTCCTCGAAGGCGGGCCACTCGGGCAGCTGCATCACCTCGTCCATGATCGGATCGTCCATGATCATGTAGATGTCCTTGAATCCCCGGTCAGCGGCCTTCTGCAATGACCGGAAGGCCTCGGTCGCATCTCCCGATGCGGCCAGACCCACCGCCCAGTGCACGAACGGCATCGCCATCTCCGGGTACAGTTCGTGCACCTCTCGGAAGGAGTCCAAGGACTTTTCGTAGTCGGCGCCGCGCAGGGACATGTAGCCGGTATTCAGCTTGACGACCACGCCCTGCAACTCATCGAGAGTCGGTATCTCCAGATCCGGCAGCGGCCGCACCACGGGCGCGACATCGCCGCCGGTATCACCCGTGCCAGGGCCCCCTGCGCCCGAGCCCGAGTCGGCCTGGTCGCGGCCGGAATCGCCCCCGCAGCCGCCCAGCAGTCCGCCCGCGAGGAGGCCGGTCAGGGCGACCATCCCCAGAAGGCGCATTCCACCGGTTTCCTGCAAGGTACGTTTCAGCATCCAGACCATGTCGGCTCCTCCCGGTTTTCGTCGTTGGATTGGGGCTGCGTCTTTCAGCGCTCTGGCCCGCCCGCCATACGCCCTGGCGGGTTCGAGCGCGACCGTCGATACATGCGCGCCATTCTCCCACGGGCTGCCCTGGATCGCCAGTGCCATTCGGGGGGGAGGGGTGACTAGAAGTGGATCCGGTGCAGCAAGTTCAGGTGCACGACGATGATGCTGCCGTAGATGACCGTGAGCAGAATGGAGAGCACCTTCGAAATCGGAAACCTCGTCAGTACGCCGAGCAACATGAATCCGGTCAGGGCCGGCAGGATCTTGATCAGGATGAACCAGGCCGTTCCCTGTTCGAGCGCCCAGGCCATCAGGGGATTGGCTTCGCTGCCACCGCGGCTGATGATGTAGAGGGTGGATGCGGTGTCGAAGACGATCAGCCCCAGAATGATGAGCAGGACGGTCAGATAGAATCCCGAGGCGCGGTCGACATAATAGTGCGACTGAGGATCGCTGTCCCGGCGATGGCCCTTTCGCCGGCCGCGCAGCGTGTAGCGCGAAAGAAACGGGGTCGGCCTGTGGCGCCGGTCGCTTGTTTTCCGGTGGCTGATGTCGCCGTCGGCGGCCGACACGCAGTCCGGAGTTCGCTTTGGCTGCTGCATCTCGATTGGCGGCCCTTCCTGAGCGCGGGTTCTCCCGAGAGTGAACTCCTGTTCGAGATTCGAATCCCAAGCAATCCCGGTTTCCTCTCCGAGCATGGAATCCCGATCGGATGTGGATACCTGCTTCTTGTATCGGCGGGAGGAGGCATCCTTCTTTAGTCGCGGCGCGAGCAAGAGAGGCGATGCGGCAAGAGCGGCGATGCGGCCAGAGCCGCGCCGCGACAAGAAGCGCCCGTCTCTGGCCGCACGGCGAGAAACGGGCGCCTACCTGTGGACCGGTGCCGAGACCCCATGCTACCTGAGCATGATCATGCCGCGTGAGTCCATTTCATCACCGGCCTGGATCCGGTAGTAGTACTTGCCGGATGCCATTTCGTTGCCGGCGTCGTTGGTGCCGTCCCAACGCATGCGGTACTCACCGCCCGGTTGGCGACCCTGGAAGAGGGTGCGCACGACGCGGCCGCTGACATCCAGGATCTCCAGATCGACGAGCTCCTCTTGCTCGAGGGCGTAGGCGATCGTCGTGCTGTGGGCGAACGGATTGGGCCGGTTGCTGCGCAGCTCGAGGGTGCCGGTCAGATCCGGCTCGTAGTCGCCCCCGAAGTCGGCCGTGGTCGACTCGACCACGATCCCGACGCCGCCGATCTCCACGTACTCGCCCGGGGCATCGAAGTGGAAGCGCAACGAAAGGGTGATGGTGCCATCCACCTGCTCGGGGAACACCTCGCTGTAGTAGCAGTCCATGCTGGGCGTCGTGAGGTCAGTGCCGTCGTCGTGGATGACGGTGGCTGCATCCGGGGTGGTCAGCGTCGTCAACCGAACCTGGGAGATGTACCGGCTCGCGGCGGCATTCTCGTAGCAGACGATTACACCCATGATCTCGACGTCGGAGGGGAGGGTGAGTGGGAAGTCGGCCCACAGAAGATCGCCCGAATCGAGAGCGGTCACTCTCAGACACTGCTGCGGAATGCCTGGTTCGACCTCGAGGTCCGAGGAGAAGGCGGCGACGCGCGCCGAGAGCGGGCTGTGCCAGATCGTGTGTTCGGCCAAGACGGGCGTGGCGACCAGACTGGCCAGAATCAGGGCGGCCACAACGGAACCAGTGAATCGAAACATGACGTCCCCCTTTTCTGCTGAGCTACGTACGAATGCTGCTTCATCCCCGCTCGGGACCTGGAGGACAACGGTCCCCCGGTGCTGCTCGAACGCGGATCCATGTCGGGTGTGCATGGGGTGAGACGCAGGCGCGCCGGCAGAATCACAAGAAAGTGCTGGCGGCTTGCCGTCCGCCTGGGCCATGGACCGCCACCGTTGCCGGCAGGTATACTCAATGCATTGGATCCGTTGCTGCGGCTGGCCACAGCTGGCTCTCACCGCGCCGCGAACGTAGTAGGCAGGCAGGATGACAGGCAGAATGCATCCAGGGGGCACGGGAGGAGAGATGCCTGGCGAGCATGGCCGGAACCTGTGTTTCGGGACGGCGCTGGGGTGCCGCCTCTTGGTCCGGATGATGCTGCCGTTTCTGGTGGTCCTTGGGATTCCAGCAGAAGCCGCAAGCGTCTCTGGCCATCTTCCCGCCTCCGCTCAATCTCTGAATCCACTCCCGGCCGTGCAGGACTCGATCGCTGTGGCCCGGCAGTGGATGCACGAACGGGATCTCCAGGGCGCGGAAGCGTTGCTGAAGCGCTTGCTGCCACGGGCCGAGCAGGCCGAGGGCGACTCATCTGTCCTTGCGGCGGAGGTGCTGGACCTGCTGGCCGAGGCGATGTGGCAGGCCCGGGGACCGGCGGGAGGGCAGGAGGCTGAGCCCCTGGCCGAGCGTGCGGTCTCCCTCAAGAAGGTCTTCTACGGGCAGGACCATCTGGAAGTCGCTTCCAGTCTCTTCAATCTCGGGGTCATTCGTGCCATGAGCGGCCGGTACGCCGAATCCGAAGCGGTTTTCCAGACGATCTACGAGATTCGAGCGTCGCGACTGCCTCCGGGCCATTCGGAAACCTTGACCGCCCTGAATGCGCTGGGCAACGTGAAGAAGGAAGCCGGCGACCTCACCGGCGCCGCTGCGGCCTACGAGAGAGGCCTCGAGGCGGCTGAGGCCGGCGGCACGCAGCATTCGGACGGGGCCAACATGATCCGCGGCAATCTCGGCGGTACCCTCTCGGATCTGGGCCGCTTCGACGAGGCACGTCCGCTCCTGCAAGAGCGCGTGGCCCACTACGATTCCACCGGCGACGCCTCGCTGTCCGGCGCGCTCAACGACCTGGCCAATTTCGAGGTCCGCACGGGCAACTATCCGCGTGCCGCGGAGCTCTACGAGCGGGCGCTGGCGCTCGAAGAAGAACGGGCCGGCCCCCTGACGGCGTGGGCGATCCGCATCCGGGGCAACACCGCCGCCAATCTCGCCCGTCTGGGGAAGTACGCGGCTGCTTGGGAGCTGCTCGAACGTCAGGCCGCGCTTCTGGATTCGACCGGCGCGTCCGGTCGGGCTCTGGGTCTAACCTACGAACGCTTGGCGCACATCGCGGCCGAACTGGGCGATGACGAACGAGAGATCGAGCTTCGTCAGCGGGCCCTGGCGATGCTCACGCAATCTCTTCCGCCCGAGCATCCCCGAATCGCGACGGCCTTGCACAACCTGGGCACAGTCTACGGCCGGATGGGCGACCTCGACGGCCAGGAGGAGGTGCTGGAACGCGCGCAAAGGATCTGGACCTCCCGCCTGGGACCGCGACACGAGATGCAGGCCGACTATCTTCTGGCGCTAGGCGACATCGCCCAGCGTCGCGGGAACCCAGCCAAAGCCCGCGATCATACGGAAGAGGCTCTCCGAGTCGCCCGGGATCGCTTCGGTGAGGATTCGCCCCGAACTTCGGCGGCACTGTCCGCTCTGGGGCGTCTGTCTCATGAAGCCGGCCGGCTCGATGAGGCTCGCGCTCTGTTCAGCGATGCGGTTGGTACGATGTGTCGCTCGCTCGGCGCCGATCATCCGCTGGCGGCAGAACAGGAGCTGAGGCTGGCCCACGTGGAGCAGGCGGCCGGGGAGAGCGAGCGCGCCAGCGAACTGGCCTTCCGCGCGGAAGCGATTCTCACACCCCACCTGCGGCTCACGTTGCGGAACCTGCCCGAGCGTCAGGCGCTGCTCTATGTGGGCGAGCGGTCGGGGGCCATCGACTTGATCGTCTCCTTGCTCGATGCCTCTCAGGATCCGGCATTGGTCACACGGGTGTGGGACGCCGTCATCCGAACCCGCGGGCTGGTCTTCGACGAACTGGCCTCCCGAGTGCGTCAGCGCGTCGCGGCAGAGGGCGGCGCCGCCGGGAGCCAGGACCCTGGCGCTGCCGCGCTGGCGGCCTACCAGCGCGCGGCCACCCGCCTGGCCAACCTGGTCGTCAGCGGGCCGCTGGAGGAGAATTCCTCCATCTATCGCACCCTCCTGGCCGGCGCGCGGGAAGACCTGGAGAATGCCGAGCGCAATCTGGCGGAGCAGCGGTGGCCGGACCCGGCGGGGCAACTGGTGGGGGAGCCGGCCGGATTCGAGGAGGTGGCCGCCGCGCTCCCACCGGCTACCGCCTTGGTGGCCTACGTGCGCTACGACCGTTACGCCCGCGGCGAGCCGAGCGATCGGAACGACGCGAACGACCCGAACGAGCACCCCGGTGCCGCCGGCACAGAGGCGCCCCAGGGCCGCTACCGGGCCTTCGTTTTGAATGCGGGGGAGAGCGGTGCCCAGGCGGTCGATATCGGTGCGGCGCGGGGGATCGATGGCTTGATCGAGGACTGGCGCGCGGCGGTCACGCATCCGCGCAAGCGCGACGGCGTCTTGCACGCCGAGACCGGCCGGCTCTTGCGGCGGGTGCTGTGGGATCCCGTAGCGCCCCACTGCGCGGGTGCCCAGCAGGTCCTGATCGTTCCCGCCGAGCGCATCCACCTGGTCAACCTCGCCGCCCTTCCCGATGAGGGCGGCGCGTTCCTCATCGAGGCCCCTCAGGTCTTCTATCAACTCACCTGCGAGCGGGAGGTCGTCGATCTCGCCCGGCCCTGGCAAGCGGCCCGGGATGTGCTTGTGCTCGGTGGCCCGGACTTCGATTGGCTGGCCCATGCCTCGAGCCGGCAGGAGCCGCCTCTCCAGGCGGTGGCGTCTGCCGCGGCGGACCGAACGCCGCCTTTCCCAGCGGTATCGTCAGCCGCCTCGGCCGGCCTGTTCCGCGGGGCGTATGCCGGCTGTGACGAGCTGGCGTCCTTGCGGTTCGGCGCCCTGGCCTCCTCGAGGACCGAGGCCGAACAGGTTCTCGACGCTTGCCGGCGGTGGTTCGAGCGGCAGGGCGAGGATGCGCTGACCGTGCGCCTCTTCACCGGCCCGGATGCGAACGAGGCCGCCTTCAAGCAGTGGGCACCCCGTTGCCGGCTCCTGCACGTGGCCACGCACGGCTTTCTGCTCGATCCGGCCTGCTCCCGCCGGGCGACCGATGGTCCCGCGCACCTTGCAACGGTCGCCAACCCGCTCCTCTACTCGGGCCTTGCCCTTGCGGGCGCCAATCACCGCGCCGAGGCCGTGGCGGGCGAGGAAGACGGCCTGCTGACGGCGCAGGAGATCGCGGCCCTCGACTTGTCGGGCGTCGAACAGGCGGTCCTGTCGGCTTGTGATTCCCAGGGGCGTGAGATCGTGCCCGACGAAGGCGTCTTCGGCCTGCAGCGCGCCTTCCGGATCGCCGGCGCCCGCAGCGTCATCGCCACGCTCTGGCCCGTGGAAGACATGGCCACGAGCGCGTGGATGGCCGCATTCTACGAGGCCAATCTCGACCGGGGACTGGAGTCGGCTTGGGCCCTTCGGGAAGCCGGCTTGTCGGTCCTTCGCCAGCGTCGCGCACGAGGGGAGGACACGCATCCCTTCTACTGGGGCGCTTTCATCGGATCGGGCGACTGGAAGTAGGCCGCGCTGGCTACGGTCGAGCGGACTCGAAAGTTTGAAGCGTCGAGCGGGCAACCTCCTCCGTGCCCTGCAGGCCCAACACCCGCCAGTACCGAGCCGCCGCCGGGAAGCGCGGCTCCTGATCAGCCGATGCCGCCAGCTGCAGCTGATGCTCGCGGGTCACCTCATGCCGAACGAGTTCGCTCAGGTCGGCGGCGTAGAGAATCACCACCGCTCGATCGGTTTCGGAAGGAAGCCGCCACTCGAGCAGCCAGCCGCCATCGGCGAGGGCGGTGGTCGCGGTCGCGATGAAGTCGTGGGCGTCGCCGCTGCCAGCGGGGGGCGTCTCGGAAGAGGACCCACGATACTGAGGCGCCGGCTCGGTGGGCGTGCGTCCCGGGATCAGCAGGATGGCAAGCACCACCGCGGCACCCGCCAAGGCCGGCGCGAGGACGGGAGGGCGCAGAAGGCCGGCCAGATGCTCTCGCCAACTTCGCCGGGTCGGCCCGGCCGGGTTGCCGGCAGCTTCGAAGGCCGCTTCTGGAGACGGCGAGCCGAGAATCTCGCGTTGCAGGACACGCTCGAGATGCTTGCCGGCCTGCTTCGGCCGCGCGCCTTCCGGTAGCGGTTCGGCTGCCAGGAATTCCCGAAAGGAAAGCAGGACGGCCTGGCAGCGCGGACAGGCGTCCACGTGTGCCCGGCGCGGATCGCCCGGCTCGAGCTCGGCCAGTGCCGTGATTTCTTCCGGTGTGTGGCACCGCTGCTTCATGGTGACACCTCCGAGGCCGGTCCCCGTCGTCGCAATGCCTCTCGAAGCCGCCGCCGAGCCCGCTGCAACACGCCACGCGCTCCCGAGGCCTCCTCGATGCCGAGGACGGCGGTGATCCGGTCGACCGCCATGTGCTCGAAGCAGCGGAGCCACAGCACTTGCTGCTCCAGGGGTTCGAGCTCGCGGCGGATCAGATCCAGCACTTCCTCCTCAGAGCGTCCCTCGAGATAGAGGGTGGCTGGATCCTTGGTCTGGCTGCGCAGGTCATCCGGTTGCGACTCCTCGTCGATGAGCAGCCGCGGCCTCCGCATCTCGCTCATGCAACGGTTGCGAGCGATGACAAACAACCAGGAGCTGAACGCCGACCGTCCATGGAAGGTCCTCAGACCTCGATACGCGTTCAGGAGCACCTCTTGGGTGACATCGAGCGCATGGTCGGCATCGCCCAGGCGCTGAAAGCACCAGGCGTAGACCCGAATCCGGTGCCGGGACAGCAACTCGCAGGCAGCCCGCCGGCCGCTCTCCCCGTCCGGATCGGCGCGGACGCTGTCCACCAGGGCAGCGTCGGGCAGGTCGGCCAAAGATCCTCTTCCCGTCATGTGAGACGCTCGCCGCGGCCACAAATCATGGAAAATCTGGCGAGACTCCTCCTTCCCGTGGAGGCGGGGGTGGGCACATCTTGACTGGCCGAGCCTAGCATGTCCCGAACCCCAGGACAGCTATGGCGTCGAGCAGGCTGAACTCCGTTCGCAGCGGATGTCGATCCGCACACGCCGCTACTGCACGGATCGCATGATTTCGAGCACCTCTTCGGGCCCCTTGAAGCCGGTGAAGCGGCGCGCTTCGTTGCCCTGGCTGTCGAAGAAGATGACCGTCGGGCGCGCGCCGGCCGGCACCTGGTAGCGCCGGTCGGATTCGGTCTTGAACTCGCTGCGGTTGGTGCCGTCCATCTTGATGAGCGCGAACCGCTGGGCTTCCTCGTACACGGCCGGATCCGACCAGGTCTTGTGATCCAGCTCGATGCACGCGGCACACCAGGTGGCCCAGAAGTCGACGATTGCCGGTTCGCCCCCGGCCTGCGCTTGCGCGAGAAGCTGCTGGTCGATCGGGTTCGTCTCGTCGACCACCTGCCAGTCGGGCTCGACCCGGGCGCCCTCGCCGGCGCCGGGAAGCCCCGCGCCGGCAGCGACGATCGGCGCGCCGGTCAGTGTCAGCATCCAGGTGATGAAGACGATGGCGCCGGCGATGAAGATCAGGAGCCCAAATGCTTTGCGGAATTGCTGGCTCCAGCTCGGCTCTGCGGGCAGTGGGGTGAAGGCGCCGGTGAACACACCGACGATGACCAAGTACGTTCCGGTGATCAAGCGCACCACGTTGGGATCCAGGATTCCCTTCAAGTAGAAGATCGCCATGCCGATCAGGATGGCGCCGAAGCCGTGCTTGACCGTGTCCATCCAGCTTCCGGCCCCGGGCAGGCTGTTGATCGCGCCCGAGAAGGTGCCCAGCACGAGGAACAGCATGCCCAGGCCGACGGCGAAGGTGAAGAGGACCCAGAAGCCCAGGAACAAGTTGCCGGTCTCGGCCACGAAGGTGAGCAGTACGATCAGAATCGGCCCCACGCAGGGCGAGGCCACCAATCCCGTGGTGGCCCCCATGAGGATGGCCCCGATGATGCCACCGCCCTTCTGCGCTCCCTCGCCGGAGCTGGCGGTGGTCATGCCGGTGGTGACGCTGGAAGGCACGACGATGTCGAAGGCCCCCAGCATGCTGGCGCCCATCACCACGAAGATCACGGCCACGACGATGAGCGCCGCGGTGCTCTGCATGAGTTCGCCGAAGCCAAGTCCGGCGGCTCCGGCCAATAGCCCCAAGATGGCGTAGGTGATCGCCAGCCCCAGGACGAAGAAGATCGACAGGAAGAGGCCGTGGGCCTTCGAGCGGGCGCGGCCGCCCACGTAGCTGATGGTGATCGGGATCATCGGATAGACGCAGGGCGTGAAGCTGGAGGCAATGCCGCCGACGAAGATGAGCAGGAAGGCCAGCAGCGATCCCTTGGCCAGCTCCCGCTTGATCAGGGCGCGCAGGCCGCCTTCCTCCGAGGCGGCTTCGGCGTCACCGGCCCCACCTGCGGAAACCCCGGTGCTCCCGCCGGCCTCGGCCGAAGCCACCCCCGGCTGGCCTTCGCCGCCGCTACCCAGGTGCTCGGCAAAGAGGGCTTCGTTGGCGGCCACCGGCTCCTCTCCCAGCGGCAGAATCTCGATCGGGAAGGTGACCTCGATCTCCTCGGGCGGGAAGCAGGCATACACCGGCCCTTCCGAACACCCCTGGTAGCCCACGTAGATCGTGAGTTCGGTGTCGCCGACCGGCGCGTCGGTATTGATGGTGAAGGGCGCCCACAGGTGGGATTCGCCCTTCAGGACCGGCTCGAGTTCTTCACCCCAGATCGCATTGGATGTTGCCTGCACGCCCGAGAGTGCGATGGGCTGGTCCTCGGTCGAGTAGATGTCGAGGAAGTCGTTGAGCTGGACGTGGAACTCCGGGGGAATGCCCAGAAGCACGAGAACCTTCCCCGAGCCTCCCTGCGGGAGGGCATCATGAGACAGATAGGCTTCGATCTCGACGGTGGTATCCTGATCGCCTACCGGGTCTCCCAGGTCGGCGCCGGCATTCGGGCCGGTAGCCAGCACGACCATGGATATCGCCAGGGCCAGCCCCACGTACCTACTCCAACGACCCCATCGACCGCACCGAGCCTCTCGGTTCGACCACCACGAATCCAGCGCCATCTGTGCCTCCCGATTTGGCGTGTGACTCCCCGTATCTGTTTCGTCCCCCGCGTGACCGGACACAACCTTGCGGTTGCTGCCTGCTCGCAGTCCGATACCAGACAGGCCGAACGCGGTTCCTGATCTTGGTGGAGCAGGGGTGCGAGTCCGAGAGTGTTCCACAATTGGGTGTTTCAGGAAAGCCCTTAGGGGTGTCGGTGATGGTGTGGAGCCAGGCGTAGGAAGCATTGTCTCAAAGCACACAATTTCAATAGGTTGCCAGATGGCGGCTCACCGCCATCTAACGCGCCGCTCGCACGGACTCGACGGGAGAACATGATATAATTGATGGTGATGCAAGTTTGGAGAGCCACTCAATTGTTCCTGGCCATTGCCACGGCCAGCCTGATGGCCCCGCCCGCGTGGGGCGGCGCAAGCGTGCCGGGAGTTGGGGACGCACCGGGGGATCGCTACGCGCAACGGCTGGCCGAATCGAGCGTCTGCATTGCCCGGTCCTTCATGGCGCCCAAGGATTCGGTGCCGATCTACTGCTCACGCGCCGAGCGCATCCTACTCGAGATCGAGCCGGCCGGGCCGGACGATCCGGACCTTTTGGTTCGCCTCGGCATCGTCAACGGCCGGCTGGCCGAGTTCTGCTCGAAGGGGGAGAAGGTTGAGCGGGTGCGGCGCATGGAGCGCTACTGCCGCGAGGCCATCGCCCAAGACTCGACCGCATCCGACGCCTACCTACTGCTGGGCACGCTTCACTACCGCCTCTGCCGCCTGAGCTGGCTCGAGCGCATGTTGGCCAAGGCCTTTGTCGGCGAGCTGCCCGACGCCTCGTTGGAGGAAGCAGAGGCCTTCCTGCGCCGCGCGATCGAACTCGAGGGCGGTTCGCCGGTCTCGCTCTACGTGCTTGGCCGGACCCTCGATGCCCAGGATCGTCTGCAGGAGGCCATCGATTGCCTCGAGGCCTGCCTGGAGCTGGAACCGGCCAACCCGCTCGACGTCCACTACCAGGAGGAGGCCGCCACCCACCTGCCCGCGCTCGAACGGGAGTGGATGGCGATCGAGGAGCCCTGGAACGTCATCGACGGTTACTAGGCCCGTGTGCTTCTCCCTCACTCGAACACGCGTTTCAGCCGTCCCCAGGTCACACTCGTTGCCGGGGTCGGGCCGCACGGCTCGTTCGACTCGCCCGGCGAACACGGCATGGGCAGGAAGGTGACACCGCCGCCGGAGGTGTCATACGAGTAGCCGAGATAGGGCTCGGCGCCGTCGGGGCATCGGCCCAGACACTCGCCCGGATCGAGTTCGGGGCCATCGTAGAAGCCCAGCTGGTCGACCCGGGTTCCGTCGGAGCGGAACAGGTAGAGCAGCCCGATCTCCTCGAGTTGAAAGCCGGCGCTCGTGACCTGCAAGTAGAACCCGCCGGGAGGAATGAACCCGGAGAGAGGATCCAGCGAGTCGCCGTTGATCAGATACCAGCCGTAGAGATGGATCCCATCAGGGCCGGGGTTGTACAGCTCGACGAGATCGCCGGCCCCAACGTGGCTCGCGTCGAATTCGTTGATGACGCCCGAGCTACCCATCTCCGGCACCGGCGCATCGTTGAGTTCGCCGAAGGTGGGGGTGGTGTCGAGGGTCCAGACCAGGCCGTCGGTTGCCGGATCCGGGGGCGGGGGCGTCCCCGCCGATGCGTCCGGCGCCCGGACCAGCGACATGCCTTCCGGCGCCAGCGGGGCGCTGCCTTCCTCGCCGTAGCTGACCTCATCGACCGTGGTGCGGGCCAGCAGCTCGCCGTCGAGCACCAGATCGATCAGGCCGGTCACGCCGCCACGCTCGCCCTGCAGGTCGCCGACCTGGAGCACGATGTACTGCCCCGGCGCGATCAGGGTGGGGGTGGGGATCACGTAGCTGCCCTTGCTGCCCTGGATCGTCCATCCGCTCACGTCCGCGGTGTCGGTGCCGGCGTTGTAGAGCTCGACCCGTTCGGAGAGCCCCAGCGGACGCATCTCGAGTTCGTTCAGGTAGACGGGCGATGCTTGCGCCGGCATGACGGCTCCACGGCCCAGAAAGGCGAGCGCCAGTGCCAGCCAGAGCCAGGAACTGCCGGGGCGATGGGCGCCGGAGCCATGCGGCCGGTGATGGTTTGGATCGGAGGTCGGGATGCTGACCTTGCCGTTCATGCGACACCTCCTTCGGTAGCGCGTGGTCCATCGCCCGTCCCACATCCGGGTCGAGCGCGCACAGGATCAGGTGAGCTTCATACTACCACGATCGGGGCGGGGAGGGCTGCCTTGCGGCGGTGCCCCCATGCGAAGGGCGTGGGAAGACGCCGGCCAGGATATGACCCAAGCGATGCCGGGCTGGGAAGATAGACGGATTGGGGATTGATCTGGTTGCAACCGGCGTGCGATCATTTAGCTGCTTGGACGTCCGTCGTCCGAGAATCCTCACAGGACGCACGTCCGACAGGCCCGCATCCGCAGCGTCGATGGCCCCACGCGGGGGTCGGCAGTCGATCTCTGGATGGCCTGCCGACACCGAGGGAGCTGTCGCCATGAAATCCTTTGTATCCGTATCGATTGTCATGTGGATCGTATCGCTGTTGGTCGTGCCGGCCTCCGCCGACACGCTCCTCCGCGCTCGCTTCGAGTCCCCGGACGCCCGGCTGCTGGCGGATGCCTGGTTGGATGCGGGTCTGGACGTGCTCGAACGCACGATCACGGACCATACCCTTGAAGTCATTCTCTCGCGCGAGACGCTCGACGAGCTGGCCCGGCAGGGCCACGTGCCGGTCGAAGTCATCCCCGGCCGACCCTTTGCCGACATCCAGGCGGAGCGGCAGGGTGTGCGTCTGGATCCGGACGCGGTGCCACCGGGGTACCCGGATCTCGCCGAGATCATCGTCGAAATGCAGACCGCGGCGGCGGCGTATCCCTCCATTTGCCAGTTCGTCGACTTGACCGAGCGCTACGGGATCGAGCCGACCTACGAAGGGCGTCACATGTACGCCGTGAAGGTCTCCGACAACGTCGGTGTGGAGGAGGACGAACCCTCCTTCGCGCTGGTCAGTTGCCATCACGCCAGGGAACTCGTCACCCCCGTGATCGCGCTGCACGCGCTCGAGCAGTTCACGACCCTCTACGGCAGCGATCCGCAGATCACCGGTCTCGTTGACGAGTACGAGATCTGGATCGCACCGATTTGGAACCCGGACGGCTACGAGTACTGCTACTACCAGGACAACTGGTGGCGGAAGAACCGTCACCCTTTCACCGGCGGGACGGGCGTCGATCAGAACCGCAACTACCCGACGGGCTGGTACGGTGAGTGCAGTGGCAGCACGAGCCCGGGCTCGGAAACCTACAAAGGTCCCGGTCCGGCCTCCGAGGCCGAGACCCAGACCCTCTTGACCTGGACCCATGATCAGCGCTTCGACAAGGTCCTGGATTATCACTCCTCCGGGCGCGAGGTCTTGCACGGCTACGCGTGCTGGAACCATCCGTTCGATGCCTACTATACCAGCATCGCGACCTCGCTTTCGGTCGCTTCCGGCTATGGCGACATCCGTGATCCGAGCGCCGAGGGCGAACACCAGCAGTGGCATTTCGCCAACTTCGGCTCGCACGCCCACCTGATCGAGACGGCGACCGAATTCCAGCCCACCTATGCCAGTGCGCAGGCCGAAGCCGCGCTGGTCTTCCCCGGGATTCTCTGGCTTCTGGAGGAGCCGATTCCTCTCTCCGGCCGCGTGACCGATGCCATGACCGGCGACCCGGTCGAGGCGACCATCACCCTGGTAGGCGTGCCGTTCGAGCATGAGGAGACCAACAGCAGCGGTGGCTCCCATGGCCGCTATCACCTCTTCGCCCCGGCGGGATCCTACACCCTGCTCTTCGAAGCCGAAGGGTTCCACCCCGAGACCATCGAGGCGCAGGTGACCGGCTCGGCGACGGTGCGCGATGTGGCGATGATCCCCTTGAGCTACGACCGCGGCACGCTGCAGGGAACCGTCTCCAACGCGACGGCCGGTGGAACGCCGGTGCCGGGCGCCACGGTGACCGTCCTCGGCGCCGGCGCCACGATGGAAACCGGAGAGAATGGGTTCTACTCCGGATACGTCATCGCCGGCGATTTCCAGGTCGCCGTCACGCATCCGAGCTTCGCGCCCGACACCTCGGGCTTCGTCCCGATCGTGGTCGGAGAGACGACGACCGTCGACTTCTCTCTGACCGATATTGCCGGCCCCGAGATCACGGGCACGACCGAGTATCCCTCGACCGACGACACGATGGGGCCCTACGAGATCGAGTCGACGATCACCGACCTGAGCGCTCTCGGTGAAACGGTGCTCTACTACCGCACACCGGGTCAGAGTTACGTCGCGGTGCCGATGGCGGCCCAGGGCGGCGATCTCTTCGGCGGCGCGATTCCGGGACAGCCGCTGCAGACGCTGGTGACCTACTACGTGCAGGCATCGGATGAGGGCGGCAATGTCACGACCGATCCGCCGGGTGCGCCGGCGGAGGTCTACGAGTTCTACGTGGCGCCCTTCGTCACCGCCTACGACGATGACATGGAAAGCGGCGTGGGCGACTGGCAGCACTACCCCGTGACGGGCGGGTACGGTGACCAGTGGCACTTGTCGACCCAGCGCAATCACACCACCGGCGGGACGAGTAGCTGGAAGTGTGGGGCCACCGGAACGGCCAACTATGGGAACCTGCTCGATGCCGCTCTCGAGTCTCCGGCTTTCACCGTGGGGCTAGCCGCCACCGCTACCTTCTGGCACTGGATCGATGCGGAGGACAGCGGATCCTATCCCGGCACGGCCTACGACGGCGGCTTCGTGGAGATCTCGGCCGACGGCGGGTCTTGGGAACGGATCACACCTGTTGGCGGATATTCCCACACGGCGCGGACCGGCGACCAGTCGCCCTACCCGCCGGGCACGCCCTTCTTCTCCGGCACGCACGACTGGGAAGAGGTGTCACTGGACCTCGCGGCGTATGAAGGCAGCGACGTGAGATTGCGCTTCCGCTTTGGTAGTGACGGCAACACCGGCGGTGAGGGCTGGTACATCGACGATCTGGTCGTGACCGAGCTGGGCATTGCGATGGAGGTGGCCGGGGACGATGCCGGCGGCACGCGGGGCAGACTCGTCTGCTCGCGATTGGATTGTGTTCCGTCACCGGTGATCGGACACGACGGGGCGCGGATTCACTACCAGCTCAGCCACCCGGCCGAGGTGGATCTGCACATCTACGATACCGCCGGGCGCTTGATCACGAAGCTGGCGTCCCGCGAGGCATCGGCCGAGGGGCGATTGCACTGGGACGGTCGCGACTCGGCCGGACGGCTGGCGGGTTCGGGTTTCTACCTGATGCGACTCAGCTCCGGCGCTCAGCAGCTGGAGGCCCGCAAGGTGATGCTGCTGAGGCGGTAGCTGCACGCCGCGCGGCGCACGATCCGTTCAGGACTCCGGCCGCCGAATCCCATAGAGCTTCATCCGGTTGCGGATCTTGCTCTCGGTGATGCCCAGGCGCCGTGCGGCGGCCGACTGGTTGCCGTTCTCACGATCGAGTGCCCAGCGGATCAGGTCGGCCTCCAGCTCGATCAGGCGCGATTCGAGGGTCTCGCCCTCGGACAGGGAGATCGAGCCCGAGGGGCTGCGCGGAAGCCGCGCGCCCGAGCGATCCGGCGACGCCGGCCTGGTCCCGGCGGTGACAGCCTGCTCGGCGAGCTTCTGGCGCAGCGAAGCGGGGATGTGCCGGGCTTCCAGCGGGCCGCCTTCGCTCAGGGTCAGCATGTGCTCGATCGTGTTGCGCAGTTCGCGCACGTTGCCCGGCCAGCTGTGGGCGCCGAGCTGCTCCATCGCTTCGGCCGTGATCGTGGGTGACGCGGTCTCGGCACTCAGTGTGGAAGGGGTGGAAGGGGCGTCTTCCACCGCGCGGCCGTGGAACGTCGCCAGGAAATGGGTGACCAGGAGCGGAATGTCCTCCGCGCGGTGGCGCAGGGGCGGCACCTCGATCGGCACCACATTGAGGCGGTAGTACAAATCCTCCCGAAAGGCTCCCTCGCGCATCTCGGCCGACAGGTCGCGGCTGGTGGCGGAGAGGACGCGGACATCCACACGCTTCATCGTCCGGCCGCCCACACGGGTGAACTCACGCTCCTGAAGGAAACGCAGAATCTTCGCCTGGGTGGTCGGCGGCATGTCGCCGATTTCGTCCAGGAAGAGTGTGCCGCCGTCGGCCATCTCGATCTTGCCCGGGCGCGCCTCGTGTGCGCCGGTGAAGGCGCCCCGCTCATGGCCGAACAGCTCGCTCTCGAGCAGGTCGCGGGGGATCGAGGGGCAGCTGATCGCGATGAACGGTCCCGACCGTCGCCGGCTGCGCAGGTGGATCGAGCGCGCCACGAGTTCCTTGCCCGTACCGCTCTCGCCCAGGATCAGCACGTTGGAATCGGTGGGCGCTACCTGGGCGATCAACGTATAGATCTCCCGCATGCGTACCGAGCCGCCCACCATCTCGTCCAGGCGCGCATCGCCCGGCGGGGCTTCCACCGGCAAGGGTTGCCGACCCGTGCGTGCGAGGTACAGCTCCAGCCCGAACAGCAGAAGGGCGCCGGCCACATCGGCCTGATGCTGGTCCGCGGTCGTGAAGGGATCGCCCGGGCGCCGCAAACGAAGTGCGCGAACGGCCGACATCTCCGCGGGCCCGTCAGGCGGCTCGATGACCAGCGTCACGAGCGTGGTCTTCTCCGGTTGGCCCGCAGGCGAGTCCTCCAGCACCAACCGGTCGCCCGAGAGACGGGCACGCACGCGGCGGTCTCCTTCCGGGGTGGCCCACTCCCGTACTCCCGTCGTCTCGTCACCCAGGTCCGGGAACATCCGCGCCGCGATCCGCGGCGAGGTGAACTCGATCTCGATCTGAACGGCGGCCAGTTCACGTGCCGCGTACTCACGGAAGCGTTCGATGAGTTCACGAGGCCCTCCCGACCCGCGCGCCACGACCTGCAGATCCGTGGCCAGTCGCATCAGCGCCGCTGGATCGCTCCGGACCTCCTCCGCATAGGACCCACTTACCGCATCCCGCTTCAGCAGGTCTTGCACCCGGCGTTGTCCCAGGTCCATCAGCCCGGGTGCCTGGGCCTCGAGCGCGGCGGCCTGGGCCTCTCGGCGGATCTCGATCGCGTCGCGAGGGCTAGCCTTGGCAACGACCTCGGCCAGCAACAGGCCGGCCAGCACCTGCCACCGGCGATTGCCGAGCCGCCCGAACGCCGCTGTCACGCGCCGCAAGCGCTCGGCGGCGCCCTCACTCGCTCCCGCCATCGCCAGCAGCAGGCCCTCTTCCAAGCGGATGCGCGCCAGTTCGTAGGAATCGTCCCATCCGCGCAGGCAACGGGCGGCCCGCGTGAACTGCAGCTTGGCGTTTTCGAGTTCACCCCGTGAGCGGGCCACCACGCCGAGGCAGCGGCAGGCGGTCGCCAGCAGCTCGGGATCGCCGATCTCCTCGGCCAGACCGAGCGCCCGCTGGGCCGTGGTCGCGGCCACCGCATGCTCGCCGCGCTCGACCTGCACCATGGTCAGAAGCGTGAGCGCCTCGGCCTTCTGGTCGCGCGCCCCGGCCGTCTCGGCAGCCCGCAACGCCTCGCCCGCCGCGTGAGCGGCTTCGTTCAGTTGCTCGAGCTCGAGCAGCGCCAGACCCCGGCACACCCACCCTGGTGCGATTGCATCCTGAAGCCCCGCGCGCCGGAGCAGCGCCAGGCCCTCGTCGGCCCGCCCCATCGCTTCCTCGGGGCGTCCCCGCGCGAGGGCCAGCAAGCTCAGGTTGACGAGCGCATAGGATTCGCCGGCCGTGTCGCCCAGGGCGCGGTGGCGCTTCAGGCTGTCGAGGTAGGCTGTCTGGGCTTCGCCCAACCGGCCCCGGCTCTGCGCGAGCAGCCCCAGGTTGAGCAGGATCTTGGCCACCTGGGGATCGTCGCCCAGCTTCTCGACATCGCACAGCGGCTTGAGGGGCTGTACCGCCA
>CAZZIF010000008.1:29226-30760 GCA_964654025.1 uncultured bacterium
AGCTTCTCGAGTTGGACGCGGCAGTGCTCGAAGAGCCGGGTGGCCTCGGCCATCTCGCCCAAGCGCATGTGGGTGGACGCCAGGTTGTTGGCGGTCGCGGCGGCGCCCCGGGTATCGCCGGCCTCTTCCAGATGCTCGAGCGCCTGCCGGTAGCACTGCACGGCCTCGGGGTACTGGCCCATGCGGTGCCGCAGGTTACCCAGCTGGTTGAGCACCTTCGCCACACCGGCCGGGTTGTTCTCGGCCTGGCGCTTCTCCAGGGCCTCTTCGTAGTAGCGCAGCGCTTGATCACTGTGGCCGGCCATGGTGTGGGCCACCCCCAGCAGCTCGAGCGTCTCTATGCGTGGGTCGGTGCCATGCCGCATGCGAGCGGCCGGGGCGAGTTCGGTGGTGTGCCCCAGGCTATCGCGGAGATGATCCAGCGCCGGCAGGACCTGCCCCTGGCGCAACAGGATACGTCCCAGGCCGTTGAGCGCCGTGGCGGACAAGGCCGCATCCTCGGCGGCTTGTGCCAACGCCCGCGCGGATTGGGTGTTCGCCTGCGCGGCCTCGAGCTCGCCACGCTGCAGTTCGAGAGCCGCGATGGAAAGCAAGGCCTGGGCCTCGGGTACCGGATCGGCGAGCTCGTGAGCCAGATCCCGGGCCTGCTGGAGGCACTCTGCGGCGCGAGCGGGGTTTTCCGACATCAGATCGCGGCCCATCGAGAGCAGCAGCTGGAGGGCGCCGCGCGATGGTTCGCCGGTGCCGGCGCTCGGCGCCACGGGTGGATCGTTCTGCGGATGGGCCATGGTCGTCCTCACCGGTCGGGCAATGGCCCCAGTCTAGACAATCGCCCCGAGACTGCCAACCTGGGAACTGCTCGGCCCATATATAGTTGATGGGAGAGGTGGCGTACGATGCATCCCGGGGGTAGACTCGCCGCTTGCGCGCCGTAGCCCGTCTACGGCGCCCGCCGGGTTCCAGAGACGCACGGAATCGTCCGGGCAATCCCCAAGCACAAGAAAGGCAACCGATGACCGCACAAGAGACTGCGGCGATGGTCGATGAACTGGCCGCCGCGCGAAAGAAGATCCTCGAGCAGATCCGACGCGTCATTGTGGGACAGGACCAGGTGATCGACGAACTGCTGCTGGCGCTGTTCGCCGATGGACACTGTCTGCTCGTGGGGGTGCCCGGACTCGCAAAAACGTTGCTGATCTCGACACTGGCCCGGGTGCTGGATCTGGACTTCAACCGCATCCAATTCACGCCCGACCTCATGCCGTCGGACATCACCGGCACCGAGATCCTGGAGGAGAACCGCTCGACCGGGGCCCGGGAGTTCAAGTTCATTCGCGGGCCGGTCTTCGCCAACCTGGTCCTGGCCGACGAGATCAACCGCACGCCGCCGAAGACCCAGGCCGCCCTCTTGCAGGCCATGCAGGAGAAGGAGGTCAGCGCCGCGGGGCAGACCTTCCCGCTGGACCTGCCCTTCTTCGTCCTGGCCACGCAGAATCCGATCGAGCTCGAGGGCACCTACCCGTTGCCCGAAGCC
>CAZZIF010000008.1:30770-43201 GCA_964654025.1 uncultured bacterium
CCGCTTCATGTTCAACATCTTCGTCGACTACCCCACCGAGACGCAGGAGCGCGAGATCGTGGGCTCGACCACCGGCGCCACCCTCCCGGAAGTGGATCGCGTGCTGGCCGCCGCTGACATCGTCCGCCTCCAGAAGGTGGTGCGCAGCGTTCCGGTCTCCGAACACATCGTCAGCTACGCCGTGCGTCTGAGTCGCGCCACGCGGCCGGGCGGCGAGGGGCCGGCGTTCGTGCGCGACTGGGTCGCCTGGGGCGCCGGGCCGCGCGCCTCGCAGTACCTGGTGCTGGGCGGCAAGGCCCGCGCCATCCTGCACGGACGCGAGACGCCGGCCGCCGAGGACATCCGCGCCGTCGCGCCCGCCGTCCTGCGCCACCGCATCGTCACCAACTTCAACGCCGAAGCCGACGGCATCAAGCCCGACGACATCATTGCGAAGCTCTTGGATGAGGTTCGCGAACCGGACAAGGCCTAAGAGCGCCTGAGGGAGAGCACGCGTGCCGCGACAAGCCGAAGACCGCGCCTTGCTCGATCCGTATTTCGTGAGCAAGCTGCGCCGTCTCGATCTGATCGCCCGGCTGGTGGTCGAGGGATTCATCACGGGGTTGCACAAGAGCCCCTACCACGGGTTCAGCGTGGAGTTCGCTGAACACCGTCCCTACATGCCCGGCGATCCGATCCGCAGCGTGGACTGGAAGGTCTACGCCAAGAGCGACCGCTTCTTCATCAAGGAGTTCGAGGAGGAAACCAACCTGCGCGGCTACCTGGTGATCGACTCGAGTTCGTCGATGGCCTACCGTTCGCAGGACACCTACCTCCCGAAGCTGGAGTACGGCGTGTACCTGGCCGCCGCCCTGGCCTACCTCATGATTCGCCAGCAGGACGCGGTGGGCCTGCTCACCTTCGACGACCAGATCCGCAAGTTCATTCCCGCGCGCAGCGTGGGCTCGCACCTGCGGATCCTGTTGGGTGAACTCAAGCTGCTTCTTCGGCACGCCCGCGGCGCCGAACGCGGCCTCGGCACCCGGATCGGCCAGAGTCTGCACCACCTGGCCGACCGCCTCAGCCGGCGGGGCCTGGTGATCCTGATCTCGGACCTGATGGACCGGCCCGAGGATGTGCTCACGGGCCTCAAGCACTTCCGGCACCGCCAGCACGAGGTGGTCGTCTTCCACCTGCTCGACCCGGCCGAGGTGAGCTTCCCCTTCGAAGAGGAAACCGTCTTCGTGGACCTGGAGTCCGAGGCACGCCTGAGCACGACGCCGTGGGAGTTCGCCGACGACTACAAGCGCCAGATGGACGCCTGGCGAAAACGTTATCGCCAGATCTGCGCCGAGCACTCGATCGACTACGTGGAGGTGCAGACCGACACACCCTTTGACGTGGCTCTGCTGCGCTACCTCGAGAAGCGGCGGAGGCTGCACTGATGGGACCCTTCACTTTTTTGAACGGCGCCTTCCTGGCGGCTCTGGCCGCGGCGGCCCTGCCGATCCTGATCCACCTGTTCAGCCGGCGCCGGGCGGTCGAGCGGCCCTTCTCCCATCTGGAGATGCTCGATGAGATCACGCGCAAGAAGATCCGCCGGTTGCGCCTGCGCCAGTGGATTTTGCTGGCGCTGCGAACGCTGGCGATCGCGTTGATCGCCCTGGCGCTCGCGCGGCCCGTCTGGCACGGAGCCGGCACCTACAGCCAACGCGGCTCCTCGACGGTGGCGATTCTGATCGACGACAGCTACAGCATGGGAGCGCTGCTCGACCCGGCCACGGTGCTGCCGGTCGACGCCGAAGGCGAGACGATGGCGGGGCCGACGCGCTTCGAGGAGGCGCGCCAGCGCGCGCTGCAGATCCTGGACATCCTGGAAGAGGGCGACCGCGCCGTGCTGGTGTTCACGGCCTCGCCGGTGCGGGTGCCTTACGAAAGCACCGTGCGTGATCCATCGCTGCTGCGCGAGGAAATCCTGCGTGCGAAGCCGCGGGCGACGCGCTCGAACCTGGCCGCGGCCCTGGAGCGCGTCTACCCGATCCTCTCCACGGCCCAGACGCTCAACCGCGAGGTGTTCGTCGTCTCCGACTTCCAGCAGAACCAGATGGAGGAGATCCTGCGCGGTGTCGGCGCCGGCGAGACGGCCGATGGGGGGCCGACGACGCCGGACTCCACCGCCGCTCTCCCGAGCCTGGTGCCGGTCCCGCCCGAGGCGCAAGTCTACTTGCTGCCGGTGGTGGCGCCCAGTACGCCCAACCTGGCGGTGGTGTGGGCGCTCTTCGAGCGCGATCCGGCCGGTATGGGCGGCCGGCTGACGATCCGACTGCGCAACTACGGTGACACGCCGGCCGAGGATCATCTCGTGCAGGTCGTAGGCGGCCGGTCCGGCCGGCTGCTGGCCGAAGGATTCGTGGATGTCGACGCCGGTGCGGTGACCCAAACGGTCATCTCTATCGAGGAAGCGCCCGAGAGCGGGCTTCTTGGGGTGCGCGGCGGCAACGACCTGCTCGCGATCGACAATACCTACTACCTGAGCACGAGCGCCACCCAGCGATTCAAGGTGCTGATCGTGACCCGCGGTCCCCTGGAGGATCCGGCGGTGCTCGATGAGGCCACCTTCCCGGTCCTGGCGCTCGATCCGTGGGGCGGCGCCGACGTGCTGGCGCGCGCGGCCCAGAGCGGTGGCGCGGGCGCGGTTGGCGGGGGAGAAGGAGCTGGAGCCGGAGCGGGAGTTGGAGCAGGAGCGGAGACCGAGATCTCGAGGTCGCCTTTTCCGCAGGCTGGGGCCGTTGACGACTCAGAGGGCCTGCGGTTGTTCGAGGTTGCGCTCGTGCCCGAGCGGGACCTGGGCCTGCGCGGCGAGATCGATGCCGACGCGGTCCTGCTGCTCAACGTGGGGCGGCTCGGCACCTCGGCCACCGAGCTGCTCGCGCAGTACCGCTCCGAGGGTGGCGGCATCTTCATCGCCCTGGGAGACCGGATCGACGCCCGCGTCTACAACACCCAGATCTTGCCGGGCATCGCCGAGTTGCGTCTGGAGAACGTCGTGGGCGAGGTGACGGGCGACGCACACTTCTCGCTGCGCCCGGCCGTGACGGGGCACGACATCTTCGACGGATTCCCCGTCGCCCCCGGTGAGGCCCTTTCGAGTGCGCGATTCCGCCGCCTGCTCGAGGTGCGTCCCGGCGGGGCCACCCGCGTGCTGGCCGAGTTCTCGGGCGGGTACCCCGCGCTGGCGGAAGAGTCGGGTGTGCTGCTCTTCACCTCCGCGCTGGATATGAAGTGGAGCGATTTTCCCACGAGTGCCAGCTACCTGCCCTTCTTACACCGCGGCCTCCTGCACCTGATCCTGGGCGGCAAGGCCGGGCGCGAGGCGCCCACCGTGGGCCGGTCGTTACGACATCCGTTGCCGAAGGAGCTCGAAGGGGAGGCCTTCCGTTGTGTGGGGCCCGATGGCCTGGAAATCCCCGTCGAGGTCGTGCTCGGAGACCGGGGCAGAACGCTGCAGACCGCACCGGTGCCCGAACCGGGCTTCTACATGCTCGGCACCGGCCGGGCGGCACTGGGTGTGCCCATGGCGGGTGGCACGACGGAGCAGGCGCTGCAGGGACGGGCACCGATCGTGACCGAAGCGGTCAATCTGGACGTTCGGGAGTCGAGTCTGCAATCGCTCGATGCCGAGCAACTCGATTTCGTCTTCGGGAGTGACGCCCAGCGGCTTGCCCCGGAGGAGACGCTGAGCCGCCAGGTGCTCGAAGCGCGCTATGGGCGGGAGCTGTGGCAGCTTTGCCTGGCCCTGGCGTTTGGCCTGCTGCTCGCCGAGAGCCTTCTCGGGCGCGGGCGCATCCGCCGCTAGCGTCCAGGCCGGCACGGGGATTCGCAATCGGTCCCTTGAGGCTCGGCAGACAACCCTCTACACTCCTATGGCTTGCATCGCCCCATCCTTGAGGCCCAAAGCGGAGGAAGCATGCGGATCCACATTCGGCCGAAGATGCGTCTTGCGGGCTTATTGGCTGGAGCCATCCTGGCCGTCCTGGGATTGGCCTGCAGCGACAGCTCCACGGACCCGGGCGGCAACGGCGGCACCGATCCGGTGCCGGCCTTCTCGCTCCGCGATATCAACACCGCCTCGGATCACGTGGGCCAGTACGTGGGGGTGCGGAGCTATCAGAACCGGCTGCTGGTCATCTACTTCGTACAGGCTACCTGTCCCATCTGCCGTTCGCAGTGGGCCGGCATGGCCGACGTGGTCGATTCGATGCGGGCCGAGGGATGGACCAACCTGGCCGGCATCGCCGTCAACATCCCCCGGGACGAAGCCAACTGGGGCTTGATCGGCGACATGGGGATCAACATGCCCGTGCTGCAGGATACGCTGACGGTCGAGGGTGGGACGCAAGTGCCCGCCGTCGGTGCCATGCTCGACGCGTCATCGAGCTGGCATGATCTCTACATCCTGGACGAGGATCAGGTGATCCGGCGCCGGGCGGGCGCCTACACCGGCGACGACGTGGATCTCACCACGCCGCAGGGACGGACCACCCTGACCGGCTGGATCGAACAGGTCGATTCGGTCTACTAGCGGCCACGGGCTCCCCATCTCATCGAGACCAAGGAGAAGGCGCACCGGTGCGTTGGTTGCGCGATGACAGACCGATCGGCACGGCCTTGACGGATGCTCTCGGCGAAGCCCGCGCCGTGCGGGAGGTCGCCGCGCTCTTGCTGCGCCCGGATCCGGAGGAGCGGCCCGCCGCCAGAGATCTCCGCGATGCTGGTCTCCACGCGGGCCTCTTGGGCCTCCATGGTTCGGCGCGCACGGTCGTGGCCGCCTATCTGGCCCGCCAGGCCGCCCTGTCCGGACGCAGCCCTCTGGTCTACCTCACCGCCGACGACACCTCGCTGGAGGAGGTGCGCGAGGACTTCCATTTCCTGCTGGGGCGCGACCAGGTCGCGCACTTCCCCGATCTCGGTGTCGACGCCTACAGCCAGCAAATTCCGCACGCCCGCATTCAGGCCGCCCGGGTCGAGACGCTGGCGCGGCTGGTGACGCGTCCCGATGGAGCCGCGCCGGCCGGCAATGGGGAGGACGCGAATGGGCCGCGCCAGAAAGAGGGAGCCCACGGGGAGCCGAATCAGCACGACCGGGAAGCCGGCTCGGCGGCGGCGGCTTGGTTTGCCCACCGGCCGGCCGTCTTGATCACCACCCCGCACGCGCTTTTCCAGCGCATTCCGGCGCCCGCGCACTTCTCCCGTTTCGTGACCACGCTCCGGCTGGGACAGCGCATCGAGATCGAGGAGTTGCTCGCCTTCCTCGTGCGCTTGGGATTCCAGAGACAGGTCTTGGTGGGCGAGTACGGCGACTTCAGCCGCCGGGGCGGCATCGTCGATGTCTACAGCTTCGGTTGTGAGAACCCGGTCCGCATCGAGTTCGACGACGACGAGATCGTCGCCCTGCGCGAGTTCGACGTCTCCACGCAGCGTTCGCTGCGGGTCCAGTCGGCGATGCCGCTCCTGCCCCTGACCGAGGTCATCATCGATCAAGAGGACTGGGAGCGTTTCGAACAGAGCGGGCTTCGTCCGCCGCAGGGATCGTTGCGCGAGCACCTCGATATGCTGCTCGGCGAGGGGAGCTTCGATGGGCTCGAGTGGATGCTGACCCGGTTTGGCGTGCCGCTCGGTTCCCTGCTCGACTACGCGGGCCCCGAGGCCTTGGTCGTGGCCGAGGACCCGCTGCTGCTGGAGCGGCAGCTCGAAGAAGCGCGGCGCGAGGTGCTCGAGCACGTTCCCACCTCCCTGGCGGAGAGGATCCTGCGCGAGCACGCCGCCGCCGGCGCGCCGCCGGCTTCCGCGGACGAAGACGATTCGGTGACGGTCGATTTCACCGGCGACCCCGACGAGGATTTCGAGTTGCTGGCCACGCTCTTCTCGGGGCCGGCCGAGCTCTTCGATCTGGAAGGGTCGCTGAGCGACCTGCTGGCCCGCCGTCCCTCGCTCTATGTGGGGATCGGCCTGGGGCAATCCGCCCTGGACCGGGAACCGCCGGAGAAGGGGGAAACGAAGGCGCGCCACTCGCGCTGGACCGCCGGGGAACAGATCCACGGCATCGATCCCCTCGAGTTCGACCCGCGCGGCAAGCGCGGCTCGGCCCAGTGGCGGCAGATGCTGGCCGAGAGCATCCGCCGGCGCAGCCGACAAGAGGATGAGCGGCAGGACCGCCGCACGCGGCGGGCGGGTCCATCATCCTCTGATGAGCGCGATGCGCGCGGTGCCGGCGATGCGCGCGGTGCCGGCGGCGTGTCCGAGGATCCGCATGCCCAGGCGGAACGCGTAGCCCGGGAGGCCGCACTCGCCGGATGGGGGCCCGATGAAGGAGCCGGTGACGAAGGCATCGATCCCACGCTTCTGGAAGCCGAGATGGAGTGGGCCGATCACGCCGAAGCTTCCAGTCTGCTGGGCTACACGCCGCGGCACTTTACCCTGAAGACGAAGGCGCAGGAGCACTTCGGGCGCAACCTGGAGCTGGTGCGCGGTTACATCCGGGATCTTCTGGGCCGCGGCCTGTCGGTGACGGTCCTGTGCGACACGAGCAATCACCGCGAACGCCTCGAAGAACTGATGGACGACGTGGGCGCCACCTTCGTGGTTGGCAACCTCGCGGCCGGCTTCGAGGTGCCCGAACTCGAGGTCGCGGTGCTCACCGATCATGAGATCTTCGAGCGCATGCGCCGCCGCAAGGCGGGCCGGCGCTATAGCCGCGGCATTTCCCTCAAGGAACTGCTCGCCATGCGGCCCGGCGACTTCGTCGTGCACATCGAGCATGGGATCGGCGTCTACCGCGGGATCGGCCGGCTCACGGTCAACGGGCACCTCACCGACTGCATGAAGATCGAGTACGCCAAGGGCGACAAACTCTTCATTCCGGTCGACCAGCTCAATCTCGTCCAGAAGTACGCCGCCGAAGAGGGGGCCACCCCGGCCCTCAGCCGCCTCGGCACGAACCAGTGGGCGAAGACCAAAGCGCGCGTCAAGCAATCGATCAAGGAAATGGCCGGCGAGCTGATCAAGCTCTATGCCGCGCGCAAGGCCCAGTTGGGTTACGCCTTCCCGCCGGACAACGTCTGGCAGATGGAGATGGAGGCGCGCTTTCCCTACGAGGAGACGCCCGACCAGCTCTCCTCGATCCAGGACGTCAAAGCCGACATGGAGCGGTCTTCGCCGATGGACCGTTTGATCTGCGGCGATGTGGGTTACGGCAAGACCGAAGTGGCCATCCGCGCCGCGTTCAAAGCCGTCACCGATGGAAAGCAGGTCGGCTTCCTGGTACCGACCACGCTCTTGACCCAGCAACACTTCGACACCTTCACCGAGCGCCTGCGGGGCTACCCCATGCGGGTCGACATGCTGAGCCGCTTCCGCACGCGCAAGGAAATCAAGGCGACCCTCGCGGATCTGGCCGCCGGCAAGGTCGACATCATCGTCGGCACCCACCGCCTTCTGTCGAAGGATGTCAAGTTCAAGGACCTGGGGCTGGTCATCATCGATGAGGAGCAGCGCTTCGGGGTGGCGCACAAGGAGCGCCTGAAACAGATGCGCACGCAGGTCGACGTCTTGACGCTCACCGCCACGCCCATTCCCCGCACGCTCAACATGGCGCTCCTGGGTGTGCGCGACATGAGCACGATCCGGACGCCGCCGCGCGACCGGCGGCCGATCAAGACCGAGATCGCCGAGTTCGGTGACGAGGTCATTACCTATGCATTGATGCACGAGGCCGACCGGGGTGGGCAGAGTTTCTTCGTGCACAACCGGGTCGAGACCATCGATGCGATGGCCAACTACATCCGCAGCCTCGTCCCGCATCTGCGTGTGGCGGTGGGTCACGGGCAAATGCGCGAGCGCCAGCTCGAGGACGTCATGCGCAAGTTCCTGGCGGGCGAATACGATGTGCTGGTGGCCACGATGATCATCGAATCCGGCCTCGACCTGCCCAATGTCAACACGATCCTGGTCAATCGCACCGACAGCTTCGGGCTGGCCCAGCTCTACCAGCTCCGCGGCCGCGTGGGGCGGTCGGCCCGGCGGGCCTACGCCTATCTCCTGCTGCCGCCCGATCGCGTGATGACCGAGACGGCCATGAAGCGTCTGAAGGCCATGGAGGAGTTCGAGGATCTGGGCAGCGGTTTCCAGCTCGCGATGCGGGACCTGGAGATCCGCGGCGCCGGGAATATCCTGGGCACCGAGCAGCACGGCTTCATCGCCAACGTGGGGTTCGAGATGTACCAGCGTCTGCTGGAAGAGGCCGCCAAGGAGCTGAAGGGCATTCCGGCGCCGAAGGTGGTCGAGAGCCGCGTGGTGACCGACCTCGAGGCGTTCCTGCCACGCAGCTACGTCAGTGACGACCCCGAGAAGATGAATATCTACAAGACCCTGGCCGATGCGGCTACGATCGGACAGGTTGATGAGCTGGCCGCCGAGGTCGCCGACCGCTTCGGCCGACCGCCGGCGCAGGCGGAAGCCCTCTTCGAGTTCCGCCGACTGCGCATCCGGGCGACCCGCGCGTCCGTAGAGACACTCATCCTTAGAGACGGCGCGGTCGCCCTGGATCTACGCCGCCCGCTCTCACGCGACCAGGTACAGCGTCTGATCCAACAGATGCCCATTCCGGTCTCCTTCAAGACCCACGGTCAGCATCGCGTGGATGCCGCCGCCCGCGAGGTCGGCGGCGAGATGCTCCTCGTGGCCGGACAGATTCTCGATTGCCTGCTCGAGGACGACGCCGAATCTCCCGAGCCGGCCGTCTCGACCTAGGAGGACGTTGCCGCATGCCGATTCCCGCTGCCAAGACACGCCTTACCTCATCGATGCTCGCCGTCCTTCTCGTGGCGGCCTCCGCCGCGACCGCGCTCGGTGCGCAGATCCAGATGCCGCGCCATCCGGCGCCCAGTCCGGATGGTTCCGCGATCGCCTTTTCCTACCAGGGCGATATCTGGACCGTCCCGAGCGAGGGCGGAGAAGCCCGGCGGCTGACCGTGCACCCAGCCTACGATGGAGGGCCGATCTGGTCGCCCGACGGCCGCTGGATCGCCTTCCACTCCGAACGAGACGGCAACGCGGATGTCTTCGTGATGCCGGTCGAGGGTGGCGCCGTGCGGCGTCTGACCTGGTACAGCGGCAGTGATGTTCCCACCGGCTGGACGCCCGACAGCCGGGCGATCCTCTTCGAGGGCTACCGGCACATTCGCCAGCGCGGCGCGCAGGGGACCTTCCTGGTGCCGCTCGAAGGGGGCCGGCCCGTGGCGGTGCTGTCGGTGGGGGCCAAGGAAGCCGTGCTCTCGCCGTCGGGAGACCGGCTGGCATATCTGCGGGGCTCGGTTCGCTGGTGGCGGCGCGGCTACGAGGGCAACGAGCGCCTGCGCCTGTGGGTGACCGAGCTCGATCCGGCGCTTCACCCGGATCCGAACGCTCCGCCGGGGATCGGGTCGAGCCGGCCGAAGGATTCGTCGTCCGCCGCGGGTTCGGCATTGCCGTGGCCGGATCCGGGCCCCGAGCGGCCTGAACCACGCTGGAAGGATGCCGGCATCACCGACCAGGCCCGGCACGCGGCGGCGGCGCTCTATCCGCGCACACCCCACTTGAATCTGACCGCACTCGGGTCGGTGACCTCCCTGCCCAATCCAGACCCGAAGCGCGGCTACCTGGCGACCTACCTGAAGCAGAAGCCCGATTTCTCCCGGCCCGAGATCGAGGTGGGCAGCAATCGCGCGCCGCAGTGGTTTCCCGACGGGGACCATCTCCTCTATCACAGCGAGTTTCGTGGCTACGCGAATCTGAAAGTGGTCTCGATCTCCGGCCGGAGCCGGGCCTGGGTGACCCGGTTCGAGGAAGGCCGCCTGCGCTTCCCGCGGCTCTCGGCCGATGGCCGGCTGGTGGCCTTCGAGTACCAGGACGGCATCTACACGGTGGCCCTGCCGGCCGAACTCCCGCCGCCCGGCTCGTCCGAGTGGCCCGAGCGGCCGCCCGCGCCGCGGCGGCTTCAGATCACGATCCCGCTGGACCAGAGGATGACGGCCGAAGAGCGCTTGCCGGTCAGCGGCGGCGCGGGCGAGTTCACGCTCTCGCCCGACGGCAAGCAGATCGCCTTCGTGAAGGACGGCGAGATCTTTGCCATGCGCAGCGAAGAGGAACTCGACCGGGCCTATCGCCTGACCGACACGGCGGCCCGTGATGAAGAGCTGGCCTGGTCGCCCGATTCGAAGAGCCTGCTCTTCACGTCGGACCGGGGCGGCAACCGGGACCTCTACGTGATTCGTTCGACCGACGAGGACGAACCCCGGCTGGCCCGATCGCTGCACCTGGAGATCACGCGCCTCACCGACGATGCGCGCGAGGAATACGGCGCGGTGTTCTCGCCCGACGGCGAGCGAATCGCCTACCGGCGGGGCACCGGCGACCTCATGGTGATGGATGCTGATGGCGGCCATCGCAAGCGGATCATCGAGGGCTGGTCGCAGATCGACTTTCGTTGGTCGCCCGACAGCCGCTGGATCGCCTACGCGCAGGAGGACAACGAGTTCAACACCGAGATCTGGATCATCTCGGCCGACGGCGAGGACGGACCGCACAACATCAGCCAGCACCCGGACGATGACTATGCACCGCGCTGGTCCCCCGACGGAAAGATGCTGGCCTTCTCCTCCGACCGCCGCTACCTCAACGAGACCGACATCTGGTACGTCTGGCTCACGCTCGAGGACGAGCAGATCGCCCGCCAGGACCGCGAGGAGATGCTGCTCGGCGAGAGCGCCGGGCGAGACGGGGAGGGGGACGATCCGAAGGGGGGCAAGAAGGCCGGTCGTGAGGACGGCAGTGAGGACGGTGATGACGGTGAAGACGATGGTGAAGAAGCCGAGGAAGAGGAACCGCTGGTCGTCGAGATCGACTTCGAGGACATCCATCTGCGACTCCGCCGTTTGACCAGCTTTCCCGGCGATGAGTCGGGTGCGCTCATCGCCAAGGACGCCAGCGGGTTCGCTTTCGTCTCGAACACCGACGGCGACCGCGATCTGTGGTACGTGAAGTGGACCGGCGAGGATCCGAAGCGCATCACCCACGGCGGTCAGAATCCCAGCCACCTGCAACTCGGCGATGACGGGAAGCGCATCTACTATCTCAGCCGCGGCGCGATCAAGTCAGTACCGTTCGAGGGCGGCGAGGCGAAGTCCTATCCCTACCGGGGTGACATGACGCTCGACCGCCACCAGCAACGCGCATTCGTCTTCGACGAAGCGTGGCGGACGATGCGCGACCGCTTCTATGACGACGACTTCCACGGGGTTGATTGGGAGGCGGTGCACGAGACGTACCGTCCCTGGGCGCTGGCGGCCTCCACGTATCAGGACTACCAGGATGTCATCAAGATGATGCTGGGCGAGCTCAATTCCTCGCACCAGAACACCTGGGGCGGCCCGGGCGATTGGAAGAACCCGCAGCCGGCCGCCGACACCGGGGTGCTGGGCGTCCTCTTCGATCCTCGGTACGAGGGGCCGGGGCTCGAGATCGTGCACGTGATCAAGGACACGCCGGCCGACCGGGTGGAAAGCAAGCTCGCCGTTGGTGAGATCATCCACACGATCGACGGCCGGCCGGTGTCGAACGCGGTCAATCTCAGCCGCATCCTGGACCACACCGAGAGCCGCAAGATCTTGCTGGAGGTCGAGAGTGCCGACGGGGATCGGCGGGAGGTGGTCTTGAGGCCGGCCGATGCTTCGGCGCGCTCGGATGCGGTCTACGAAGAACGCATCCGGACCATGCAGGCCTTCGTGGACGAGAAGAGCGACGGCAAGGCGGCCTACGTTCACGTGGCCAGCATGAGTACGCCCAACTTCGAGCAGTTCGAGCGGGATCTCTACGCGCAGGCCCACAGCAGGGATGTCTTGATCGTCGACGTGCGTCAGAACAACGGCGGCTGGATCACCGATCTCATGCTGGGCACGCTGATGGCGGGCGATCACGCCGTCACGGTTCCACGTGGGGGTGGCCCCGGCTATCCGCAGGGGCGCCGCTTGCTCTACGCCTGGACGAAGCCGATCGTGGTGCTCTGCGACCAGCATAGCTTCTCGAACGCGGAGATCTTCTCCTGGGCGGTCAAGGCCACCGGCCGCGGCCCGGTCGTGGGCCAGCGTACCCACGGCGGGGTGATCTCGACCGGCGGCACGCACCTGGGTGACGGCTCCTGGTTGCGCCTCCCGTTCCGGGGTTGGTACTCGCGGTTCGACAGCCGCGACCCCGAGGGCCTGGGCGGCTCGAACCTGGAAGGCACCGGGTGTCCGCCCGACATCGTGATCGAAAACCACCCGGACGACCTGCTGCGCGGTGTGGATCTGCAGCTCGACCGTGCGCTGCAGGAAGCGTTGCGCCTCGCGCCATAGGTTTGAGCCTACGGCTCGCACCCT
>CAZZIF010000009.1:0-16479 GCA_964654025.1 uncultured bacterium
GCTCAAGGACGCTTTTCCCGAAACGCCCCTCTTCGCTGAGTTCCGGCACGTTTCGTGGGATCTGCCGGATCTGAAGGAGCGACTCGAGGACATGGGCTTGGGCTTCTGCTCGGTGGACGAGCCGTCCCTGCGCGGCCTGTTTCCGAAGCGGGCCATGCTGGCCGGCGATACCGCCTACGTCCGCTTCCACGGCCGCAATGCCCGCGACTGGTGGACCGGTGGCCCCCGGCGCTACGACTATCTCTATAGCCGGGACGAACTCGAGCAGTGGAAGGGGTTCGTCCGCGATCTCGCCAACGAGGCCAAGCAGACCTTCGTCTTCTTCAACAACTGCCACGCGGGTCACGCTGTCATCAACGCCCGGATGATGGAGGAGATGCTGGGCGTTGAGTGAAGCCACTCCTGTCCTGAGGAGAATCGGGCACTGCGCCAGGTAGGGGGGGACGGCCGGAGAACGGGCACTGGAATGGTGCCAGCCGCCGGCCGTCTACGTGCGTCTGCAGTTGGCTGCTACTCGAGCAAGATCATTCTCTCGGTGCGAACCTGGCCGGCCACGGTGAGCCGGAAGTAGTAGCTCCCCGAAGGCACGCGCGTGCCGTGGGAGTCGCAACCGTCCCAAGACAGGGTTTGCTGTCCGGTGGAGCGGCTGTTCACTGGCAGAATCCTCAGACAGCGCCCGGCGGCGTCGTAGATCTCGATGATGGCGTTCTCGGCCTGTGGTAGATCGAAGCTCAGGGTGGCACCGCCGGGCGAGGGATTCGGTGCGACCCGAAGACCTGGATCGGCCCCGGCATGAGCTTGCGGCGGTACGGAACTCGGATTGCTCGAATTGAGCCCTACACGTACGTTGTCAAACAGGGGCCCTCCGTAGGCGTTGCCCTCTTCGGTGCACAGCGACGGTGGAACGCCGAAGGACTCGCAGCTGGTGTAGATCTCGAAGAAGACCCGTAGAGAGTCCCACTCAGTTGGAACGTCGGGCATGAGGGCGTCGGGGCTGAGGCACTGCGGCTGGTTGTTGTAGCCGAAGTAATACCATGGATAGTTTCGCGGACTCCACCGTGGGGCAGGATTCTCTGGCGTGGTATAGGGATAATACAAGTACCCTATGGAGACATAGGATCCGTATACCATGCGGCAGTACCAATACTCATCGAACCGCAGACGGGTCAGATCCCAGACCTCTGGCGGGTGGTTGCCTCGTGCAACCGTGCCTGAGATCGCCAGTTCACGTTGCCCCACTGGATGGCCGGGAGGATCATAGGGGCTACCCGCTTCGTCATTGAGTTCGAGCACGTTACCCATCAAGCCGCTGCAATCGCCGGATGGTTCCATCTCATCGAGCCAGGGCGCATAGGTATCCTCGTCGATCAGGCCCATGTAGTGGCCCACGCCCGGGCAGCGTTGGAACGTCCAGCCCTGCGGGCCGTCCTCGAAGTCGAAGGTGAAAATGTCCTCTCCCAGCGCGAGTGAGACGTCGTCGACCATGAAAGGTCCATTCTCACTGTCATAGAGACCATCTTGATCCGACCATGCGGGATCGGAGGTTGTCTTCAAGGCCAGCCTTACGGTAGCCGTGGCGGGATCGAGCGATCCGGCCGGCACGATGGTTTGGTAGGTCTCTGGGACGTCCGGGGTTCCGATGACGCCGGTGAATGCGTCCACTTCGTACTGGTCGATTTCGGCGCCGCCACCATCGAAGCAGACGAGATACAGATGGGTGAAGTCATAGTCGATTTCGCTGTCGTTGCAGTAGAGGAACGAGATGGCGACATCCTGGGCAATGGGGTCGATCGGATGCTCGGGAGAGTACGTCCATTGGCACATCAGGTTCTGGTAGCCCATCCCGGTTACGAAATCTCGGCTGAGGGCTTCGTCCTCGTGAATGCCGCACCAGAGCTGTCCCTCTGAACCAGGGAACATCGGGACCACCGGATCGCCGTGCGAGAGGAACACATCCTCGTCGACCCGCTGGTAGTAGTCGGCGGGATTGGCGGTATCGTCTATCGAGATCCACCCCTGGAGCGGATCCCATCCGGGAGGGACGTCGTCCCAGGTCCAGGTGCCACCCTCGACGGCCACCCCATTTCCGTCATCGCCACCAAACCAGATGACCTCGGGCGGATCTCGTGGTGGCGAGTCACCGCTCGGCTGGAGGCTCGAGGCATCCTGGCCATCTTCGGTGGAAGAAAGCTCCCAGCTCGTGGCATCGACGACGCACAGGAGCAAGCAGAGAACAAGCGTGAGAGAAGGCTGTACGATCTTCATGGCATTACCTCCGAAACGTGGGTCAAGCGGCGGGAGCTGCGCCGCGGCTCGAATTGCACTCGTCGACTAAAACGAGCTTCCTGTTCCGATTTCGGAATCGATTCGCCCGCTTCATCGCGTATGTGGGCCGCGGTCTCGTATGTGGGCAGTGGTCGCGTATGTGAGCCGGTGGTCAGGCGGTGTCGGGCGGGGCGTAACCCCCAGGAGACTCGGGGTAGTGGAAGTCCAGGCAGGTGGGGCAGAGGCTGTGGCTGACCTTTGCGCGCCTCTCGCGCAGGCACGCCGGCACCCAGTCCCAGCGCTGGGTGTTAGTGGCATGTTGCACCCTCCGGCAGTGGAAGCACTGGTGGATGACGCCGTCGTCGTCCACGTAGGCGTCGAGATCAGAAACTCGTTGTTCTCGTCCGACAGCGGCCTGTGTCGTTTCGCCCGCCAGAGAGTGGACCGCCAGTAGTCCTCTTCGGTTGGGAAGCGGGTAGAGGATGAGGTGGAACAAGCGGTAGATCTCATCGCTGGAACACTCGTAGTCGTGTTCCCAGGGCCTTCCCGAGGCCATGCACCGATCAAACGCCTGCTGGTAGAAAGCCAGCAGCACAGTCGGCACCGAATCCAGTACGCAGCGTCCCAGGCCCCAGTCCCGTGAGATCGCCGGCTCACCCTGGTTGGCCCGGGCGAACTCGAACCAGGCGGGATTGAGATAGGCAAGCTCGTAGGCGGGGTTCATGCCGAAGACGACGCCGTGGTCGTCCTCGAGCTCGGTGATGGAGAACCCCTTCAGTGCCTGTTCGAAGCCGCTGCGCAAGACCGGCATGCTCGTCCCTCCTGTCTCGCTCACCCGTCAGACAGTATCAGCAACTACCTAGCGGGGCTAGGCGATTACTGGCGCCTTGCCCTGCCTGCCCCGCGGGGAGAAGCGGTAGAAGAGCACCATGAGGTAGCTCCACAGCCCTACCACCAGCAGCGAGTTGCCGTAGGAGAGAAGCACTTCCAGATAAGAAAAATGGGGACCGCGCGTCAGCGTCCAGTCGGCGGTAAGTCGGGGAGGGAGATTCAAGTACCAGCCGATGTCTTTCGCGAACAGCGGAGAGGTTCCGCCCACCTTGCTGAGTAGCAGGTCTCCGACCACCAGGTCGTGGGTAGCGCAGTTGACGAAGACGGCCACCCCCACGAGTACGGCGAATAGCTGCCAGCGGCGGCCGCTCCCGGCCAGGAGCAGGACGAAGGCGATAGCGGGGAAGAGGTGATTCTCGTGCATATGGGTGGAGAGCGTGAAGAAGGAGAGCGCCACCGCCAGGGCGGCGATGTACCAGTGAGCATCGCCCGAAAATCGCCACGATGGGACGTTCGGTGGAACGTTCGATGGGCCGCTCGGTGGGCCGCTTGGTGGGGGGAGAGGGTGAGGCCGATTGTCCTGGGTGGTGACCGGTTTCTGTGAGCGCCGCCCTGGCTGCGCGGGGTACGCGGCGGATGCGCGTTCAGCCGGGTCGGCCTGCCTGGCGACGGTCTCCCGCTTCCAGACCCACCAGAGGATGAACAGGTAGACCAGTCCGAAGGCGCCCAACGCGAGCTGCTTTGCGGTCAGAGGGCCCACGAGGGGTTCGTTGGCCGGATGCCAGCGCAGAAGCAGCCACCACAGATTGTGGCCGTTGACCGTGGTGTAGGGCATGGCTTCGATATCGGAGATGAACTTCTCGATCACCATCCGAGTGCGGCCGCTCAGGAAGAACGGCAGGAAGCCGGCCAGCATGGTGGCGATGCCCGCCAGACCGCCGGTGATCACGCGCCGCCAGCCGCTGCGCAGCAAGGTGGCCAGGGCCAGAAGCGGGAAGAAGGGTGCCGCGAGCGGCTTCATGAGCAGGCCCAGGGCGGCGGCCACCCAGCCGAGTTCGGGGTGGCGCATCAAGATCAGGACCAAGGCCAAGAGGACGAAGAATGTCTCGACCGCGTCGGGCTGTCCCCAGTAGGCCGAGACGAAGAGCACGGCTGGCTGGGCAAGGTAAAGTAGGGCCGGCTTCCAGCCCCGCCAGCTCCCCGCGGTCTTCCAGGCCCGGTAACGGACGATGAGGTAGCCCAGAAGCGTCGCCAGCGCTACGTCGAAGAGAAGTGGAGGGATCTTGACCAGGACCGACAGCAACGTGTTGGCTTGCCTGTAGACCGGGCCAGGCTTCGGCGACGGGATCGGAGTCTCGCCTGCCTGCGGGTCGGGGCGCCGTAGATCCTCCGGCGCATAGATCCAGGAGAACGCCTTGCCGGCCGGCGCGAGCAGGTATCCATACAGCGGCGGGTAGTCGAAGGAAGAACCGGGATCGTAGATCGTCTCCACCCCGGCCAAGCCGGCGCGCAGTGACCAGCTCTTGTAGGTGTTCAGATCAGGCGGATAGCCGGGCAGGGTCATCAGCCAGAAACGAACCAGCGCGATGGCCACCACGAAGAAGGTGACTACCCGAGGCCTACGGTCCACCCGAGGCCTGTGGTCGTGTCGAGGTTTGTGGTCGTCCCGAGGCCTACGGTCCACCCGAGGCCCGTGGTTCACGCTGCCCTGTGACGCTTCCCCCACGCCGCTCTCCTCGTGATTCACTGCGCCTGGCTCTCGGCCCGATCCCACCGGGACTGGCCAGCTCCGGGTTCGGCCAGCTCCGGGTTCGGCCAGCTCCGGGTTCGGCCAACTCCGGGCTTGCTCGGCACCCAGAGCCCGGTTCCGGATGCGTCATCCTAGCAGCCCGGTTCGGGGTCAACAAGATCTGCTCTCACAACTCTTTGCAACGATGGGACATAGTATCTATGTCTCCTCTGGGGTGCCGCTTACGGCGCCAAATCATCTGGCTGAATGGGCATCCTCGCCTTGCCTCCTCAGGAGGGTATCCGTACACTCTTTCGGCACGGACTGGCAGGGAGCAAACGATGTCCAGGGCAGGGTATCCCAAAGACGGATTCTCCTCGGGGGACCGGTCTCACGCTGACGTGCAGGCCCTCTCGCGGTGGGACATCCGGAGTGAGCGCACTCCGCGGGGGCCGGCGGCCTGCCCGGGATCGGCCGCGCCACATTGGGTAGCGGCTGCGCGGCGATTGGCCGTTCAATTGCCGACGACCCGGTTCACCGTGGTCGGTGTTCTTCTCTGCTTGGCCATCCTGGCCTTTTCAGTTGCGCACGGCACGCCGGTTCCGGCCGGCCCCACACAGTCGGCGGCGCCGGACCGTTCGAGTGCCTGGCGTTTCACCCCCCTTGGGCCCGAAGGCGCGGATGTCCGGCGTATCTTCCCCCTTGCCGGCGGACGCCGCCTGGCACTGACCGCTACGGGCACGCTTCATCTCTGGACCCCGCCGGACGGATCGTTCCGGGAAGGCTTCTGGCAGGCGGTCGATGGCGGGCTGGAGGGGAGCATTCTGCTCTCGTCGGCTTCGGGGAGAGATGCGGATCGCCCGCTGTTGCTGTTCGATGGCGGTCACGTGTGGGAATGGTGGGAACCCGAAGACTGGCGCGCCTGGCAGCAGAGCGGTGGATCGGAGCACGCCGGCGGCGGGGGATACTCCGGAAACGCGCCAGGTTCGGAACGCACTGATGACCGGCGGAACACCGGTGGCCATGAGGACACCGGTGGCCGGCACGGAGCGGTCGTCCCCGAACACGAGCCTGAGAATGATGCGGGAATACGGGACGGGCTGAACGGCCAGGCTCCGGTCATGTCAGCGCCCTCCCAGCTGGCCACGGGCCTGCAGCGCGGAGCGTTTCGGTTGATCGGTGAGGTGTCTCCGGATGTTGCGCGGCAGGCTGTGGCTCTGCTCCGCCTCGGACCGGGCCCCGAGGCTCGTCGGCTGTTGCTGACCCGTCATGGTGAGGTCTACGCCTGGGACCGGCCCGGTTCCCGGAACCGCGCTGCTGCCAGGGAAGACCCTGGAACGTCAGGGGGCAGCGGCACAGTGATGGCGACGCCTGGCCAAAGCTGGCCCATCGAGTGGCTGGACAGCCGTTCTGACAGCCGCCGAAGTGGCCGACTGGACGGTTCCTTCGACAGCCAGGCCACCGCACACAGGGAACCCGCCGAATACGAAGAGAACGAACGCCTGCACCTGATTCGCTCGGCGGTCGCCGGGGTTGAGGGAGAGGCGACTGTCTTTGCGCTCACACAGTGGGAGGGGGTCTTCGTCAGCCGTGATGGGGCCCGCAGCTTCGTGCCCGTCTCGGGTGAGCTTCCCAAGGAAGTCTCGACACTGTCCTCGTGCGGTCCGATGGGGCTATGCGCGATCACATCCGATGGACCCATGCTCTGCGACGATGCCGGCAACAGCTGGTTCCGTCTAGGATCCTGGGCTTCTCGGGATTGGGCGGCCCACGGTGAGATCACGAGGCTCGAACCTCTGGACCACCGCGCGGCCTACCTGGCCCTGACGAGGCACGGTACGCTCTTGCTGGCCTCGAACGGGGGAGAGGTCTGGACCCCGCTTCTCGATGCACTGCCATTGCGGGTGCATGACATGCACCGGTGTCCGCAGGGATCCGAGGTGTTGCTCGCCACCTCACGGGGCGTCCTGGTGGGTGATCCCGGGCGGGGTGTTTGGCGCTGGCAGAACGAGGGCCTGCGGGAGGTGCGCGTTCAGGTGGCACGGGATCTGCCCTTTGGCCGCCTGATCGTGGGCACGAGCCTGGGCGCCTATCTGCTGGACAAGAACGAGCAATCCTGGTGTCGGTCCACGAGTGACTGCGAGTGGAATGCTGGGGAGGAGGCGCTACGCCGTCTGGGAGCGCCGGTGTCCGACGTCGATCTGCTGACGACACCCGAGGGTGCGGTCTTGATCAGCCTGGCGACCGAGGCGGGAGCGGTGACCGGTTGCCTGGACGATGACGGCCGAACCTTGCACTGGAGGAGTGTGGGACCCCGGCGGCCCGTGACCTCGGTGCTGAGTCTCTCCGAAGACGAACACTGGCTCTCGGGGCGTCATCGCGCAGGGGTCTACTTGATGAGGACCAGCGGCGATGCCTGGGAGGATCACACCGACCTCCTGCGCGAGACCGGCCTCGATGGGTCTGCGCCGGCTGTCCCACGCCTGTTCCGGACGCCCGGTGACGGCGAGGCGCCCCTGCTCCTCTGGCGCGACGGTCTATGGTCTCTGACCGCTGCGGGAGTGACCCGGCGCGCGGAGGTGACGGCCCACCGGCCGGTGCGTGCTCGCGCGGCCGAGTCGGGCCTCTACCTGGCGACCGGCGACGGACTCTTCCACGACCCCGGCGATGGACACTGGGCGCCAGCCGGTCTGGCCGGCGAGCGGGTGCTCGACGTCAGCGTGGCGCCGGATGCTCCTGCTACCCTGGTCTCTCACACGGCCAGCGGTATCTACTGGTCCACCGACAACGGTAGCACCTGGCGGGCTGTCCAAGTACCCCCGGAACTGGCCATTATCTCGGGTGAAGTCGACCGAGAGGGACGGGGCGTCTACCTGGGTTCGGATCAGGGCCTCTTCTTCGTGCAGCCACCTCGGTCGCAGGTTACCCTGCGGGAACCGCGTCCGGTCTTCTCCTCTCCCAATCCTTTCAACCAGCATGTGGTCTTGCGGTGCTACCTGGACGATCTGCGCGCGGCGGACCTGCAACCCCAAAGTACGGGTATAGGTGAGACGACAACCGGGGGTGTCTTCTCCGAGGCCGCGAACGATCTCGCGAGCGGTGGCGCCAGCGGGCATGAGGGCGCGGTCGCTGCGCGCGAGGGTGCGGCCGCCACGCGCGAGGGTGCGGTCGCTGCGCGCGAGGGTGCGGCCGCCACGCGCGAGGGTGCGGCCGCGTCGGTCTATGGATCTGATCCGGCAGCCGGGCCGGACGCGAGGTTGCCGGGTCGCGCGCGGGCCGAAGCCCCCGGGGTGGGCGTCTCGCCCGGCGAGCTGGAACAGGCCACGAGCGATGGAGCTGCGGCAGAAGGTGAGATCCGGATCTTCAGCGTCCATGGTCAACTCGTGCGCCGGTTGGTGGGCGCCCATGCCCAGACCGCACCGGACGGTGCCGGTTACTGGGAGTGGAGCTGGGATGGGCGCACCGAACATGGTCAGGAAGCTCCCAACGGGATCTATCTGCTGTCGACTCGGATCGGGCCGCAGAGCTATATAGGCAAACTCGTCAAGTTCAGGTAGGGTGAAGCGCCGGTTGAGAGCAGGCTGGGGATCCAGGCAGCGGGCCGCGAACCCAGACAGAGTGGTTGGGAGGATGAGGAGAGGTCATGGTGCGCAGGCAGTGGCAAGGCGGGAACAGGCAGCGTAGGGGGTGGTTTCGTGCGGGACTCGTCGTGCCGGTCCTCTTGTCCATGATCGCGCTGGCGGCGGTTCCCCACAGCGGGGGACAGGAGATGGACACCGAACGCCAGCGCCGCCTGCTCGAACGCTACGAACGGATGGTCCAGCTCAATCTCGACCAACCCTACGTGTTGCCCTCCGACGAGATCAACGCGCAGATGGCCGCCTTCGTCGCGCTCCCGCTGGGAGAACGCATCGGCGCCTGGGCCGCCTACTTCCACGAGCGCGGCGACGCCCGCTACCTCTTCGGTCTGGCGGAGGGAGGTTACGTCGAGGAGGGTCGCCTGGCCGACGACTTCGCGTTCGACTGTATCCTCTTTCTCTACCGCACCACCGAACTGGGCCGCACGACGAGCGCGCGCGAGGCGATCGATTTCGCCTATGGTACCCGCTTTGCCGGGGCATCACTCGAGCAGGCCGTGCGCGTGGACGGCACCGTGAACTACGACGATCCAGCCCACCTGGACTACTCGATCGATATGATTCGCTCGGGCATTTGGGGCCAGGACATCACGGCCAGGCTGGGCGGCACGGAACGCGATCTGGCCGGTTCGAGCCGTTATGCGGCCGGCTCGATCACCTTCGTGCCCACCGCCAAGATCGACTACGGTGCGCTGGAGAGCGGGGACATTATCTTCCTCGTGACCGATGAACGGACCGAAAAGGGCAAGTCGTTGCGCGAGGCCGGCGCGATGATCGGACATGTGGGGATCATCCAGGTCGAGGCCGGGACGCCCCAGCTGATTCACCCGGCCTCCAGCGGGATCGATGGACTCTACGAGGGCGGGCACGTCGTGAAGGTGCCGCTCGAGGTCTACCTGCAACGGGTCGAGACCTTCAAGGGGATCATGGGCTTGAGGGTCCAGGACTTCTAGTCGAGCAGCCGGCAGGATCCGGCGGGGGGAGCGGTCGGGAAGCGGCCCGGGCGGGGGCGCAGCGCCCCCCGCTCACACGAAACGCGCCAGCCGTTCCTGTAGAGCCGGCAGGGGAAGCGCTCCCACGATCCGATCGACCTCGATCCCGCTGCGCAGCAGGATCATCGTGGGAATCGATTGCACCCCGAAGCGGGCCGCCGTCGCCGGCGCGGCCTCTGTGTCCAGCTTGGCGACCAGGATCCGTCCGTTCCACTCGGCGGCCAGCTGGTCGAGAATCGGCTCCATCTGACGGCACGGCGCGCACCAGGCCGCCCAGAAATCGACCAGCACGGGCGCGCCCGCCAGACGCGTGACCGCGTCAAACTTCACCTCGGGTAGGTTCAGCGGTTCGCTCGCCAGGAAACCCTCGGTAGGCAATGCTTTGGAACACTTGCCGCAGCGGCCCGTTTCACCCACTCGGCGAATGGGAATCCGATTCTTGGCGCCGCAGTTCGGGCAGGCCACCAGTACGGTCTCGGATGCCATCGATATCACTCCACTCCCTTAGGTTCTCGCTTCGGCCGCGTCCCGGCCCTCGCGTGCCTCGGCCTTCTTCTTCGACGTGCCCAGCAGTGAGCTGAGCCGGCTCTTGAGTTCGCCCATTTGCAGATCGCGATCCAGGGTTCCGCCCTCGGCGATCGAAATCTGGCGCGTCTCTTCCGAGACGATGATCACGATCGCGTCGGTCTCTTCCGAAAGACCAACCGCCGCGCGGTGACGGGTGCCGAGCGTCCGTTCCAGGTTGGGGTTGCTCGAGAGGGGCAGGATGCAACCGGCCGCGACGAGCTGGCTGCCCTGGATGATCACGGCGCCGTCGTGTAGAGGTGACGGCGGCGTGAAGATGGTCTCGAGGAGTTCGGCGGACACCCGCGCTTCGATCTTCGATCCGGTTTCGATGTAGTTCTTGAGCCCCGTGTTGCGCTCGACCGCCACCAGTCCGCCCAGGCCCTTCCGGCTCAGCCGTTCGACCGCGCTCTGGATCTCGCTCAGGTACCCGTATTCGCCCACGCTGACGAAGCGCGTGAACATGCGGTTCTGACTGATTTGCCCCAGCGCTTTGCGCATTTCAGGTTGAAAGACGATGATGAAGGCGATGACCCAGACGGTGCGCAGACTATCGATGAGCCAGATGAGCATCGAGAGCTGCCACCATTGAGCGAGAGCCGCCAGGAGGACCAGGATGATGAGGCCGATGAACATCTGCGCCGCCCGCGTGCCCCGCACGAGAATGAGCAGGCGGTAGAACAGGAAGGTCACGACCAGGATGTCGATCACATCCCGCAACCACTCGAGTTCGGTTGGTAGCGGCATGAGGCCTCCCGTCTCTCGTCGGTGTTCTAGAACGAGCCTCGGGCAATCGCGTCGGCAACCCTCAGGGCCTGCACATGGGGCGCCACATCGTGGACACGCAAGATGTGGGCACCCCGGCAGCGGCCCACGACATGCGCGGCGAGCGTGCCGGACAGCCGGTCCTCGGCCGGTAGATCCAGCACCGTGCCGATGAACCCCTTGCGCGAGGCCCCGAGCAGGATCGGGCGCTCCAGTGCGGCCAAGCGGTCCAGGTCCCGGATGATCTCCAGGTTGTGCTGTGCAGTCTTCCCGAAACCGATGCCCGGATCAACGATGATCTGCTCGCGTGAGACTCCGGCCCGCACGGCCAGATCGATCGCCGCGCGCAGCACCGAGAGGATGTGCCGCCACAGGTCGGGGTACTCGGGATTGACCTGCATCGTGCGGGGTGTGCCCTTCATGTGCATGAGGATCAGGCCGGCCTGGTAGCGAGCCGCCAACTCGGCCAGGCGCGGATCGGCGGCGAGACCGGTAACATCGTTGATGATCACGGCGCCGGCGTCGAGCGCCCGCGCTGCGACCTCGTACTTGGAGGTGTCGATCGAAAGGGGGACCGGATGACCGGCCTCCCGGGCGGCATCTACCACCGGCGCAACCCGCTCCCACTCGTCGGCGGCGCTGACGGGAGCGGCACCGGGCCGGGTGCTTTCGCCGCCGACATCGATCCAGTCGGCGCCCTCGGCTACCAGGTCGTGGTAGTGGACGGCCGCTTCGGCAGCGGCTTCCTTGCGGCTGGCCGAGTAGAAGGAGTCGGGGGTGCAGTTGACCACACCCATGATGAGGGTACGCTCGCCGAGCAGGAGATCCTGAGAGCCCAATCTCAAAGGTAACCGGGGCCGAATGACGGTCCGGTCAGCATCGATCATGTGGCGGTTTCCTCTTTGCCCGCCGGCTTCTCCTGCGTGGCAGGTTCGGGGTCGCCGGTGGGCTTCTCCTGCGTGCCAGGTTCGGGGTCGCCCGCCGGCTTCTCCTTCGTGGCCGGTTCGGCGTCGCCGGCGGACTTCTCCTGCGCTTCGCCCCCCGAACGCTCGGCCCTGCGCAGCGCCGCGGCGCTGCCTCCCAAGATCACCTCGATGTCGCTGTGATCGAGGATCTCGCGCTCCAGGAGGTTGCTCGCGAGCTCGTGTAGCTTGTCGCTATGCTTCTCGAGCAGGTCGCGCGCCGTGCGGTAGGCTGTCTGGACGATGTGGTTGATCTCCGAGTCGATCAGCTCGGCGGTGTTCTCGCTGAAGTCCTTCTGCTGCGAGATCTCCTTGCCCAGGAAGATGAGTTCGTCCTTCTTGCCGTACTTGATCGGCCCGACCTTCTCGCTCATGCCCCAGGCGCAGACCATTTTGCGGGAGATCTCGGTGGCCATCTCGATGTCACCGGTGGCGCCGGTGGTGATTTCGTCGAAGATCATCTCCTCGGCGGCCCGTCCGCCCATGAGCATCGCCATCCGCTGCTCGAGCTGCCGCTTGTTCTGATTGTACCGGTCGCCCTCGGGCAGCGTGTGGGTGAGTCCCATCGCGCGTCCGCGCGGGATGACGGTGACCTTGTGAATCGGATCGGTATCGGGCAAGAACCATGACACCAAGACGTGTCCGGCCTCGTGATAAGCGGTGACCTTCTTCTCCTCGTCCGAGATCACGAGGCTGCGGCGCTCGGTGCCCATCATCACCTTGTCCTTGGCCTCTTCGAAGTCGTCCATGGTGATCTCGGATCGATCGCGCCGGGCCGCAAGCAGGGCGGCCTCATTGATCATGTTCTCGAGGTCGGCGCCGGCCAGACCGGGCGTGCCGCGGGCCAAAGTCTCCAGGTCGACATCCTCGGCCAGCGGCTTGCCGCGGACGTGCACGTTGATGATCCCCTCGCGGCCGCGGATGTCGGGCCGGTCGACGACCACCTGGCGATCGAAGCGGCCAGGCCGCAGCAGGGCCGGATCGAGCACGTCGGGCCGATTCGTGGCGGCCAGCAGGATGACGCCTTCATTGGCATCGAATCCATCCATCTCGACCAGGAGCTGGTTGAGGGTCTGCTCGCGTTCGTCGTGTCCGCCGCCGAGACCAGCGCCACGATGGCGGCCGACCGCGTCGAGCTCGTCGACGAAGATGATGCAGGGCGCATTGCGCTTGCCTTGCTCGAACAGGTCACGCACCCGGGCGGCGCCCACGCCGACGAACATCTCGACGAAGTCACTGCCGCTGATGCTGAAGAAGGGAACGCCGGCCTCACCCGCGACGGCACGCGCCAGGAGCGTCTTGCCGGTTCCGGGGGGGCCGACCAAGAGCACGCCCTTGGGAATGCGCCCGCCCAGGCGGCGGAACTTGCTCGGCTCGCGCAGGAACTCGATGACCTCTTCCAACTCCGCCTTGGCCTCGTCGGCGCCAGCCACGTCGCCGAAGGTCACGCGGACCTTGTTCTCGTGCAGCATCTTGGCCTTGCTCTTGCCGAACTTGAGCGCTGCCGATCCGCCCGACTGCATCTGGCGGATCAGGAAGAACCAGAGTCCGATCAGCAGGATGAACGGCAGCCACGTGAGCAGCACGCTGAACCAGGGCGTGGGATCGGGACGGGAGTTGACCTTCACCGGCTCGCGCGTCTCGCCGGTACCGTCTGTGGTCTCGCCGCGGAGCATCTTCATCAGCTCATCGTCGCTGGCGCTGGGCAAGTAGGTGTGAAAGCGCTGCAACTCGGCGCCCGGGGTCGGGCGGTACTTGCCCGTGATGGTGCGGTCGATGATGGTGACTTCTTCAACGAAGCCCTGTTCAACGGCGTTCCAGAAGTCCGGGTAGTAGTCGAGCTCGGTGCCCGCGGTCTGCGCGGAGAAGATCTGCTGCGCGATGACAAAGACGGCCAGGGCAATCAACAGCCAGATGCTGAGCGTGCGAAAAGAGCGTCCTGGCGGCATCATGGGCGGCTTGGGGCCGCCCCCCCCGGGTGGCCGGCCGCCCGGGCCCGGGCGCTGGGGCCCCTGGTGTGGCGGCCCCTGGCGACGAGACGACTCCTTCGGCGGATCCTGAAACGGGCCACCCGGTTCGTCGGCGGCGTCATCGCGCTGCTCGCGCTTCTCGCGCCTCATGGCGTGGGCTGGGAGCCTCCGGAGGCCGGCTCCGGTATGATTCTCGGCAAGTGTCCGATCCAGACTGTTCATGCAGTACCACCGACGGGGTTGCGGGCCATGTGTTTGTTCCTGTCCCGGTTCGCTCGTCCGTATCTCAGAAACCGGGCCGTTCTTGTGCAGGCGTGAAAGCCGCTATCAATGGGATGTTCCGGTATCGCTCGCAGTAGTCCAACCCGCAGCCGATGACGAACGTGTCGCCAACATCAAACCCCTTGTACTGAAGGGGGACGGGGTGGTTCCTGCCGTTTTTGTGGCAGGCCAGCGCGGCGAAACTCACCGAAGCCGGCTCGCGCAATTGGAGGAAAGTCTGCACGTACTCCATCTTGGTGCTGCCGGTTCGGATGCCCTCGACCACGATCAGGTGTCGACCCCGAATCTCTGAACGCAGGTCATGAAGCACCTTGACGGCGGTCTTGCCCTTCGCGGCCGGGTCGAAACGCGACACCGAGAGGAAGTCGACTTCCAGAGGTATGCCGGCCACCCGGGCCAGATCGCACTGGAACAGGAATCCACCGCGCAGGATCGCGACCAGGATGGGCGTCCGGTCGGCATAGTCCCCGGCGATCTGTCGTCCCAGCTCCGCGATCCTCTCCTGGATCTCTCGGTGGGTCAACAGCACCTGGGCCGCGCCGTCGCGCAGTTTGATGTCATCTCCTCGCTGCAGCTTCTTGCAGGTCGCAATCATGCTCCTCGTACATCCTTGCGCGATGCGGTCCACCCGCGGATGGGACCGGCTAAGGCCAGTGCGACTAAGTCTTTGAATCGTCCGAGTCTAGAGATGCCCGTGCGGGGCATCAACCCCTTTCTCCCCCCGCGCGTCCGTTGACGAAGAAGGGCTGCCCACTCGATTCGTCGCGCGCCGCCCTTCCCCTTCCTCACCGAACGCCGGGACGAACGGGTCACACTCGCGGCGTCGGGTCGCCAAGCTACGACTTCACAACGAGTTGGCAGTTCCTGTTCTGGTAGTTCTCATGTGGTCCTCGTGTGGCCCTCGTGTTGCCCTCGTGTGGCCCTTGTGCTCCGGGTCGCATATTCGGGTGTGAGGCCCGAGCCCAGGGAAGCCTATCAGGGCCCCGGACGTGGATCGTGGGGCTCGAGATACAGCATTCCCCCTGCCAGCCGTGCCCTCAAGCGCCCCGGTAGATGGGCTTCTCCATGGTCCCGCTCGCCGGCGCAGGAGGCACAGCCACCGGTGCCTGCATCCGCGCCGCCACCCGTGCCTGCACCCGCACACCCACCCGCGCCGCCACCGGTGCCTGCACCCGCGCTGCCGCTCATCCCACTGGCGGCCGGGGGGGCGAGCTTCGCCAGCAGGCCCAGCAGCTCCTCGATGTGGCGCGATCCGAGGGTCGCTTCGGGACCCTGCAGCTTCTGATAGGCCATCCACAAGACGCGCGTCACCAGAGCGTCCGGATGCGCGTGCAAGGCGGCCGCATCGAGCACGAGATGATCGGTGCCGGCGTCGCGAGTGAGCAGGACCTCCTGCAGAATCGTCTGCGCCCAGGCGCCCATCGGCTCGCTTTCCAGGCGGGCCCAGCGGGCGAGGTCGGCGAGGCTCTCGACCAGGCGCGGATTGTACTCGGCCGCCAGCTGGGGCAGCAGCTCGTGGCGCACGCGATTGCGCAGGTAGTCCGTGCTGCGGTTGCTCTCATCCTCCCGGTGGGACAGTCCCAGCTCAGCGAGGAAGTCCGCGACGGCCTCTCGCCGGAACCTTAGCAGGGGTCGGATCAGCATCACCTGACGCCCCCCGGATGTGGCCGCCTGAGGCATGGGCACCGACGGCGCCATGGCTCCCAGGCCCCCGGGGCCGACGCCGCGTAGGATGCGCACCAGGACTGTCTCGGCCTGATCGTCCATGTGATGCGCCATGGCGACCGCGTCACAGTCCAGGCGCGCCGCCTCGCGCGCCAGCGTCTCATGGCGTCCCGCACGGGCCGCCTGCTCGAGGGAGAACCCTTCGCGTTCACGCAGCGGCTGCAGATCCAGGCGAACGACGGTGAACTCGACGTCCATGGCCGCGGCCAGCTCTTGGACGAACGAGGCGTCCCGGTCGGCGTTCTCGCGTAGACCGTGGTGGACGTGGCCAAAGACGACCGGGCACAGACCGGCGTCGCGCGCCTCGACCAACAAGGCCGCCAGTGTCACCGAGTCCAGTCCGCCCGAGATCGCGGCCAGGACCTTGGCCTCCGGCCTGGGCAACAACCGACGCAGCGCTTTCTCGAACCGCCAGTAGAAGCGGCGTAGATCGGGATGCTGCCGGATCGCTTTCATGGTGCTGATGCTAGCGCCCCGGAGGCCCCGCTCACAAGCTGCACAATTGCGTCGCTGACCTCGAGTCGGGATTGCTGGTACTATCTGCGCCAACCTTATGGCGAGAGCGGGCCATCTCACCGCGGGGAGCGGCATGAGCGCAAGCAAGAGGACGCAGAGACGAGAAACCCCGCGCGCTGCCAAGCGCGGGGGGGATGCGCCGGGAAGAGAGGTCGCGACTCGGCGCGGATCCGCCGGCCACCCGGCTCGTCATGCCCCCCGGCCGGGCCCATGCCATCTACGGTCTCGGCGGCATCCGGC
>CAZZIF010000009.1:16489-32643 GCA_964654025.1 uncultured bacterium
GCCCCCCGGCCGGGACGTGCACACGCCACGGGCCCCGCAGCCGCCCGTACCGCCCACACCGCCCGCCGGGGCCGTTGGGGACCGCGGCTGGCCGTCTTGATCCCGCTGATCTTGGCGGGCACCGCCTACCTACCGACCCTGGGGTATGGTTTCGTTTGGGACGATCAGAACTTCATCGTGGACAACCCTGCGGCCCAGTCGCTGGACCGCATGCCCGAGGCCCTGGGGCATGGCTATGGCTGGGTCCCCTCCGTGACGGAGCGGACGGACGCCTACCTCTACTTCCGGCCCCTCATCGTTGCCGTCAATTCGTTGCAGTGGGCGCTCTCGGGCGGAGCACCCTGGGTCTTCCACCTGATGAATCTGCTGACGCACGCGATGGCCGCGGCGGTCGTGAGCATCATCCTCCTGCGGCTGCGTTCGCACTGGAGTGCCGCGCTATTGGCGGGCGGGCTCTTCGCCCTTCACCCGGTCCACAGCGAAGCGGTGGCTTGGGTCTCAGGCCGCACCGACCTGTGCGCCGGACTCTTCGGGCTCCTGGCCCTGGCCTGGGCCGCGGCCCGGATGGTGGGGGAACGGTCATGGGAGGCTTCGCGGGCGAGCCTGGCCGCCGTGGGCGCGGCGATCCTGCTCGCGCTTTTCTCGAAAGAGTCGGCCGTGGCGGTCGCGCTGCTCTTGCCGGCACTGGCCTATGCCGCCGGCCGTCGGGGAGGCACCGCTGGCTGGGCCCGCCTGGGAACGGCGGGTAGTCCGGGGCGTTTCTGGCTCACGGTGGGGGTGGTCGTCGTCCTCTACCTGACACTGCGCTTCGCTGTGCTGGGCGAGGACGCGGCCGGGGGCAGCGCGTGGCGCGACACCGCCGATGGGTCGCTCCGCGGTGGCCTGGGCGCACGGCTCCTTCTGGGCGGCAACCTGTTGATCATCTACCTGCAACGGCTGATCGTGCCCTGGCCGCTGACGATGGATCCGCCGGCCGGTCTCGGCTCACCGCCCTATCCGGTGGCGCCCGGTGTGGCGGGCCTGGTGCTGATGGCGGCGCTGGGATGTGCGTTTCTGTATCTCGTGCTGCGGCCATCGGTGCGTTTCGGTCCGGGGGTCACGATGGGGCTCGGGCTTCTGGTGCTCGGGATCTTGCCCGTGCTGCAAATCATTCCGACCGGAGAGGTCTACGGTGAGCGGTTCCTCTACCTGCCTACGGCCGGCCTGCTGATCGCGCTGGCCTCGGTCACCAAGCACTTCTGGGCGGCGCGTCCCGGCTGGGCCGTGAGCGCGCTCATGCTGATCGCTCTGCCCTACCTCTACCTGCTCGAGAGTCGATTGCCCGACTGGCGAAACGAGATCACCCTCTTCTCGCGGGCGGTCGAGGTGCGCCCCGAAAGCGCGCGCGCCCACGCCAATCTGGGCGCGGCCCTCCTGGAGTCCCACCAGCACGCGCCGGCCCGGGTTCATCTGGAAGAAGCCGTACGCTTGGATCCGGACGATCCGCTCAAGCGCGCCCAGCTGGGCTCGCTGCTGATCAACGCTGGTGAGGTCGATCGCGGCATGGAACTCCTCGAAGGCGCGCGCAGCGCTGGGAAGATCAACAAGACGATGCTGCTCAACCTGGGCATCGGTCACCTGCGCCGCGACGAGCCCGATCAGGCCGCCGCCACCCTGGAGCAGGCCTTGCGTCTGGATCCGAAGGACCCGGCCCTGCTCGAGTCGCTGGCCTCCGCCGAACGCAAACGCGGTCGCTACGACCGCGCCGAGGCCCTCTACCGCGAGGCGCTGGCCATCGAGCCGTTGCGCAAGAGCTGCTACCTGAACCTCTTCGGCATGCACTATTTTGACCGGCGCGATCCACAGGCCGCCCGCTACTGGGGAAGCGAACTCTTGCGGCGCTTTCCCGGCGCCCCCGAAGCGGAGCAAACCCGCCGTCTCATGGAGCGGCCCCCTGAACCGCCTGGAGCGTCGCCATAACAGAGCGGGAGCGTCCAAAAGGGCCCACGGGCACCCGCACAAGCGGGAACGTGCGGGGATCCACGGGCACCAACGGAAGACCGAGGAAAGCCAATCCATCCAAAGGAAAGGAACCACACAGCGTGCGTATCGCAATCGCCGGGGCCGGCAAGATGGCCGCAGGACTCATCCACGACTTCCTCCACCACGATCCGCCCGAACAGATCTTGCTTCTGGATCAATCGGGCGAGGCTCTGGCCGCCCTGCGGGCGCGGTTCCCCGCGGCGCCGCTCGAGGTGGTCCGGTGTGATCTCGGTTCCCCGGTCGAGGTGGCCGCGGCAATCGGTGGCTACGACGGTTTGATCGGCGCCGCGACCTATCGACTCAACGCCGTTCTCGCCGAGGTGGCGATCGAGAAGGGCCTCTCCATGGTCGACCTGGGCGGCAATCCCGACATCGTCGCCCGCCAGCTGGCGCTGGACGAGAAGGCCCGCCGGCGGGGCGTGACGATCCTTCCCGACTGCGGGCTGGCGCCCGGTCTGGTGAGCGTGCTGGCGGCCGACGGCATCCGCCGGGTGGGCGAGGCCGATTCGGTGCGGATGCGCGTCGGGGGATTGCCGGTCGACCCGCAACCGCCGCTGAAGTATGCGATCTCCTTCTCCGCCGAAGGCCTCGTCAACGAGTACCTGGAAGACGCCGAAGTGTTGCGTGACGGCCGCCCGGTCACGGTGTCGTCGCTTTCGGAACTCGAGACGATCGAGTTCCCACCGCCCTACGGCCGGCTCGAAGCTTTCCAGACCGCGGGCGGCTCCTCCACATTGCCCAGAACCTATGCCGGAAAGGTGCGCGAGCTCGACTACAAGACCATTCGTTACCCCGGGCATTGCGAGATCCTGCGCACACTTTTCGCTTTGGGGTTTGCCGGCGCCGATCCGGTCGAGACCCGGGTCGGGAAGGCGGTGCCCAAGGAGGTGCTGATCACGCTGCTCGATCGCGCGCTGCCGCACGATCAGGAAGATGTGATCCTGCTGCGGGTGACGACCACTGGCACTGGCGGCGAGCGAGTCATTCACGAGTGGATCACGCCGTTCGATTCCCAGACCGGCTTGTCGGCGATGCAGCAGTGCACGGCGTTCCCGGCGGCGATCGCAATGCAGCTTATTCTGGCCGGTCGCAGAACGCGCGCGGGCGTGGTGCCGCAGGAAGATGCGCTCGATCCGCGGGACGTGCTCGAGGGACTGGCGCGGCGCGGGTTGCCGGTGGAGATCCGTCAGGAGACGCCGGATCGCGCATGAGACGCGCGGCAGCGAGCCGCTCGACGAGCCTGCGAGTAGCTCTGCGTCGAGGACCATCCGCGGTCTGAGCGCCGGTGACCACATCTCGGAGCAGAGGAATGGCCCCCGCTCTCGCGGGGGCCCAGCAATGAAGAAACCCCAGGTGGGGTCAGGAAACCGCTGTCAAGGCCGGTGGACGGATGCGCGCGCCCCCCCTCGCACCAGCCGGGTAGACCTACTGGTACCGGGTAGCCCTACTGGTACCGGGTAGCCCTACTGGTACCGGGTAGCCCTACTGGTACTCGTAGAGCGCCTTCACCTCACCCCAGCTGACCGGTGTCCGGGCAGGGGTAGGGGTGCACGGGTTCGGGTCGCAGGAATCGGTCTCCTGCAGCCAGATGCCCTCGGCGGATTCGCACTCGTCCTCGGTCAAGAGCAGGCAATCGCCGGTGGCCGGATCGCAGCAGGCGTGAATGGCCTCGGGCGGACAGAGGTAGACGCCGTCGGTGAAGAGGCCGAGCACACCGAGCTGGGCGTCCCAGATCTCGGGGGGTACTGAGCAATTCCCGAAGCCAGCGAACTCCTGGGCGGGATCGACGCTCAGCGGAATCGTGTCGACGTAGTAGGCCCGGCCTACGAAGTAGTAGACGGGCAAGAAATTGCCACTCCAGACGACGTCGGTGGCCACCACGACGGTGCCCTCGTTCGGTCCCGGCCAGCCGTTGGTCGAAAGCTCCAGGTGATTCGGCAGGCAGGCGCCGTAGTCGCTGAAGTAGAAGGCATCCGGATTGAAGGTGCCAAAGCCGAATTCGGTGCCGCACCAGGTTTTCGGCTCGTCCCAAGCGGCGACCACATACCAGACGCTGACGGCTTCGTCGCCGTTCAGGTCGATGCGGTTGACCTGCTCTTCGCAGGAGCTGATCACGAACTCCTCGTACTGCTCGCAGAGATCGTAACCGCTCGAGTACTGCAGCTGAGGGGGATGATGGGTCAGCAGCACGCCGCCGCTGAGGTTGTTCTCGTCAGCCGCGGCCGGGGGACCTCCCAGCGCTAGCGCCATGAAGAGCACGGCGCCGGCCGCCAGGGTGCTGCGCTTCGCCCGAGAGTCTGCGGTGAATGCCACGATTGAGTTGGACCACATGTTCTCCTCCTCGCTCCGGATGCTCCCGGCTGGCTTCCCGACCGGCTTCCCGACCGGCTTCCCGGTCGGCTTCCCGGCCGAGTTACCGGTGTGGCCCGGCCAAACTGGTGTTCGGGGCACGCCTGGATGCACGCCTCGGAATCCAATCGGTACTTCATGTATCGGCCGGCCGGGGGTGGGTCTGAAGGTTCTGGCCGTGGAATCTCGGTAAAATGCCGAAGAATTGATTTCGGGGCGGTCAACGGGAATCGCTAGGACAGAGGGTTTGCTCTCTAGGCGGCCTCTTCCTCCGCGCCCGCCTCACCCGGAGGCTCGAGGTCCAGGTGCTGGGTGGCCCGCCCACGCAGCGCTTCGAAGGCCAGGGTTCCCGAAAGCAACTCGCCCTCGATGACCTGGGAGATCGCTTCGACGACCTGGGGATCGAACTTGCTTCCGGCTTTCTCTCGAAGCACCTCCAGCGCATTGCGGCAGGAGACGTGTTGGAGGTAGGGACGGTCGGAGGTCATCGTGTCGAACGCGTCGGCGGCCGCGATGATGCGGGCCAGGCGCGGGATGGCCTCTCCCGTCAGACCATCGGGATAGCCGCCGCCGCCAAAGTTCTCGTGATGGTGACGGATGCCCGGTAGCGCCGGGCCCAGTCTCGGAATCGTGGTCAGCAGCTGGCATCCACGTTCCGGATGGGTGCGAATGAGCGCCCACTCATCGTCATCCAGGCTGCTCCGCTTGCTCAGTACGGCGCCTGGGATGTAGAGCTTGCCGATGTCGTGCAGGATGGCGGCCCAGTTGAGCGATTCCATGTCCTCGGCGCTGAGCCGGAGGCGGGCGCCGGTGCGCATGGCGAGGTAGTGGACGCGCTCGGAGTGACCCCGGGTGTAGCGGTCCTTGGCCTCTACCACCGCGATCAGGCTCTTGACGGTGTTGAACAAGAACAGGTGTCGCTCCGAACGCAGGTGGATCGAAGCGAGCGCGCTCGAAATGCGGTGGGCCAGACCGCGCAGCAGGCGGGTGCTGGGACCAGGCCGGCGCCGGGCGCCGAGCGGACGGACCAGCGCCACATAGCCGAGCGCTCGCCCGTCGACCTCGATGGGCACACAGCACCCTTCGAGGACTTGCTGGCAACGCAGCTCGAACTCGGCCAGCACTTCGGCCGGCAGCGATGACCAGCAGGCCCCGGCGCGGTCCAAGTGCTCCAGAACCTGGGTCCCGATGACCGACCACGAGAGTCCGTCGCCGGTGATTTGCTCGTGGTCCACCGTTCCGATCCGGCCGCGGATCCGGCTATACTCGTCGCTCAACAGGCTCGCGATGGCAAAGCCCTCGCCCTGAAGGCGAGCCACACCCTCGATGAGCGCCCCCAAAGCCAGGCTGCGGCTGTCACGTTGAATGCGCAGCGGCGAGAAATGGAAGAGCAGGTCGACCTCGCGGTGCCGCAAACGCAGGAGCTCATGGCGCCGTTGCAACTGTTCCAGTAACTCGGACTCGGCTTCGAGCACCTCAACGAAACGGGCAACGAGATCTCGCCGCAAGTGCCGGCCGGCATCATCTTCCGGGCCCCAGAGCTGCAGGGCTACGGCCTGTTGGCCCGGTGCGAGAAGGGAATGCTCGTAGAGCAGGGCCTGGGGCGCAACGGCATCGGGCGGCTCCGCCTCCTGCAGGGTAGTACGGTCTCCAGCCACCAGCCGCAGGTGGCAGCCCGTAGCGGCGCTCATCACGCGCAGGGCGGGGCGGAGAGCATCCGCCCAGGCATGGAGATTCATGGCTGTTGCTTTGATCTGTCGCTTCACGCACCGTACCTCTCGTTAGGTCACCTATCGGACGGTCCGGCATCGTGATTGAGTAGCCTTGTCGTGCGCGTTGGCGGGTTCGGGCGGAACGAACCGAAATCAGCCGCGATCAAACATCATGCGAGTATTGGAGCAACCGTAAGCCTGGGGCATCCAGCTCAACCGCGAGGCTGGTCCCGGCCACTGCCCGGGTACCGCTTGTACTTGGCACCTTCGACCGGCGCAGGATCGAGGGCCGGGTAGGTGCGGGTCACATAGTCGTAGAGGACGATGCTGCAGCTGATGTTGACGTTCAGGCATGGAATCAGTCCGTACTGCGGGATCATCACCTTGTGCTGCGCCGATTCCATGAACTCGGGCGGTAGCCCTTCGAGTTCCGAGCCGAGCACGAAGAGCGGCTTGCGGGGGTAGCGGAACTCGGGCAGCGGCACGGCCTCCGGATCGATCTCCACCGCCACGGTTTCATAGTCCTGTTCGTCGGCATAGCGCAGGAAGGCCTCCCGATCGGGCACGTGGTGCAAGCGCTCGAAACGATGGATGCGAGCGCTGCCGGTGTCGTCGAACTCCTCCCGCCCGATCAAGATGATCTCACCCGCCAGGAAGGCGTTGGCCGTCCGCAGGAGATTGCCGATGTTCCACTCTTTGGTGAGATTCCAGACGGCGATGCCGTACGAAAGGCGGCGGGCATCGAGCTGTTCGCGCAGCGCTCGCCGGCGCGGGTTCTGCTCGCGCCAGTAGCGCTCGATCTCTTCGGGACCGTGCCGTGCCATCTATCGTCCTTCTGCGCGTCCTTCCGCGCGTCCTTCCGCGCGAGCCGGCGCCCGGAGAAGAAACACCAGTCGCCCGAGAGCCAGCAGGCTGCATCCGGTCAACAGCGCAGCGATGTTCCAGCGCCCGTAGAGAAACTGCCCGATGCCAAAGAGGCTGCCGTAGACGAGCACCAGCGTCAGCAGAAAACACTCCAGCCGGCGGCGAGGCTGCCAATGCTCTTCCTCTGCCGGCCTTGCCTGCCCGTGGCGGTCTGCCGGGTCCGTCTGGGCCGCTTGCCCTTCCAGGGTGTGGTGGGAACGTTCTCCGGCGTGCGCCTCCTGCATCATCCGCGCCTCCGCACGGCGCACCGGGCCCCAGGCCCCGCCCGGGCGGACTCGCCGGTAGAAGGTCACCAGGTCGGCCGGGTCGGGGGGCGACACGAGGAAGGTCACCGTGAGCCAGATCACGGCCGAGAGCGTGACATTGATCAGAAAGATCTCCCAGGAGGCGAACGCGTGACCGAACCAGTTATGCTCGTTGGAGAGGTTGAGTAGCGTCGCCACCGTCAGGCTTGCCAGCATGGCGCTGATTTCACTCCACGCGTGAATGCGCCACCAGAACCAGCGCAGCAGAAAGACGACGCCTGCCCCGGCAATGAGCTGCAGGAGGAAGACAAAGAGCCCGACGATGCTGTCGTTATACAGGGCGATCAGGCCACCGATACACAGGAACATCACGCTCGCCAGCCGGCCGATCAAGACATAGTGACTCTCGCTGCCGGTCGCGTGTAGGAAGCGCCGGTAAATGTCATTGACGAAGTAGGAGGCGCCCAGGTTGATGTGCGTGTCGACGGTGGACATGAACGCGGCCAGGATTGCGGCCATCATGAGCCCCAGCCAGCCGGGGCCCAGAAATTCGGCCATCATGCGTGGATAGGCCGCCTTGTGGTCGGTGAGCTCCGGGAAGACGACCAGCGAGATCAGCGCCACCATGAACCACGGCCAAGGACGCACGACATAGTTCGCGAAGGTGAACCACAACATCGCCAGCAGCGAATGGCGTTCGTTGCGCGTGGCCGACATTCGCTGGATGAGCACACCGCCGCCGTCGGAGTACTTCCATGACCACCACTGAACACCGACCGCCACCAGAAACCCGGCCAGGGTCGCGCCGGCGGCTTGTTCCACGCCCTGGCGCGTGATCTCGCCGGAACCGAAGAGGGGCGGCAGCACGTCCATCGCGGGACGGCCGTTGGCGGCCGTGAGCTTCTCGAGCACGGGGGCGAAACCGCGAATGCCGCCTACATGGTCGAAGGCCTTGAACATGAGCACGAAGGAGCCGACCATCGCTCCGGTGAATTGAAGCAGGTCGGTGGCCACCACGCCCCACAGGCCCGAGAGGGTGGCGTAGAGCGTTGCCAGCGCCACGCCGGCGGCGATCGTCTGGAGCTTGGGCAGGCCGAGGACCTCTTCGCTGATCGTGGCCATCGCGAGCAACACCCAACCGAGCACCACACTATTCGTGACGAAGGCGTAGAAGGTGCCCTTGAACAGCCGAAGAGCCCGGCCGCCGCGGCCGGCGTAGCGCAGCTCGCAGAGTTCGACGTCGGTGATGACGCGTGCCCGGCGCCAGAGCGTGGCCAGGAAGAAGGTGGTCAACGCGTGACTGATCGCGAAGTTGAACCAGATCCAGTTGCCCGCCACGCCTTCGGTACGCACGATCTCGGTGACGATCAGCGGCGTGTCGGAAGCGAAGGTGGTCGCCACCATCGACGTGCCGGCGATCCACCAGGGCAGGTTGCGGCCGGAGATGAAGAAGTCGGTCATGCTGCGCGAGGCCCGTCTCGAGAAATAGACACCCGCCACCAGCATGACGATCGCGTAGGCACCGACGATGCCCCAGTCGATCGGCGCCAACATCATCGGTCTTCCTCCCCCTTACGCGCGGGGTCCGGTGTTGTGGCCTCATCCAGCAGTGGATCGAGGCCGGCTTGCCGGAGCAGGTCACACAGCGCCACCAGGGGCAGGCCCACGATCGCCGTAGGGTCGTCGCCGCGCAGATACTCGAAGAGCGCGATGCCGAGCCCTTCGGACTTGTAGGCCCCGGCGCAATCGAGCGGGCGTTCGCGCTTCACGTAGGCAGCGATCTCCTCTGTCGACAGCCGGCGCATCCGCAGCCGGTTTCGCACGAGCCGATGTGCTTCCCGCGCCGGATCGCTGCTCGTCGCGGCCTCGCGAGCGCTGGTCTCGAGTTCGCTGGCTACCAGCCCGTGGGTCTCCAGCCTGCGGGTCTCCAGCCCGCTGGCCAGGAGCCCGCTGGTATCGCCCCCGGTGGCTACGATCGCGACGGCGGTGAGCAGCTCGTGCTCGCGCCCGCTCAGGCGGGCGAGTTGGTCACGCGCCCGGCCGGCCGTGCCCGGCTTCAGCAGGACCTCGTGGTCGCAGACCGCCACCTGGTCGCTTCCAATCACGAGGGTGGGCGTGCCTGGCGGCACGGCCGAGGCCACGGCCCGGGCCTTGCCGAGGGCATTCTCGACGACCAGGGCGGCCGCATCCCATTGTGACGAGGGCTGGACCTCTTCGTACGGGGGAGAGGCCGTCTCGCACGCCAGGCCCAGCCGCGCGATCAGCGCGCGCCGGTAGGGAGAGCTGCTTGCCAGGATCAATCGCATGGCGGCAGCATACGAGGCTGGCAACCTCCAAGCAAGAAGCACGTTACCGATATGGTCGTTACGAGGCATTCGCGGCTGGGGCGAGATTCGGTGTGCAGACCGGTGGCGCCGAGGCCGATGATTAGGGGAGCCTGCTTCCGGTCGGCCAGGCCACCGGTACCGCAACCTTGGGAAACGTCGTTTGGGGAGCGTCGCATGAAGGACTCCAGTCAGATTCCGGTGATTCGGCGATTGCTCGGCACCATCGTCCCGGGCCACGTCTACCTGTTCCACGGCCAGCATGGCGTGGGCAAGACCGTTCTCGGGCTTCAGATGGCCCAATCGTGGATCCGTGGGGGCGGCGTGGTGCTCTACTTGAGCACCGTGCGACCTACCGAGTTCTTCCAGCACGCGGCCGACATGGGACTGCCTCTCGAGGGTCACTGGCGCAACCACCAGCTCATCCTGGGCGAGTTCGGGGTCGAAGCCGCGGAGCAGTTCCGGGAGATGGGCGCCGAGGCCTTCTTGGAACGCGTGGCCGACGCCGCCGAGCAGCTGCCGGTTGCCGGGGTGGTGATCGATACCCTCGAGCCGCTGATCGAGACCTCCACGGACCGCACCCAGCTTCGGGAGCAACTGACGGCCCTGGTCGATGGGCTCTCTCGCCGCGGCTGGACGACGCTGTTGCTCGCGGGCAGCAAGGTCCTGCGGGACCGGTCGGGCGCCGGCGATTTGCTGCGCGAGCTGTGCTGGGCCACGGTCTCGGTAGAGCGGGCCAAGCAGAACCTGTGGGAGAGGGTCCGGGGTGAGAAGCCGCCGGGCTCGATCCTGCTCAAGATCGAGAAAGCGCGTCAGCCGACACCGAGCGGGGCCGAGTTGCCGTGCGAGATCGTGCAGGGGGCGGGTCTTCTGCCCGCGCCCGACGCGGCCGAGGTGGCCGGCGCGACTGGTTCGGGGGCCTACCCGATGGAGCCGGGGACACTCTCGAAGGCGCTGCTGATCTCCCCGGACGAAGGCATCTTCGACTCGCTGATCGAACTCCTGGAAGGTACCGTCCAGGTCCAGACGGCCACCGACGGGGTCGATGGCTTGACCCGCGCAGTGACCTGGTCGCCGCAGGTCGTGCTGGCCGAGACCGAATTGCCCAAGCTGAGCGGGTTCGGCATCGCGCGGGCCTTGCGGCAGGGCCACTACGGCATGCCGATTCTGTTGGTCTCGCGCTCGAGCCGCCGCCACTCCGAGCGCGTGCGCGGGTACCTCAATGGCGCGACCGACTTCCTCTACTATCCCTTCGACGTCCGCGAACTCGTCTACAAGGTGCGGGTCATGAGCCAGATGGCCCTGCACACCTTCGATGCGGGCGTGGAAGAGCAGATGATGGACGTGTTACTCAGCAAGGCCCGCAGCCACATCCTGACAGTGCCGGCCTTCCTGCAGGCCCTCTCTCTAAGCCTGCACACCGGGGAGCGTCTGTCCGCCCCGGTGAGCCTGCTGGGCTTCTCCTTCGGCGGCGCGGACCCCAAAGGCAACGCCGGGGTGTGGGAGCGGTTCAAGGACCTGATCGACACACAGGCGCGCAACGGCGATCTGATCTGCTTCCCCACGGCATTCCGGGCTGCGGTCCTGCTCTGCCACGAAACCGAGCGCGGGGCCGCCGCATTCGCGCGGCGACTGCGGCGCGAACTCCACAAAGCCGGCTTACACGGTATCGGCCGTCCCGGCAGCTGGGAGATCTCGATGGCGGGCCGCACGATCCAGCTGCCCCGGGGCAAGCAGCCCGATCTGGGCGCGATCCTGGACGAGGCCTTTTCATCTGCACGGCCGATCCTGGTCGGAGGCCAGGCGAGCCTCACATCGGATGAGCCCCGGGCCGGATCGGTGGCCGAGCCGGCCAACCCGCCGGTAGAGTCGCCCGCAGGTTTTCCAGGGGACCAGGATCTGCCCGAACGTCGGTGGGGAACATGACCGCGCCGTTGGCGATCATGCTCGCAACCGCGCTGCTGTCGGCCGCTTTGGGGTGGCTCGTCAGCAGGCGTCGCCGTTCGCGTGTTCAGTGTAAGCCATGCGGACGGGAACACGCGCCGGCAGCCGGCAGTGCCGGCAGTGCCGGGAGTGCCGGGAGTGCCGGCAGTTTTCCGCGTGATGAAGGAGTTCGCACGGCCGCAGCCGCCGGCGGGCCGATCCTCTTTTTCTCCTGCGCGCGTCCTGATGCGGATGCCGGGATCGCACACGAGCGAGAAAACGCGCGCCAACGCAAAAAAGCTTGAAACAAACCCCTCCGTTGTACGAAAATCCATTCGAAACATGCACGCCATCGGCGTGCGCTAGCTTGAAGCAATCCTCTCTCAAGGAAAGGCTACGGCCATGTTCAGCAACCGGACCATGACAGAAGGCATTACACGTGGGTCTCTCGCCATCCATGCCACGGGAGCCTTCTGCCGCAACGTCGGCTGCTCCCAGAGGCTTGGCATGGGGTATCCACTTACCCAGCCGCCGATTGGGACTACCGGCGTCTACGTACCCCTTGGGGGCGTAGGTATGCGGAGCGCGGTTCGGATGCCGGCAGGCGCGTAGCTCCTCCCGCTTCCAGGTTCGTTCCACCCAGACGACCGGAACGAAGCTCTCGAGAACCGCAGATCGATCCACTGCCAGGTCGGCCCCGCCCTTGGAGCATGCGCACGCATCTTCAGCGGCCATGAGCCAGATCCGGGCGGATCCCGCACAGGTGGCACACGATGCTTGGTAACGATACCTGGTAACGATACCTGGTAATGGCACCTCGCAACGGCACCTGGCAACGACACCTGGCAAGGAACGGATCGAATGCGGAACGAGTTCCCGGATGACCGGGACACACCAGCGGGAGAGAAGAGCCACTCATAGTAGAACTCGTCAGCCTGTCGGCCTCGTGTACGTCGGTTCATCACCTTATGACCTGCGAGGTTCGACATGACATTCGATGCATACATTCGGAGACGATGCACCCATCGCCGTACCGCGGGGGCGGAGGAGATTCCCTGGTCGGCGATCGAGAAGGCCCGCGGCATCTGGCTGCGGCGAGCGATGCGGATGGGCTTGGCCACCGAAGACGCCGAGGATCTGTTCCAGGACGCGCTGCTGGCGGCCATGGAAGGAGTCGAGCGGCTTCGCATCGCTGACGGCCAAGACCTCTCCGACGCCTTTCTGGCCTGGTTTTGGGGCATCTTGCGCCACAAGCAGGTGTCTCACCAGCGCCGGCGAAAGCGGCAGGAGCAGCTCTTGGCCGAGCGGGCTGGGCCGGGCTTGGGTCCGGGCTTCGGACACGAGCGGACCGACGCGTTCGAGACGCAGGCCCGTTTGTCCCTGGGTCTGTTCGCCCGTGACTGCCCCGAAGGGGCCGACGTCCTTAGGCGGCGGTTCCTGGAGGGCCGGCAACTGAGCGAGCTCGCCGACGACATGGGCGTCAGCGTGCCGACGGCGTGCCGCCGGGTGCAGGCGGCCCTGGAAGAAATCCGCGCGTGCGCGGAGCGTGTGGCGGACTAGCTTCTCTCGGACGCGGCAATCATGCGCTGGGGGAGCGAACGCGGATGCCTTGCACGGTAGGCACAGGCAAGGTGTCCGCGTTCAAGTCCGCATTCAAGTCCGCATTCAGGACGGCATTCAGGATGGCATTCAGGACCGCATTCAAGTCCGTATCGGCGCAAGCCGCGGTGCGGCGGTGTTCGAGCGCCGTCCTAGCGAAATGCCAGGCGTAGCCGGCCCATCGTCGAATGCTCCACCGGGGTCGTGCCGTCCACTTCGCAGATGGCGGCGTTGATGCCGAAGCTGCAGTTGCTGTCGTAGGCGATCCTGAAGGTGCCATCCCCGAACGGACCGGTGGGCCCCCAGCTGTTCTTGACGATCCAGCACTGGTCGGCATCGTCGTAGCCGATCACCAGCACGGCATGACCCGCCACCAGGTGGCCACTCGTGTGGCGGTAGGGCGTCTCGGTCTGGTTCGAGAACCAGTACTGCGGATAGAAGTCACTGTAGACGTAGTAGGCGCACCACACCGGTCCCCGCTGCAGAGCGGTCTTGATCTGATCGACCGTGGCTACGTAGGCCGAGAGCAGGCTCCAAGAGGTCACCTGCCAACTCGAGGTCTTCGGTTCGGTCGTCGGGCAAGGAATCGTCTCCCAATCGCTTCCCGGGAAACAGGCGCCGGGCCCGTAATGGTCACCATTGCCGAACGGGAAGTCCTCCTCCCACACCGTTCCCCGTTCCTTGAGGAACTCGAAGACGGCCACCGTGCCGCCGCAGCAACCGTTGTTGGTCACCGTCTGCCCTTCGATCACCCAGGAATCAAGGTCGCAAGAGAGTGCATGCTGCTCGGACAGATCCAGGGATGCTGGCGCTCCCTTGATCCGGCCCATCGCCTCCACGCAGGCGATCGCCGCGAAGGCCCAGCAGCCCCCGCACGTCTCCTGGTTCTTGGCCTCGGTCCAGGCGTCCAGGTCGCGCCAGTCCAGAGAGGGCGGCAACGTGCCGGGCCTGGGCAGTTCGGCGACGAAGGGCCGGGCCTCCTCCGGTGTGAGGATGCGTGTTCCACACAGGTGGCGCCCCGGGACCGCTTCGGAGGCCTCCGAGCGGGCGAGAGCCGCGGGTACTCCGGCCGGAGTGAGGGAGGTGCCCAGCGCGGTGATTCCTAGGATGATTCCTAGGACGATTTCTAGAATGACGCCTGAGAGGGGACGTGCCCTGGAAGATCTTGGGTGCCGTCCATGGTTGCGCGTCGCCATGTAGACTCCTGTAGTTCGCTCAGCTTCACCGAGCGGGGTTGTTCTTGATCCATCTATCGGAACCGGCGGGAGTCTCGTTGAGGGGCCATTGCTCCCAGGCGGCTGGTTCAAGAAGTGGTGCCAACGGAGCATCGCCTGGACAGGGCATGACCACCGGGCCGATGTAGGCAGCTCGACCCTTCTGGGTGAGGAGAGTTCCGAGAATATTCTCGCAACTTATTGTATTTCAATGGTTTACGCTATATACACAACGTTCGGTTGTGACCGATTCGCGTTTACCGTCGTCTCAGACCAGGTCTCGCTGGATAGGGCAGGACCGCGGCAGGACGGCGGCAGGATCGGAAGATCGGCGTCAGGCCTGGGCATCGGGGCGGAGTTGCTCGATGCGGGTCCGGGTGAGCGCCAGGGCCGCGTCGGAGAGATCCCCCCCGTACGCGCGCCGGCCCCGCCGTAGGGCAGCAACCAGGGCCGTCCCTGATCCGCAGAGGAAATCCCCCACACGGTCGCCGGGGTCGGTGACCAGATCGATGATGCGTTCGAGGAGTGCCAGGGGTTTCTGGGTGGGAAAGCTCACCCGCTCGCGGCTGTTGCCGCGCAGGGCGGGGATGTCCCAGACATCGCGCATCAGGGTCATGCGGTACGGGCCGTCGTCATCGTACTGCACGGCGGCGTTGGCGAATCCGTAGCGGTGCGCGAGGGCTGAACGTTCACGCAGGGGGTGGAACTTGTATGCTTTCGACCGGGCATAGAAGAGGAGGGTGTCGTGCTTGCGCGCCAGCCATCGGCCGCTCGTGCCCCCCGTCCGGTAGGACCAGATGATCTCGTTGATGAACAGGCTGCGGCCGAAGACCTCGTCCAGAGCCACTTTGGAGGCGTGCACCGCGTGCCAGTCGAGGTGGAAGAAGATGCTGCCGGTGGGGGCCAAGACGCGGCGCATCTCTCTAGCGCGCGGGACGAGCCAGGCCAGATACCCCTCCAGGTCGCCCGGCCAGCGGTCGTCGAACCCGGGACCGGTCAGAAGACGTTGGCGGCGTCCGCTGCAGAAGGGTGGATCCACGTAGATCAGGTCGAAGACCCCGTCGCGGAAGCTGCCGGCCGTATGCCGGCAGTCGCCTTTGAGCAGGGCGTGTTCGAGTGCGCTCATCCAACGTTCCCCATGGTTGGGCCGTCCGCTGGCCGCCGTGGTGGGCTAAGCCCCAGGTGGGTGTTCTGGGCACGCGTCGAACCGTAGGGGGACGCCGCCTTCGGCGCAAGGCTCGGTCCTCGACTTTCCCCCGGGTAGCGGCGATTGCGGGGTCACCGTGCCTTCTTGTTGCCCGGTCTGGGACGCTGTGATAGAAAAGCGGGGTACATTCCAGGGAAGGAGTACCCGATGCCGAAGCAGAAGACCCCCAGCGGAATCTTCGAGTGGATTCAGCGGAATGCCCGTCCCAAGACGAGTGATTCGGCCACCCTGCGCTATGAGCGGATGGAATCGCAAGCATCGGAGTCCTTGCCCGAAGTCCATGTTCCGCTGGACCATCGCGAGCCGGGCCACTGGCATCACCGTGGCATGATCTGGGACTTCATCCTCTCGATGGGTGAGGGCAAGCGCATCCTCGATGTGGGACCGGGCGACGGCTGGCCCAGCCTGCTGATGGCTCCCCACTTCAAGGAAATCGTGGGCATCGAGCCGAGTCCGAAACGGGTGGCCGTGTGCAAGGCGAACGCCCAGGTCGTGCGCACGCGCAAGGCGCGGTTCGAGGAGATGTCGGTTTGCGACATGAGCTTCCCGGCCAATACCTTCGATGGGGTCGTCGCGGCGACCTCGGTCGAGCAATCTCCCGATCCGGCGGCGGCGCTGCGTGAGATTTTCCGCGT
>CAZZIF010000009.1:32743-41498 GCA_964654025.1 uncultured bacterium
GATGCCTATCCGCACCGTGATCCGCGTCTCGAACGCGGCATGGCCCAGACGATCACCTCCCTTCGCAAGGCGGAGATTTTGGAGGCGCGCTGTTTCAAGCTGCGTCACTTCAAAGCGGCCACCCTCGTTCGCAATCTCGAGCGGGTGGGCTTCACCGGGGTGCGACACGTCACCGGCGGCGGCTGGCCGGCTTCGCTGCTCTGTCAGGAGTTGCTCAAGGCCCGTCGCATCGAGGCGGCGGCGCCACTCATGGATGAGTTGTGCCGTGGCGCGGCCCGTGCGGGTCTGGAGATGGCCACCACCCGGCCAGGGCACGTGATCGCCTACAAGGGTTCACGACGCGGCCCATCCCGACGATAGGATTCCTCCCGTGACGTCGCACCCGGTCCGCGCGGAATCTCCCGTGGGCGGGCTGGGTTTCGTCTGGCTTGGCGCGGTGTCGATGCTGGGTCAGACGCTTCTGGTGCGTGAGACCCTCTTCGCCTTCCATGGCGGCGAGATCGGGTTGGGACTCTTCTACGCACTCTGGGTAGCCGGTATCGCAGGAGGAGCGGCGCTGGGGGTCGGGTGGTGCCGGCCGCCGGCCGCGCGGGTGTGGACCCCGATAGCACGGCCGCTGCGAGCGTCGACCCCGATAGCACGGCTGCTGCGAGCACGGCCCCCACGAGCGCACCCGGTTGTCTTCGAAGGCATCCTGATCGCGCTCGTATTGCTCGAGATCCTCGCTCTCTTCGTCATGCGTCACCACCGTCTCTGGATCGATGTTCCCTCCGGCGGCTATCTCCCGGCGCCAACCTACGTGGTCCTTCTGTTGGTCACCGTGGTGCCCGCCGGCGGGTTGACCGGTTTCGCGTTTCCGGTTGGTCTGAGTCGCGGGCGCGTCAGCGCCGGCGGCGCCTATGCCCTGGAATCGCTGGGCTCAATGGCCGGAGGCGCCGCGGCCGCCCTCTACCTGCTTCCGCGCGTTGGTTCGCTCACCAGCCTCTGGATGGCTGGCCTGGTGGTCCTGTTGTGGGTGTTCGCGCGCCGGATCCGAGCGTTCTTTCGCCACGGTCACGTTTGCGAAGGAGGCCCGGACGGACCAAGGCCGGCGGCCAGCTCGCCACGAGAGCGACCGGCGGAGAGCACGCCATGGGAACGACCGGTGGCCGGTCCGCACCGCCCGCGACCGGTGGCTGGTCCGCAGCGCCCGCGACCGGTGGCTGGTCCGCACCGGCTGGGCCTGGTGGTGCAGCTTCTCGTTGCGGCGCTGTCGCTGGTGGGGGCTGCCGCCTGGCTCTTCTCGGGCGGGCCCCAACAAATCGAGGATCGCTGGCTCGCGGCTCGTTGGCGGGGGCTATCGACGGGCAGCGAGCCGATCCTTCAGGTGGACACCCCGTACCATCATCTCACCGTGGCCACGTTGGGTGGTGAGCGTGGGCTGTACCTGAACGGCATGTACCAGGGCAACCTGCAGGATGCCTACGTGGACAGTGTGACGGCCGCGCTGGTGGCGGGTCAGCATCCCCGACCGAGCCGTCTCTACGCGATCGCACCGGCCTTCTACGGCCCTCTTACGGTGTTGGCTGGAGCCGAAGACGTGCAGGTCACCGTCCTGCGTCTTGACGAGCAACTCGATCGCGCCCTCGCGCGTGCAGCCGAGCATGCAGTCGACCTCGAAGTTGATCCCGCAATCGATCGTGTCGCCGATCGCGCCCTCGACCCGACCCGCGACCTGGTGGTCCGATTGCGCACCGGGGATCCCCGCAACCTGTTGCGGCACGCGCACCCGCGGCCCGACCTGATCTGGGTCACCGGTGGCGGGCCCACGACCGCGGTCGGCAACCGCTTCTACACGGTGGATTTCTTCGAGCTCTGCGCGCGATCGCTCGCGCCGGGCGGCGCGCTGGTGCTGTCGCTGGCCGGGGCGGCGAACGTGCCCAGTCCGGAGGAAGCCCGGTTGAGGGCTTCGATTTTCGCCAGTCTGACAGAGGTCTTCCGTGACGTACGTGCGCTGCCGGGCGAGAACCAGTTGCTGATGGCTGCCCTGCCGCGCGGGGATGTCGCCGGCGCGGCCACCACTCTTCAGCGGTCGCCCCTGACGACCCGGCCCGATTCGCTCGGCGAGCGAAGGGCGCGCAACTGGCCCTCCGGCCGGTTCTGGCCTGAGGCGTATTTCGCGCGCCTGCTGCCGCGCGAACGCGTGGAAGGATTAGAAGCCGCTCTCGCGAACGAGGCCCGGACGGCGCGTCTCAACACCGACCGGGTGCCGGGCGTCTTCTTCGAGCAGCTCCGCCGTTGGGACCGGCTGGCCGGCGGCCATCTGGCGCCGCTTCTCACCGTCTGGCGCGCTCATCCATGGCGTGGCGGCCTGCTGCTGCTACTGGGCATGATGGCCCTGCTGGCGATCATCCGGCGCGGAGCCGGACAACCTGCCGTGACCATTCTGTCGACCGGTCTGAGCGGGATGGGCTGGAGCTTGCTGGTGCTGCTGCTGTATCAGACCCAGCGCGGCGCGCTCTACCTGAAGGTGGGACTCGTCACCGGGCTCTTCATGCTGGGCCTGGCACTGGGGGCTTGGGCCGGCGAGCGGCTTGCACGCCGCATCGCGGGACAGAGTCGGCAAGGGCTTCTCGGCATGGATCTCGCCTGGGTTGTTTTCCTGGCGGTAGCTCTCCTCATGCTGCCAGGGCTGACGGACGTCTCTCCGAGTGTTCTCGAGGCCGGATTGCTACTGGCGGCCGCCACCGGGGGCATCTTGACCGGTCTGCCGTTTCCGCTGGCCACGCTGTCCTGGTGGCGCCGGACCGGGGATCCGGCGAACGGTGGCCTGTCCCGACGAGGACACCGCGTTGCTGGCAGCGACACCGCCGACGCGGCGACCGCGGCCGAGAAGGTGGCGGAGGCCGGCGGCGCCGCCAGCGCGGCCGACCATGGAGGGGCCATCGTCGGCGCTCTGCTGACCGGGTCCCTGCTCGTGCCCCTGCTTGGGTTCAGCGGAACGCTGGTGTTCTTGGGCCTGGTCAAAGCGACCAGTGCGCTGAGCGCGGTCTTGCCGGGCAGGCGTCTCTGAGCCCCCGACGGCACGCGCCCGCGTCCCGACCACGTGTGAATCTGTTCGGCCGGTGCTCCATCCCCGGGTGCCCGTTCACACCGGTTCCCCCGACACGGTCTACGCCCATACGCCGGGGATGGCCTGGCCGCACGCGGCGCAGGCTCCGTCCTCGAGCCGGATCTCTCCGATCAGGTAGCCGAAGCGCTCGATCACCCGCGCGCCGCACGATGGGCAGTAGGTCGATTCGGCCGGGTGGCCTTGGGCGTTGCCCACGTAGACGTAGTGGAGTCCGGCTGCCCGCGCGGCATCGTGCAAGCGGTTCAGTGTGGCGATGGGCGTGCGCGGCAGGTTCTGGATCTTGTAGGTGGGATGGAACCGGCTCAAGTGCACGGGGACATCCGCGCCGAGTTCGGAGACGATCCAGCGAAACATGGCCGCGTTGCTCTTCTCGTCGTCATTGAGCGTCGGGATGATCAGAACCACGATTTCGGTCCACAGCCCCAGGTCGCGCAGTCGGGTGAGCGTATCGAGGACCGGGCGCATGTCGGCGCTGCACTCGTCGCGGTAGAAGTCCTCCGTGTAGGCCTTCAAGTCGACCTTGTAGGCGGTCAGGTGTGGCGCGAGTTCGCGCAGTGGTGCCGCCTGGATGAAGCCGTTCGAGACCACCAAATTGTGGATGCCGCGCGGGGCGGTGTACCGGGCTACATCGAGCACGTATTCGTAGAAGATGGTGGGCTCGGTATAGGTGTAGGCGATCGAGGGGGCCTTGCGCTGGCGCGCCACCCGGAGCAAGCCCTCCGGCGGGGCGGGGGTGGTGGCCACCTGTTCAGGTCGGAACTGGGAGATCTGCCAATTCTGGCAGAAGCGGCACTCCATGTTGCAGCCCGGTGTGGCGATCGACAAGGCCTCGGTTCCGGGCAGGACATGGAAGAAGGGCTTCTTCTCGATCGGATCGACGTGCGCCGCGCACACTCGCCCGTGGACGAGCGTGACGTAGTCGCCGCCGCGGTTTTCACGCACCCCGCAGTAGCCCCGCTCCTGGTCGGCCACGACGCACTCGTGCGGGCAAAGCCGGCAGATGACCTTCTTCTCGTCCAGCTTTTCATAGTGCCGGGCCGGCGCCACGCCGAGAGCGGTTTCACCCTCGGGAAGCTCGAAGTCCACGGCGTCTTGCGCGCCGGCCGGCTGAAGGCAAGCCCGCTGGGCAACCGCGCACGACAGGCATGTTCCCGCCATCCTGGCCACGAAGCTCCGTCTGTCCATTAGCGACCTCCGCGGACCTTCCTACACGGGCCGCCTGGGAAGGTTCACTCCTCGGCATTCCATTGGGGGCCGTTCACCCGGCACCGCGCGGCGTACCGGCGCAGCCACCCGGCACCGCGCGGCGCACCGGCGCAGCTCACACGGCCTGGATGCATAGGTTTTCTCGCTGGCCCAGTCCGAGCTCGGCGGCCGTGCGCAACCAGACCGGTTCGCGGCCCGCCTCGGCCAGACTCGGCAGCCCCCGCCGCGCCCGTTCGCCGGTGATCCACTCGGAGGCGACCGTATCGACGGCGACCGGATCGCGGCCAACCAGGATTCGTCCGCAGGGCCAGGTCCACTGCTCCCGGTAGGCCGGGCCCCCGTGGCACTGGGCCACGACCGCATCGATCACGGTGAGGCGTAGCTTGGCCCGCACCGTCGGCAGGGCGGTGACGTGGGCCACGTAGGGATCGCAGGTGTGATCATGGTAGCGGTTGGGATTGTGGATGAGGCCGTAGAGGTTCTTCATTCCCGCGGAGACCCCGGCCAGGTCATGGTCTTTCAAGACACCGACATTGATGAGAGCGGTGGCATACTCACTCACCACCCGGCTCAGGAACGAACCAACCTCGCCAAAGACGGCCAGGTTGCGGCTGTAGCCCCCGCCGCGCAGCGCGTCGGTTCCGTAGGCGCGCACCGCGTCGGGGCCCACCTGCAACGGGTAACCGCACCGTTCGAGTTCCCAGCTGGTGCGCTCGAAGAGGATGATCTGCTCCGGCGGCACACCGGCCGACTCGAGACCGGCCACGATGGCGTCGACCAACTCACGCCGGGGAGAGAGGTGCGGGGCGGCCAGCCCGTTGAGCTTGAGGGCGACCACGTCGTCCGGGCCGAAGAGGCGATGCCAGGGATCCGCACCCAGCAAGGCGCCCATGGCGTCGTTCAGTCGAGCTGCCACACGGCCCGATGGCAGAGCTTGATTGTTGGTGCGCAGAACCGTGCCGGTGGGGGCCACGTCGTGCGCCACGGCGACCGTGCCGCGGAGTGTGTCGCTCATCTGCCCGCCGAGCCGAGCGGCGCCCTGACGGGCGTGCTGCGCCGCCAAGACGCTCCGGCACACGGATTGCCCTCCGGCCAGGAGCGTGGCGGCGGTCGCCAGGCCCGCTTTGCAGAAGAGGCGGCGTCGCATGGGTTTGGTTCCTTCGGCAGCGAACCGGCTCGGGGCTTCAGGACTCGGCGAAGGCGACGGCCTCGAACACCTGGAACGTTGCGTCCCGGCGCCAGCCGTCACGCGGCAGCCCGGCCTTGATCGAGAGACGTTCGAGCATCGTCGTGCGATCCCAGCCCCACTCGGTGGCCACCTGAGGCAGGAACACCGCTCGTAACGCGTCTCGCTCCAGCACCACGCCGTGCCGGCCGACCTCGATCTCGTCCGGGCCGGAGACGGGTCGCAGGGGTGTCAACACCGAGATCTCGATGCGAAGGTCATCGAGTTCGTCACGGGTCACCTGGGGAAAACGCGGATCCTGGAGGGCGGCGTTGATGGCATTGTCCATCACGCCTCTCGCCAGGCTCTCGCGTCCCACGATGTGCCCAATGCAGCCGCGCAGGTGATGATGCTTGTTGAGTGTGACGAACACGCCGCAAACCGTTGCCATCTTCTTCGCCGAGACGCCCTCGGGAAAGGGCTCGGGGTCGGGCAGGGTCTCACCGCTCAGCTTGCACTCCAACGTGCGGCGCGCCAGACCGAGCAGGTACTGGCGCTCCTCGGGAGAGAAGGTGAATGCAGCCTGCTCGCTGTCATGAACTTCCTCAGCTGCGGCCTCGCCCCAGGCGGGCACCTCATGCAGCATCGGCGGGTAGGCAGGCCCCGGCTTCAGCGTGCCGGCCGGGAAGAAGGCCACCGAGGCGTAGCTCACCGAGCCTTCGAAATCGTTGAGCAGATCGGCTGAGCGGTAGTAGTCCACAACACGGCCCTCCGGGGACCCACCGCCCCAGACCGCCTGAATCTGGTCACGTCGCAACAGCTCGAGGAGTATCCCGATGGGGCGGATTCCGCAGACCGTGATATCGGTCTCGCGCTTGTAGGTTGCCAGTGCGGCCGGATCGAGGGCGAGGATGGGCGCCAGGGCGCCCTTGTCCAAGCGTCGCAGGTTGCCGTCGGGATCATCCTCGAACGGCAGGTAGCCAAAGCGGCTGCCGTAATGGCTGAAGTCGGAGCTGATCACGATCAGGGTATGTTCATCTACATGAGCAGCCAGGGCTTGCGCCAGCTCGAACCACCCGGCCGTGTCCAACCCCGAGATGAGCATGGGCACGATGCGGAACGGATGCTGGAAGACGCGTTGCAGGAAGGGTAGCTCGATCTCCAGACAGTGTTCGGGCCCGTGGGCGCGCGCCACGGTGTGCACGAGGGGATGGTCCAGCAGGGCCTGGGTGACGTCGGTGTCGACCGGCACCGGTCCAAGGGGTGTTTCATACTGCGTCACGTTCAGGATCGATGCGCCCGAGAATGCCTGATGATGGGACGGACCGATCAAGAAAACGCGCGTCACGTTCCGGCCGGCCTCACCGGCGAGCAGCCGAAAGGCGGCGCCGGCGGCATCGCCTGAGAAGCGGTGTCCAGCGTGGGGGACGATGATCGCGATCGGGCGGGTGGAGGCGACCTCCTCGAGTGGCCGGCCATGTTCGAGATGACCGTCGATCGCGGTGGCCAGTTGTTTCGGGTCCGCGGTGTACCACGTTCCCGCCAGCGCGCTTGGGCGTGTGGCCTTCATGATTTCTGCCTCACAGGTTGAAGCCCCGATTGCCGCGCTCAAGGCATTGGCGGCACCGAGCAGCGATAGGGTCAGGAGGAACCGGGCCAGATGCAGCTGGACCGGGCGCAACCGGACGAGGTTCAGCTGGACCGGGCGTAACCGGAGGATGCCCAGCTGGATCGGGCGCAACGGGACCAGGGGCGGGCGATCATGACGCCTGCCCGTGCGGGGTTCTCCGACGGATGGGTCTTTCGTCGACAAGGAGATTTGCGCTTCGAGCAAGTTGTATGCGCCTCGGTTCCGATGTTTCCGGCCGCGGTCCTCACCGTAGGTTGTGGGTGCCTGAATCCCGCCGCACCTCGTACAACCACTTGACGTGCCATCGGTTACAGCCGCAGTCGAGCAGGCCGCGTCACGTGCGGCTCAACTTCTTTTGCGACAATAAGTTGCACCACATCGACGGGAATTCTAACATCACGAGCTTCATCTTAGGACATCAGGTCGTCCCGAGCAAACCCGCATCCGCACGAGCGCGCAAAGCCTTGCCCTGCCCTGCTCTGCTCTGCCGCGCCCCGCCCTGCTCTGCTCTGCCGGGCCCTGCTCTGCCGCGCTCTGCCCTCCCGATCAGCTCTAGTGCAGGCACAGGAAGTCCTCCGGTTCCGACCAGCCGGTTGCATGTAGATGCTCTCGGATGAGCTGGCGGGCGCCCTTGGTTCCCACGGCCACCAGAATCAGCGGCGGCGCCTCACCGGCCGGGTAGTGTGCCCGGTGTCCGAGTTGCTCCGGTGAGATCACCGGGCAGGTGCCCCGGGCTCTTCCGATCTTGCGGGGATCGATGTCGATGAAGGCCTCGACGCGCAACCGGCGTTGCTCGAGCGCCCGCGCGAGGCGAGACCCGTCCCGTCCGGCGCCCCAGACCAGCAGCGTCGAATCGCGCAAGCGTGCCGCCAGGTGGTGGAGCTTGCAAGCCAGGAATGCTTCGGGAGCATAGCGGTCGTCCCGGTGGGTCAGGCGGTCCTCGTGGTGGCGCCACTGATAGAGCACCGGCTCCGGCTTCGCGAAGTGCCGGCCGGCCTCGTGCAAGCGTAGCCACAGGTCGTAGTCTTCGGGCCAGCCGTGTTCGCGATAACCGCCGCAGGAGGCGAGCAGCTCGCGCGGCATCAGCACCGTCGGATGGGGAAGGGGGCTCTCGACGTAGATGTCGCCGGCGATCGCCTCGGGCGTGACGAGCCGGTTGAGCCACTCGGCATAAGCTCGCCACCCGGGGCGGATCCGCTCTTGCGGGAAGAGTTCGATGCGGCAGGCGGCCACATCGACGTGCGGATTGGCCGTCAGCAGGTCCAAGGAGAGTTCGAGCCGCCGGGGCAGGGATCGATCGTCGGCGTCCTGGCGCGCCAGGTAACGACCTCGCGAGCGAGCGGCGCCGTCGTTGAGGGTCTCGATGATCCCCCGGGGCTCGGGGGCCGAGAAGACTCGGAACCGCGTGTCGCTGGCCGCAAAGCCCTCAGCGACTTCGCGTGTTCGATCGGTCGAACCGTCGTCCAGTACGAGGCACTCCCAGTTACGGAAGGTCTGATCCTGCAGGCTTGCGAGCGACTCGGCCAGCGTGACAGCGGCGTCGCGGGCCGGCAACAGAATGCTGATGAGCGGCTCGGCTACAGGCACACGTCGTCCCCCCCCTGCCCATTCGATCCCCCCCTGCCGGAACGAGGGCAAGTGC
>CAZZIF010000010.1:0-40537 GCA_964654025.1 uncultured bacterium
ATGGGACGCCGATGGGACCAAACTCCGCGCCTGGGGAGCGTGTGTATCGCATTGCCCTTCGTCAGGCGGAGGTGCGTCCCACACCGCCCTGTATCCCACACCGCCCTGCGTCCCACGCCGCCCCTGCGGAGCCGGTGCTGGAGTATCCTCGCCTCTATCGGGTATATCGGATGTAGGCATGTAGGTTCGTAGATCCGCAGGTCCGTGGACCGGTAGGTCCGTGGACCCGTAGGCTTGTGGGCTTGTGGGAGTGAGCGATTGGGATGCTATCCTACTGCCCGGTTCCTTCTCCGACCAGCAACAGTCTGGACTAGCGACGAAGTACTGGGTCTGGCCGACACCAACCCGCAATCCATAGCAAGGAGATCTGAACATGGAAACCCCGACTCCATCTGATCGTCCTGGTGGTGCCGATCGTCCGCATGGCGCTCCGGAGCACGAACCCCAGTCCTCCGAGGTGCGTGATGAGCAGACCCGAGGACAGGGATCCTTCCGGGGAAAGTCCCACCGAGGTGCCACGCCTCGCTGGGCCGAGCATCTCATGTTAGCAACCGATGCATTTGCCCAGGAGATGCGGGGCTGTGTACCCGGAGGATTCTCCGAGCATGCCCGCGGATCCGTGCGCGAGGCTCTCCTGGCCGTGCGAAGCCTCCTGGATGCTGGCATAGAGCGCCTGGAGGAGGATGAGCACAAGCCGGCGGCGCGCAAGATCAAGGTCGAATGATTACTCGGGATAATCGGATTCGCGTGTGATGACCGCTATCTCGCATTGATGACCGCTATCTCGCGTTGATGACCGCGATCTCGCGTTGATGACCGCGATCTCGAGCTGATGACCGCTTTCTTGCGCTGATGACCGGAATCTCATCGCGCGCGTACGTGGCCGAGCATAGTCATGCAGCACATTGGCCTTCATCAGAGGAGACTTCTCGTGTCCCGCATACTGCTCCTCACTGGCAAGGGCGGTGTCGGCAAGACCTCGGTTGCCGCCTCCACCGCGTTGCGTGCTGCAGATCAAGGCAAGCGAACCCTGGTCATCTCGACCGACGCCGCTCACAGCCTGGCCGACGTGTTCGACCGTCAACTGGGGCCTGAGCCCACCGCGCTGGCCGAGAATCTCGACGGACAGGAGATCGATGTCTACTACTCGGTGGAGCGTCACTGGGGAAAGCTGCAGGACTACGTCCGGACGCTCTTTCGCTGGCGGGGCGTGGACGAGATCTTCGCCGATGAACTGAGTATTCTGCCGGGGATGGAAGAAGTTGCCAGCTTCCTGTGGGTGTATCATCACTACCATCATGGGCGGTACGACCTGATCGTGATCGACTCGGCCCCCACCGGTGAAACGTTACGGTTGCTTTCTCTGCCCGAGGTCGGACGCTGGTGGATGGAGAAGCTCTTTCCCATCCAGCGCAAGGTGGCCAGGGTGTTGCGACCGGCAGTCTCCACCATGAGCGACATTCCCGTCCCCAAGGAAGAAACCTACGACGCCGCGGCCGAACTCTTCGAGCAGCTCGTTGCCATTCACGCCACCTTCACAGATCCTTCGATCACATCGGTACGAGTGGTCCTGAATCCCGAGACGGTCGTGATCAAGGAGACTCTCCGCGCCTACACGTATCTCAACCTCTTCGGCTACTCGGTGGACGCGGTCATCCTCAATCGCGTGTTGCCGGCCGAACTCCGAACGGGCTACTTCGCGCCGATGCGGGACGCGCAAGATCGTAACCGAGACCTCATTGAGCGGTCGTTTGCGCCGGTTCCCATCCTGGAGGTGCCGTTCTTCCCCACCGAGGTCATGGGCCTCGAGCGACTACGGGAGATGGCAAGCAGCCTGTACGGGGATCAAGCTCCCGACGCTCGTCTCTACAAGGGAAGAGTCTTTGCGCTGGAGGAAGCCGAAGGCGGCCGCATCCAGCTCACCCTCGCATTGCCCAATGTGAAGCGGGAAGACATCCGTCTGCTTCAGAAAGGACCGGAACTTGCCATTGCGGTGGGAGCTCACCGTCGCAACCTCGAACTCCCAAGGGTATTGCATGAACGTTCGATCGAACGGGCCCGTGTCGTGGACGAGCACTTGGTCATCCTGTTTGGTCCCCGGGACGCCAGCGGAAGCCGCCAACGTAGCCACTGAGTGTCGTTTTCCCCGGGCTTGCCAACTCAATTGCATCTTACTGCCTACCCCGATTTTTCCGTGCGTGCGCAAGTAGTCTAGTGTTATTGTAGACATTCAAGGACCGTTCACGACCCCGCCCCGGCGGGGGAGAAGCATTGCTCAGTCCGGACTGCTCACACGCCATGCTTCCGGCATGGCCTGATTCGATGTGACCCAACGAGAAGACAGAATCCGCTGAGCGTCGCTCGGCGCAACGGGCGCAACAGGCGCAAGAAGCGCAAGAAGCGCAACAGGCACAACAAACCCAGAAAGGAATTCGCAGCATGTCTTGCAATAAGCTCCTCGCATTCGTGGCCGCCACCGGCATTGTCTTGATGACCGTCCCAACTCCTTCCTCGCAGGCAGTCGAGGCGGTCACGGTCGTCATCGACGCTTCCACCACCCAGCCGGTCGGGACCGGCATCGTCCCTTCCGCGTCGACCGAGCACTGCGTCTTCTATGCGCAGGGCGCCTATCGGGCCGGGCAGTCTCCGCCGTACACCGAAGGGTGGATGAATCCGAATGGGGAAACCCGCTTGCGCACCGCCAACCAGCCGGTGAGCGACATGCAGTTCGGCGCCTTGCTCGGCGACTTCAGCTCGAGTCTGAGCAACGCCTCTTTCCTGGGCGTCTCGGGCGAAATCGACATCCAGCCCGCGCACGTGGGACAGGAACTCCGCGTGGGCTTGAACATGAGCGACGCCAGTCTCGCCAATCTGGAGGGCAGTGCGGTCGTTACTATCGTGCTCTTCTCGCCCGAAGAGGTCGACTACGCTCGGGTCGTGATCGACAACTCGGTGACCCAGCCGGTACCCACCGGTCTGTTCACCGAGTCCACCGACGACCGCTTCCTGGTCCTGCCCTATGGCGCCTTCCGCGTGTTGTCGGAAGTCCCATACACCGGCGAGTGGTTTGGGCCCCAGGGCCAGCCCTTCTTCTTCCGCGCCGGTCAACCCGTGCCGAGGGCTCCATACGGGTCACTCGTTGGCAGCTTCAATCCGACGCTCACCAGCGCCTTCAACATCGGTGACGGCGGCACCTGGAATGCACAGCCCGCCGATGAGGGCGATGAGCTGTTGCTGGGTTTGAACATGTCCGATACCGACCTGGCCATGGGCAACGGCCGCTTCATCGTCAATGTGATTCGGGTGGATGGCACGACGCCCTCGGACGCCGGTGATCCCTACTCCGCCAGCGAGTTCCGCCTGGGTTTGGGCGTGACCAATCCCTCCGGCGACGGCGCCGCGCTGCGGTACCGTCTACCGGTCGGGGACGATGTCCGGCTGCGCGTCTACGACGCTAGCGGACGCGTACTGAACATATTGGTCGATGAGATGCAGAGCGCGGGAGACTACGAGCTCCGCTGGGACGGGTTGGATCACTCTGGCCGCCGGGTTCCGTCCGGCACCTACTTCTTCCAGCTCAGCACAAGCGCGGGATCTGAGACCCGCCGAGTAGTCCTGACGCAGTAGTCCGGTTCGAGATTTCCCCGTCGTGTCGAGCAGTGACCAAGCCGGGGACCGAGCCGGTGATCAAGCCGGCGCTCAAGCCGGCGGCTCAGGCCGGCGACTCAGCCGCGGATGTCGGACGTGATGGCAGCCTCACCAGCATCCTTCACCCACCGGCATCCGCGGCCTCGGCTTACACGCCGGAGATGGCCATTTCCGCCACCCGGAAGGTCGGTGCGCTGGTTTCGCCCACGAATTCGAGATCATTGCCGATCATGTCGATCGCTTTCAACATCTCGAGCGTCGTGCCCCCGACACTGATGCTGCGCACGGGATAGGCGATCTCGCCGTCTTCGATCCAGAACCCCATCGCGGCGGAAGAGAAGGTCTCATTGAACGGCGATAGGCCCACCCACCAACCCGAGAGGTTGGCAAGCAGCAAGCCGCGCTTGGTCGCGCCGATGATCTGTTCGCGCGTCTTCGTGCCGGGCTCGAGATAGAAGTTGCTCGTGCCGATCGATGGCCGCGACGCGTATCCATCGCGGCCGGCACTCCCCGTGGGCGCCAGACCGAGGCGCTTGGCGCTCAGCAAATCGGTGAAGTAGGACTTGAGCACGCCATCCTCCACCACAACCAGGTTCTGTGTGGGCGTGCCCTCCCCATCGAAGGCTCTGCGTCCTGGACCTTGATGCAGCCACGCGTTGTCCCGAATGGTGACGCCTTCGGCGGCGATCCGCTCACCGATGGCATCGGCGAGGTAGGAGCGGCCATGGGCCACGTTGTCCCCGGCCAGTGGCGGCACGAGGTAACGCAACAGGGCCCAGCCGGTTCGGCGATCGAAGATCACGGGCGCCTTGGTGGACGGCAAGGGGCGGGAACCGAGCAAGGATACGGCCCGTTCGCCGGCAGTCCGGCCGATTTCTTCGGTCGGCGGCAGGTACTTGCGGGAGGGAACATCCACATGGCGTCCACCCGTGGCGCTCTCGCCGTCGCGCTCGGCAATGGCCTCTCCGCCGAGATCGATGTGACAGAAGCGTGATTCTAGAGAAACGCCCTTCGAGTTCACCAGCGCGATCAGTCCCGTGCTCTCATCATAAGACGTGCCGGACGAGTTCGTGACGCCAGGCACACCGATCATGGCCCGCTCCACCTCCACCGCCCGGCCGATCTTGACCGACTGATCCTCCTCGGCAATCAAGGGATCAGGCATGGGCATCGGCACGACTTCATGCGGCTCGGCATACAGCGTGGGTTCTTCAGGATCGGGAAGGGTTCGCGCCATCGCCAGAGCCCGCTTGGCCAGGTTCATCAGCGTGATCTGGCCGAGGTCGGTGGTGTGGACCATGGCGGTGCGGCCGTCCACCGTCACCCGCAATCCCAGACCCATGGTGGAGGAGCGCTTCAACGATTCGACCTCACCGCTGCGCACTTGAATCGAGAACTCCGAGGCCGTTCGCACGTAGACATCACTTGCATCGGCGCCAGCCTGCAGTGCCACATCGACAATGCCGGAGGCGATCGAGATCGGATCGGGCTTCCTGCTCATGAACGAGATCCCCTCTCTACCAGGTCAACCGCGCGGAGGCGCTAGCACAACTCCGTGGTTGCAGTGCTTGGCGCACGACCGATGGCGCGCGGCATGCAACGCGCGGTATGCAGCGCGCGGTGTAGGACACGGCGAACGGCCGCGCAGCGTAAGGCCCCAGCCGAACCAGCGCCTACGCCGTTCCACCCACCGTGATACGCTCGATGCGCAAGGTCGGGCATCCCGAGGTTACCGGCACCCACTGGTCGGCCTTGCCACAGGTACCCGGCCAGGCATCGAAGTCGTTTGCCACCCGATCGATGCGGGTGAGTACTTCCGGGCCGGATCCGACCAGCATGGCTCCCTTGATCGGGGTCGTCACGCGGCCGTCTTCGATCAGATAGGCCTCACGCAAACCGAAGGTGAACTGCCCACTACCCGGATCGACTTCGCCGCCGCCGAAGCTGACCGCGTAGATGCCGTTGCGTGTATCGCGGATGATCTCCTCGGGGAGATCGGTGCCGCGCGCCAGGTTGGTGTTCGTCATGCGCGGGATTGCTGGATAGCGGAATGATTGGCGGCGGCCGTTGCCCGTGGGCTCGGCGCCCATGTTCATCGCCGTGCGACGGTCCTGCATGTAGCCGCGCAGAATGCCCTTCTCGATCAAGAGGGTCTTCTTGGCCGGCGTCCCCTCGTCATCGATATTGATACTGCCACGCGCACCCGGAATCGTCCCGTCGTCGTAGAGCGTCACGTGCTCGGAAGCCACCGGTTCTCCAACCCGTCCGGCAAAGACCGTGGCCTCGCGCAGCACGGCGTCGGCCTCGAGCCCGTGGCCCACCGCTTCGTGGAACATCACGCCGCCCCCAGCCGCGATCACCAGTGGCAGTTCCCCGGTGGGCGCTGGCTGCGCCGCGAGCATTCGGATGGCTTGCTCGGCTGCTTCACGTCCGGCGTCCTCTGGCACGGTGCCGGCAAGAAGCTCCATGCCCTGTCGCCCGGAGACGCGTCGCATGCCTTCGGCGGTACCACCGTCACGCTCCGCACTCACGTTGACGCGCAGATAGATGACGGGCAACTCATCGTCATAGAAGGCGCCGTCCGAATGCGCCAGGCGGAAGGTCTGGGTAGCGTCTTGATAATCGATGCGTACCTGCTTGATGTGCGGGGAAACCGCTCGCGCCGCCTCGTCCACGCGCCTGAGGATCTCGACCTTGGCGGCCACCTCCACGTCATCGATGGCCTCGCGGGCACCTACGACCTCCGGGACGCTTACCTGCCGCACCGGGACGACGCTGCGGCCACCTCCGCCGGAGGCGATGAGCGCCGCGGACTCGGCCACGGCGGCGAGTTCATCCACGTCGAAGCTCTCGGCGTAGGCGAAACCGCTCTTCTCGCCCACGATCGTCCGCACCCCGCCGCCAAGCAACACTCCGTATTCGAGACCGTCGACCTCGCCACCGGTCATGCTGATGTGGGTGGAGAGGCGCGTCTCGAGAAAGAGGTCAGCATACTGACCCCCGCGGCCCAGCGCCTTGAGCAAGATGGCTTCCATCTCAGCCGGGCCGGGCATGCCCCGGCCACTCATCGCGTAGGTCTCGCGGACCCAACTCGGACAGGCGAGCAAGGCCGCGCCGGCGCCCAGCCCCTTCAGGAAGGTCCGCCTATTGAGACGGTCCACCCGCATTCGGCGTCGCGCCCCCCGATCCGTTGACATCCGGTCCATGGTTCGACCTCCCTCGGTCCCGATGATGGGCGAACAGACCGCGCCTCGTTCGTCCTGGCCTCCCGGTCCTACCTCACGATCACGAGCCGCAGGCTGCGCATCTCCTCCTGGGTGCGTAGGCGAACCCAGTAGAGCCCGCCCGGAAGCGGACGGCCGCTGTCGTCCCGCCCGTCCCAGACCACCTCGCCGGCGGCCGGCCGCGCCGCGCCGGACGCGTCCCGGAGGAGATTCCGCACGCGTCGGCCCGCGATGTCGATGACTTCCAGACTTTGCAGGTCCGCGGCCCCGGCACTGTAGCGAAGCGTCGTCTCCCCGTGCAGCACCGGTCCAGTCGCCGCCCGGAGAATGAGACCCTGCGTGGCGCCGGCCAGATAGCTCACCTCGCCCAAAACCCGTTCCTTCCCGAAACGATCCAGGCCCACCATGCGGTACGTGTAGTCTTGCGACGGATCCGCCGTGGCATCGAGGTACCGCCCCGAGACCGGCGCCAAGCCGGTCTCCGTCAAACGCTCGTAACGTCCGCCGTCCTCCGCGGCACGTTCCAGATGAAACCGCTCGAGCGGCCGCTGGTCGTCGTACTGCCACCGCAGCTCGAGACCGGCCTGTCCGTTGGCAACCGGGCTTCCGGCCAAGACATCGAAGTGGGCCAGCTCGATCGCCTGGCGCACCGGCGGCTCGGTCGTGAACTTGATGGCCAATCCCGGCGCCAGGGGTGCCGCTCCGGGCGCATACAGGTTGTCGTAGGAGTACTCGATCCCAACCGTTTCGGTGTGATCCTCGATGCCCACGGTGGAGAACATCTTGATGTGGTCATCATTGACGATCTGCTTGTACTGGAAGATGATCTCGCCGTCTCCGGTCGGGGTCACGTAGTGGTCCGGATGACGCAATACGACCTGGAAGGTCTGGTAATCGTCCGTGATGGCCTCTTCGTAGTTCGGCAACCGGCTCCACTCGACGACGAAGCAGTGGTTCTCCTCATCGTGATACGCATAGATCCCATCCGAGATCGGGTCATCGCTCGATAGCGGGGGCACGAGGTTGTCCCAGAAGGGCGCCACCTGGCAAGCACTGCCCCATTCGCCTGGAATGTTCCAGTTGCGAATGTCGTACCACCAGCTGGTATCGAACGCAATCCAGCCGTTCTCGTGCACGCGGATCGAATCGTACTCCACCCCATAGTAGGTGAAGGGGAAGGGGAGCTCGAGTACCACCCCGAGGATGTTGTCGTAGAACGGATCGAGCAAGGTGCCTTCGCCCCCGAAGCGCGGCGAGCATTCGATCCAGCGATAGACCGGCGCCTGGTCTCGGTAGTCGATGTCAGCGCTGTCGTAGGCGTAATAGCCATAAGCGTCGGGTCCGGTAGGCGCGCTGAAATCCACGAGACCGGCGACCAAGGTAAAGGGAAGCCTCGTCACGGGCCCTTGCGAATGCGTGACCACCAACTCCATCGGGATGGGCGTGCCCACGGCCACCGACTCATCGATCTCGAGAGCGAACGGATCGCCCGTGTGTTCGGCCTGTCCGTTCTCGGGGACCCCCGGCATCGTCGCTGTCGAATCGGTCACCGTGACCAGATCTGGCACCAAGGCGCGCAGGAGCAAGCTGAGCGCACCCGCCTCCAGACCCCGATTGCCCAGGGTCATCGTCAGGCTCACCGGCTCGCCCGGATCGAAGATATCGTCCTCCCCATCGGAGAGAGCTTCGCAGGTAAGCTCGGGCGCCTGGACCTGCAGCCAGCATTCGCTGAGATCGTCGCTCCCGCCCGCATCACAGTTGACGCGGAAGCGCAGCCGCCTTCCATTCTCGAGAGCGGGATCGAAGGTCGCGGAGATCGCTCCGCTCAGCGTGGTCGCGGCGCCGGCATTCAGCGAGGCGATCTCGAAACTATCCTCGGCGAGTGTGACACCCGCGGGTGCCGTCACGGTACCCGCAATCCCGGAGGCCGTCTGGCTGCCCGTGTTCGCGATCGTCAGATCGATCGAAACCGTCGCACCCGGTAACGCCGGAGCACCCCCCGCCACCGCGGCGGCCGTACACACCACGTAGTCTTCCTCAGTGTGCAACGGCAGCTCCTCCTGATAGGGATAGATGTTCTCACCCGTCACCGTGATCAGGGCCGCGTTGTCAGCTTCCAGGCTCACACATACATCCACATGGCCGGTCTCATCGGTAAGCGCATAACCCACCGGCTTCCCGTTCTGGGAAATGGCTACGCGCGCGCCGGGTATCGGCGTGACACCGTCACCCTCCATCACCGTTACCGGCAAGAAGTCCTGGCCCGCGACGAGTTGCTCCGGGTGAGTCACCGTGAGCGAGCGCGGCCTGTCGGTCCACACATTCAGGCTGGGATCGCCCAGCAAGTTGTAGATGTAGTTGTAATACTCGACCGCTTCTTCTTCGTGTTCGGGCCCCATGTGCAATTCGCTCGGAAACTGGGTAATGAGTCCGACCTTGGTCGCGACCATCAGGTGGCCCATCTCGCGAACGCCGAGATGCGTGAAGGCCTCGAAGACACCGATGATCATCTGATCATTCCAGCGCGAGTGCGACCAGTGCTCGCCGGTCCCGAAGAAGCCCACCGCACCGGTAGGTGCTTCGGCCGTTCCGGCCTTGAGCCAGGCCTCGCCGAAGCAGTCATCCTGCGGGTTCCCGTAATTGCCAGTGTGGCAGACCAGGCTGAAGACGACCGGAAGCTTCCACACGTTGTTCAGGCCGGGAATCTCGTCGTTTGTGAAGCGGGGCGGCTCCCAGCCCACGTCGCCATATGCCCAACCACGGTAGGCCACGATACTTGCGCCTTCATCTACCGCCTGGGTGATCTTGGTGACCCCATCGCGAGTCGGAGGGAAGTAACAGCTATCGGCTCGTTGCTGGCCGATTTCCTGGAGCTGATCGGCCACCCAGCGGCACGTCGACACCGGCGTCGAGGACCCGGAATTGCCCGCCACCATGAGCGAACGGTTGAACCAGTTCGACCCGTCAATATAGGGCGTCTTCTGGTAGCCCACCGTTTTGGCAACCTGTGTGGCGACGTCGGAGGTCGTCTTGACCGAAAGACGGCCGATGTACAGGTCCGCCATCCAGTCGTCTCCGTCCACGCACGCGTAGGGATGGTCGGAGACGTTGCTGAGCACATCGTGGGTGGGCACGTGCTCCACGTCGCCGACCAGCAAGACGTACAGCGGCGGGTTGTCCCAGGTATCGTAAGCATTCTGGATGAAATCCTGGAGTTCGTTGACCGTATTCCCGATCTCGCCCATGGCGTAGATACGCACATCGTAGCCTTCCTGGCCCTTCCACTCGACCAGGCTCGCAAGGCTGGGAACGAAGGCGTCTCCGGCAATGATGAGGTAGCAGCCCGCATTGTGGGCCGGTTCCACCCCGGGCCTATCGAGCAGCAGATAGCGTGAGAAACCGTCCCCGCTCCCCGCCGGCGTTCCCTCCCATTGCACACGTGGCTCAGCATGGGTCTCGGGATCGAACGGCAGGTCGGCCTCGGGCACGGAGACCACACATCCGGGCTGCCTCCGCATGATCATGACCCGGCTGATCGACGTGCCCTCCGGCAGTGTGTACTGCTGTCCACTCACCCGAAGACTGAGATCCTCGGCCTCGACCTGCTCTGTTCCGCGAGGAAGGGTCACCCACTGGCTCCATACCGCCGTGTCACCCGATACCGAACGCACCATGACCGGCTCTGCAGCCGCCGCCAGGGCTGTGCCGGATGCAGCCCCGGCGGGTGTGGCCACGGTGTACGCGGCCAAGAAACCCATGGTGACAAAAACGGTGAGTCCCAGAGTTGCCAGCACGGCCTGCGAAAGGCCCCGACTACGGGTCATGATTCCCCCCCCGTACAGATGATGTGAGCATGTTGATTGGCGGCGGGCGCACCCTGCGCTCCGACCGTGACGCCCCTAGTCCCACGCCCACCTGAAGCGCGGCAAAGAGGCATTCTAGCACGGCGGTTACGCCAGATATAGAGGCATCAATATAGGCGGAAAGGGGGCGGGCTCGCACCGGTTGAGAAGCCCTTCCTGGCGGGTCTACATAGTTGCATCTGTTGGCTATGCGGTTGCTGTGGTGAGCGGGAGCCGACAGGGGGGTCGCGCTCGACCCATGCAGCCTGAGGGGGCCCGGGGCGCACCCATCCGGTCCAAGAGGGGCATGACTGCTAAGCCCTTGGTATGCATTTGTTTAGGGCCGTTCTAATCCGAGGCCACTTCGCGACGACGGCCTGCCGGCCCCGAAACGGCCGGGGGCCCACCTTCAGGCGGGCCCCCGGGGCCGAGAAGCTTTCAATCCGCTGCGATCGTTCTACGACGAATGCCGTTCGTCAACCGGCCCGCGCATAGCGACACCGGCCCGCGCACAGAAACACCGGCTCGCATCCGGTTCCGTGGCACTGGCGCTGGCACTGGCGCTGGCACTGGGGCCGCATGACATTAGCGCAACCTCAGCATGCGCTTGCCCTGCACGTTCTCTCCCGCGCGCAGCTGGTAGAAGTAAACACCCGCCGGCGCATGCTCGCCGCTGTCCAGCGCGCCGTCCCAGTGCGCCAGATGCATGCCGGCACTCTGAATGCCGTCCTGCAAGACGGCCACCCGGCGGCCCGACAGGTCGAACACTTCCAGCGTGACCTTGCTTTCACCGGCGAGCTGATAGCGGATCGCCGTGCCACTCTGGAACGGGTTCGGCTCATTGCCGAGCAGCAAGCCGTGCGAGGTGAATCCCGGATCGGGCACATCGGTCGTACAGCTTGCCCGATAGGCGCCGATCAGCGTCCCACCGCACATGTCCGGGCCACCCGGGTGGTTCCCGGGCGCGCAGGGCGACATGGACTGGACGAAGAAGTTCCCGCCGGCCGCGTCGCAATAGAGCGGATCGGCCGAGAAATTGCTCTCGTCCATGATATCGCAGATCTCATCGCCACCGGCATTGTTCCATACATCGCAGCACGTGATCTCGAGCAGTCCAGGAGAACCACTACAGAAAACCGTGCTCTGGCCTTCCGGGGAGTCGGTCATGATACAGTGGCTGATCTGGATCGAGTGCTGGTCACCAAGCCACCAGAAGCCGAACTGCGCGCCATCGCCACCATAGGGCGCCATACCCTCGGATGCGTTCGCGTAGAGCGTGCAGTTCTCCATCTCGAGACTCGAGTAATCGGCCGCCACACCGCCACCATTGGCGAAGAGCCCGGTCGTCGAGTTGCCGGCAATCAGGCACCAGCGCAGCTCGGCCGAAGCGTCGTTGCCCACGTAGACGCCGCCGCCATAACCTTCCTCGCCGCTGTTGACGTTATTGCGAATCGTGCAGTAGGCGAGTTCGACATACGTGCCTTCATCGGTGATGGCAATGCCGCCGCCGTTGCCACTCGCTATGTTGTTGCTGATGTCGCAGTTGAGCAAGAGAACCTCCGCCCCGCCCTTGATGAGGAGGCCGCCTCCCTCGAGGTTCGAACCGATGTCGGTTTCATTGAACTCGAACACGCACTCCTCGAGGCGCACCTTTCCGCGTAAGCGGGCCCCTGCCGCGAACGGCGCCCCGTTGTTGCTGATCTCGCACTGATAGACGTAGGCCTCGCACTCCAGGCCCACGTCCAGACCGCTGCCCGTCTTGGCGGCGTTGTTCGTCATGGTGCACTGCGAGATCTCGGCATAGGCACCGTGCAGGAGCGTGATGGCTCCGTCGTAGTTTCCGGACGCATCCACGCGCCGGATGACGACATTGCTGCTGTCGGCAAGGATCCCCGCCCCATAGACTTCCGCGAAACCGCGGGTCACCGCCAGGTCCTCGATCACAATGTCCTGGCACGCGAGAGCGAAAATGCCGCGTCCGGTGGAATCCGCGTCGATGAAGGTCTGATCGGCCCCGGCGCCGCGCAGGGTAATCCCCGACTTCATCACGACGACGCAGAGGGTCGAGTCGTCTGGCACATTCGCATAATGCGTTACGTCATCATAGGTTCCAGCGGCGATCTCGATCTCGTCGCCGTACTGGGCAGCGTCGACTGCCTCCTGAATCGTCCCAAACTCGCCGGGCACATACAGAATGTCGCCCGAGGCGATCCCCGCGAAGACTAGCAAGGCAAAGGCCAGCCCACAGGTTGCTCTTACCGTCCTCATCCTCATCCTCCTTAAAAGATGGTGCCGGTTCTCGATGCTTCGGAACACGTGACAGTATACCACAGTACGCACCCATTCGCCGAATGCATCGGATGCCGGATTCGGAATCTGCGCGGGGAGCGAGGGCAGCGGCCGGCCAGGAGAGCGACAGGCCAGAAGGGCGTCCGGTGCGGCTTCCCCTTCCGGGAACCCCAATCGCCGGCGGTCCATCTGCATCTATTCTGCATCCACCCCCCGCCAGATTCCCCCTTCCGACATCCGATTCTTGAATTGGCTGCCAACGCGGTACATAGCCTTCAAATCTGGGGGCCGGAATTGGTATCATTACTAGGAACCATGCCGTTCGCAAAGGTCGTCCCCAAGGGCGGCAGCATTGTGATCCGAGCGCGGGGGGATTGGAGTTTCCACCTGTACGCGCACAGGATCTAGCGGAGGAGGATTCCATGCATCGAGGCCCGGCAGCTCTGATGGTCATGACCCTAGCGGTTGTCACCTGCGGCATCCTTCCTGTTTCGGCTTCCACATCCCTCGTGACGTTGGATGAAAGCACCCTTTCCTACGGGAAAGCCGAGACGATTCGATTGGGCGGTGAGGAGCCGGCCCCCAAGGCCACTCCCCAGATCAAGCTCCAGGAGTCGAGCGAGGATCGCGTCGCGCTCGAATTCGATCTCCCGGCGCTCGAGAGCCAATCGATCGAGATCGAGGGTGTCACCTATCACGCACTGGAGGTCGAAGGCGGTGGGTTCATCGGCGAGGAAGGCGAGCCGATGCTGCCGAGCTTCACGCGACTCATTCAGGTTCCCCACAACGCATCGGTGACGGTGCGGTATAAGACTTTCGAGACGATGTCCATGGCCCAGTATCGGCCCATGCCCGTGCAGGCCGACGGTGGGACCACGTTCGTGATCGATCCGGAAGCGTACAATGCGGCCGGCTCGACACCGGAGCCGGTCATCGTGGGTGAGCCCGCCGTGGCGCGCGACCTACGGGTCGTGCCCATCACCTTTCATCCCGTCACCTATGACGCCCATACCGGCGGCATCAACGTCATCCGCCGGATGCAGGTCGATATCAGCTTCGAGGGCACCGACACACGCAACAACCCGACGCGAACGCGCCGCGTGATCCCCGAGTCGTTCGACAAGCTGTATCGCGGCATGGTCCCCAACTACACCGGACCGCGCGACGGACAGGTCATCGACAAGGGCGCCTACGTGATCATCTGCCCCAACAACTCCACGGTGGTCAACTACCTGCAGCCCCTGGTCGAGTGGCATACCCGCCGCGGATACGATGTCACGCTGGCCACCACATCCGAGACCGGCACCTCCAACAACGCGATCAAGAACTGGATCCAGAATGCCTACGACAACTGGGAGAACCCGCCCGCCTTCGTGTGCCTGGTTGGAGATCATGACGGATCGATCTCGATCCCTACCTGGTTCGAGAACTACAGCTACTACGGCGGTGAGGGCGATCAGCCCTACACCGAACTCGAGGGTAATGATCCCCTGTGCGATGTGCACCTGGGACGCATCTCGGTCGGCAGCACGACCGAGGTAGCCCGCTACGTCGACAAGGTTCTGGGATACGAGGCCACCCCCTACATGGGCAGCACCGATTGGTACGCCCGCGGATCGGTCCTCGGTGACCCAAGCGTGTCTGGATGGACCTGTGTGCAGATCGGTCAGTGGCTCAAGGAGCGCATGCTGGCGCACGGGTACGCAGAGGTGGATACCATCTTCACGTCGCCGTATGTCACGCTCTTCCGCAACAGCCTCAACAACGGTGTGAACGCATTCAGCTACCGTGGCTACTACGGCATGAGCGGCATCGACACGGGCGACATCTACGGCCTGACCAACGGCCGTAAGTTGTGCTACGCCACGATCTCTACGTGTGGCACCGGGTCCTTCTCCTCGGGTACCGGCGCAGCCTGCCGCAGTGAGGCTTTCATCCGCGCCGGGAGCGGCACCAACGACCCGGACGGCGGTATCGGGGCAGTAGGAACGGCCACCACCGGTACGAACACTCGTTACAACAACTGCCTGACCTATGGTCTCTGGCGTCCGATCGTCATGGACGACAACTTCACGCTGGGGGCCTCGATCACGAGCGGCAAGTACGAGATGTATCTCAACTACTTCAACTGGGATACCAACCGCTGCCGCTACTTCATCCACTGGAACAGCCTGATGGGTGATCCGGGAGTCGAGATCTGGACCGGCGTGCCGCAACCGCTCACGGTCAACTACGACGCTCAGCTCGCGCTGGGTTCGAACTCGGTGCAGGTCGAGGTGCTCGACGGCGGCGTGCCCCTTGAGGACGCTTATGTCTGTATCTGGAAGGGTGAAGAAGTCCACGCCGGCGGCTACACCGATGGCAACGGTAGGATCGAGATTCCTTTCACGGCGGCCTCTGGCGGCGAGATGTTGCTCACGGTCACCGCTCACAACTTCATTCCCCATCTTGGCAGCCTGAACATCGGCCAGCAGAGCCAGTTCGTCGCGCAGCACAGCTATGTGATCGACGACGATGGCAGCGGCGGCAGTTCGGGCAATGGCAACGGCGTGCTCAACCCCGGCGAGACGATCGAGCTTCCCGTCGAGGTCAAGAACTTCGGATCCCAAACGGTCACCGGACTCACCAGCACGCTGACCTGCGATGATCCGTATGTCACAATCATCGACGGAAACGAGAGCTTCCCGGATCTTGCCCCTGGCGCTACGGGGTGGTCGCAGGAGGATTTCGACATCCAGATCGCACCCGGCGCGCCGCATGGCCACGTGATCATGCTGGGGCTCGATGTCGCCTCCGGCGCCAGCGCCTGGCATTCGGTCATCGAGATCCCGGTGGTGGCGCCCTCGTTCTCCTACTACGGAGAAACGCTCTACGGCCTGGGAACGCAGATCGACCCCGGCGAATCGGGCCAGATCAGCGTCGTGATCTACAATGCCGGCGGAGAGACCGCGTCGGGAATCACCGGAGTACTATCAGCCCAAAGCCAGTGGCTTTCGGTCACCGACCCCAACGGTGCCTGGAGCAACATCGGTTCCGGATCCCAGGGTGAGAACACGAACAATACCTTCGGCATCAGCGCCGCACCCGAGTGCTACCATGGCCATGTGGCCAACATGCAGCTCGTGCTGACCTTCAACGGCGGCGCCCGCGACACGCTCTTCTTCGCCATTCCGGTGGGGACTCGCAGTTCGGATGACCCCTCGGGCCCCGACAGCTACGGGTACTACGCCTTCGACAACACCGATACCGACTACGAACATGCTCCGACGTACGACTGGGTGGAGATATCTCCGAATTACGGTGGGCCGGGCACTTCGGTCGGTCTCGGCGACTTCGGGGATGAGCAGGACGACACCAAGACACTGGATCTCCCCTTCGAGTTCCAGTACTACGGCGAGACATTCGACCAGGTGAGTATCTGCTCGAATGGCTGGATTGCCATGGGCTACACCTACATCACGAACTATCGCAACTGGAACCTTCCGTGCGCCGGAGCTCCGGCCTACATGATCGCTCCGTGGTGGGACAACCTGTGCCAGAGCGGCAATGACAGGGTCTATCACCACTACGATGCCGCCGGGCATCGCTACATTATCGAGTGGGACAACTTGCGGGTCGTGCTGAGTACCAGTCCCAGCAGCTATCGCGAGAAGTTCCAGATCATTCTCTACGACCCGGACCATCACGAAACCGATACCGGCGACGGAATGATCCTCTTCCAGTACCACACGGTCAACAACGTCGACAATCAGCAACAGTACGCCACCGCCGGCATCATGAACGGGGAGAACACCGACGGAGTACTCTACGAGTACTTCGACGATCCAGGGCCAGGCGCCGCTCCGGTCGTTGCCGGACGGGCGGTCCTGTTCATGCCCTTGGCCGACCTGCCAAGCGGCACGCTGAACGGCGTCGTCTACAACGCGTCGGATGGGAACGCCCCGCTCGAAAACGCCACGATCACCGTACTCGAGAGTGGCGTGCAGATGACCTCCGGGCCAGACGGGACCTTCGGCACCGATCTCGAGCCGGGGTACTACCATGTGGTTGCCGATCACGTGAGTTTCGAGGCTGACACGCTCTATCCGATCATCATCACCGAGGATGAGATCACCAACATTCCCTATTTCCTGCACGATGACATGGCGCCCATCTTCACGGAGACGACTGTCTATTCCAATACGATGGACACCAGCGGCCCCTACGAGATCTACAGCACCGTGACGGAGTACTCGAGCTTCAATGATCTCTCGCTGCACTACAACGCTCACGGAAGCGGCTGGACTACGGTGCCAATGAGCTTGGTAGAGGGAAGCCTCTACAAGGCCGATATCCCCGGACAACCCTATACCTCATACGTCGTCTACTACTTGACGGCCGAGGATGCCGCGGGCAACGCATCGAATGATCCGCACGGCGCACCCTACCAGCGCTACGACTTCTGGGTCATGCCTCCGATTTTCGAGGATGATATGGAAGCCGGTGTGGGCAGCTGGTCGCACGTGGTGGTCACGGACGGGTTCGTCGACCAGTGGCACCAGTCCGCGACTCGCAATCACACTTTGGGGGGAAACACCTCCTGGAAGTTCGGCGACGCGGGAGGCGGCGATTACGCCAACCTGAGCGACGGGGCGTTGGTCTCTGAGGCGTTCGCTGTCGGCGGGACTGCCACGATCAGCTTCTGGCACTGGATGGAAGCTGAGCAGAGCGGGAGCTATCCGAACGAAGCTTACGACGGCGGCTTGATCGAGATGTCGATCAACCAGGGATCCTGGAACCGGGTAACCCCCGTGGGAGGCTACACCCACTCGATCCGCCATGGGTCATCCGATCCGGGTCCGTTCCCGGTCGGCACACCCGTGTACTCCGGCGCCTTCGGGTGGACCGAAGGGCAGATCGTGCTCGAGGGCGTCGAGGGATCGGTTCGCTTGCGTTTCCGCTTCGGCAGTGACGGGGGAACCGCAGCGGAAGGCTGGTACGTCGATGACGTCAGCGTCGTCAGCGACTCTCCCAGCCCCTCTGGCAATGACGAGCTCGAGTTGATTCCCACGCGTCTGGCTTTGCACCAGTGCACGCCGAATCCGTTCGGGGCTCGTGATGCCGGCACGTCGATCCGGTTCGACCTGCCCCAGTCGGCGCCGGCAAAGCTGCAGATCTTCGACACCAATGGCCGCCTGGTGCGGACACTGGTCGACGGCGGGCTCCCGGCCGGACAGCATAGCGTCCGCTGGGATGGCCGGGATGCGCACGACTTCCAGGTTGGCAGCGGGGTCTACTTCTACAAACTGGAGGCAAACGGCACGCTTCATTCGCGCCAGCTTCTGGTACTCCGGTAGGTTCGGACCGGGACTCGGCCCCAAGCCGGCCGACAGGACTGGGGCTACGAGCCGGCCACTAGGGCTGGGCTACGAGCCGGCCGACAGGGCTGGGGTTACGAGCCGGCCCCGGGCATGGGCCTTCAAACCGGCCTCAGGGAATGAGCCCGCACATGGAATCGTCACTCCCATGTGCGGGCTTTCCTCTGCCCGACTCATTCGCTATGGTGACGCCAAGGGGGAGAATGGAATGCGAGAACGCCGCTCTATTCGAAACACCGGCTTCCTTGCCTTGACCGCCTGCATGATCTGGTCAGGGCTGACACTCACAAACACCGGCTGTGAGAACTACGGCGCCGTGGCGCCCTCCGATGTCGACACGCTAACCGTCGCCCTGTCCGATCCTTGGGAAGAGACACAGGCCCATCTGTTCCTCTATCGCATCACCTCCCTCGCCACCGGTGAGCGCTTGGGTGTGGGCCGGGAGTTCGAGATCCTGGATCGCCGCGACGTCCGTGCCGTCGTGAGGCTCGAGGGCCTAGATGGAAACGAGCCGGTTTTGATGCACGTGATGTTCATCAGCCCAACCGGGAAAGAAATGTACACCAAAGAGGTCTTCGTCAAGGCCACCGATTGGCCCTCGGCGGAGAGTCGTCAGGCTTGGGCCGACCAGTTCGTCTATCTCGATCCTGTCGATGGCGTCTTCGAGATGGAAGCGCGCTATGGCGTCGGGCCCGACAAGTATGATCTCGAAGCACACAAACCCCAAGAGCAGAAGAATTTCAGGGTAGGCGACTGGCAGGTTCGGATCTACCTATTCCGCCAGCTGATCATGCAGACCGGTTTCGAGCTGATCCTCATCGGTGAATGAGAGGCACCACGGGGCGTCACGGGACGTCACGAGGTGTCATTCACGGAACGTCACGAGCAGGACTGATCAACACGCGGGGTCTCCAACCTCGCGGTCAGCCCTCATCCGCTCATGCCCTCGTCCCCTCGTCGCCTCGTCCCCTCATCCCTCGTCGCCTCATCCCCTCGTCTCCTCATCCTCGGCAGAGGCCGCACACTCCTTCTGGTAGAGTCCGATGAAGAACGCCTTCCCGCGCTTCAATGGCATCTGGTCGGTCTTGATCGTCCGAAGACCGAGGTTCTCACAGGCGCGCGAGAACTCCCCCGGTGGCACCAATCGCATGACCGGTGCCAGTCGAGCCAGGCTCTCGTACTTCGTAGCGGTCACCGGCGTTTCATCGGCGCTTCTCTCTTGCAGCACGGCCAGCAAGAGCCCTCCCGGAATCAAGCTGCGTTCGATGTTCGACAACGCCCGCTCCACATTGACATATTCGAAAATCAATCCGGCGAACGCCATCGACACCGGCGCCATTCGAAAACCTGGCGCAGCAACATCGGCGCCGATCAGTTCGAGTCCGGGGATTCGCTCTTCGTATCTGGCCCGGAGACGCTCCAGGTGGGGATGTCGAGCCACGGGTTCTCCATGATGGTGGTTGCTACTCCACCTTCCGGGCGAGATAAACTCCGTAGTTGTAGTAATCTCTGTACTTCGAAAAGAGGTCGATTTCCTTCCTCTCGGCGTCAACGATCTTCTGCGCGTCTTCGCTGTGGCCATGCCGTTCGAGGAAGTCACCAAACATCTCCTGCATGGGCCCATAGAAGTTTCCCAGCCAACAGTGTTCCGGCAAGGTGAAGTAGCCAATAGGTGAATAGCCACATGTCTCCAGCACACGCAGTTTCGACGAGGCCAGATCGATTTCCGGATACTCGTTGGCCCAGTGCTCTTGGAGTTCTGCTGGACGCGATGCGGTGAGCCAAGTGATCTCCGACACCACGAGCAGTCCACCGGCCTTCAAGAAGCGATTCCAGGCTCTGGCCCCATTGGCAAACCCCATGTTGTAGATTGCCCCTTCGGACCAGATGACATCGTACTCTTCATCGCCAAACGGCAGGCTGTCCATCGAGCAGGCAAGAGTCGTTATCTTGTCGGACAGGCCCAAGCTCTCGGACCGTACCTTGAGCACTTCGAGAAACTCGCCAAGGAAGTCCACCGCCGTGACTTCAGCATTCAAGAACCGGGCAAGCACGAGAGAGGATGCACCTGTCCCGCACCCGATGTCGGCAATCTTCAGTGGAGTCGCCCGATCAAGCGAGGTCAGGGCGATAGCCTTCTCAGTCTCTGCATCTCCTCCGGGACCCTGCCGGTAGGCATTCTTGTAGAAGTCTACCAAGAGCTGCAACTCGTTCATTCGCTAATCCTTCCGAGTTCTGCCCGACGAACGGAGATCGCGCTTCGTCCGCTCCTCCATTCGGCTCCCTCGCCGAAAACGGACCGGGTTTGGCTAAGCCCCGGTACCAAGGCGCCTGCGGGTGTAGGGCACGAGTCCGCCGGCCTGCACGATTCCAATGACCTCCGGCGGAAGCGCTGGGAACTTGAACTCACCTGCCTGGCAACGAAGCACACCCTTTTCCAGATCGATGTCCACCTGCTCGCCCGCTTCGATCTTCTCGGCAATGCCTGGAATCTCGATGGTGGGCAATCCCGCATTGATCGCGTTCCGGAAGAAAATCCGCGAGAAGCTAGCGGCCACCACCGCACCTACCTGATTGGCGGTCAGGCAGAAGGCGGCTTGTTCGCGCGAACTCCCGCAACCGAAGTTCTTGCCGGCGACGATCACATCCCCGGGCTCGACCTTCTTGGCGAACTCGGGATCCAGATCCTCCAGCGCATGCGCTGCCATCTCCTTCGGATCAGTGATCGTATAGGTGTACTTGCCGGGAAAGATAACGTCTGTATTGATGTTGTCTCCGTACTTCCAGGTCTTGCCCTTGATCAGATTCAATCCGGCCATCTCTTGTTTCTCCCCCTATGATCGGTTTCTACGCGTTCCTCATCACAACGACCTGGGGTCGGTGATCTTGCCGGTCACGGCCGTCGCCGCGGCCACGGCGGGCGAGGCCAGGTAGATCTCGCTGTTCGGATTGCCCATGCGGCCCTTGAAGTTGCGGTTCATGGTCGAGAGACAGGCTTCACCGTCGGCCAGCACCCCTTCGTGCGCACCCAGGCACGGCCCACAGCCCGGATTGATGATCACGGCGCCGGCCTCGAGGAAGTCACTCAGCATGCCCCGATTGGCCAGCTCCTTGTAGATCTCCGCCGAGGCGGGACCAACCAGCAGGCGTGTGCCACTCGCGACGCGCTTGCCCTTCAGGATGCGCAACGCCAGCTCGAAGTCCTCGATCCGGCCATTGGTGCAAGTGCCAAGGAATACTTGATGAATCGGGGTACCGGACACCTCGTCGATCGGCTTGGTGTTGTCGACCGTGTGAGGGCAGGCCACCTGGGGACTCACACCGCTCATGTCCATCGTCACGCTCTCGGCGATGGCGGCATCGCTGTCACTGAAGAGGTACTCCGCCTGCTCCAACCGGTCACTCGGCACACGCTCGGCAAGGTAGTCGCGCACCTTCTCGTCGGCGGGGGTATAGCCGTTCTTCGCCCCAAACTCGACCGCCAGGTTACACAGAACCATGCGGGAGGCAATCGACATCTCTTTCACGACCGGTCCCGTGAACTCCAGTGCCTTGTACAGTCCCCCGTCGGCACCGTAGTCACCAATGAGCTTCAGGGCGATATCCTTGGCCGTCACGAACGGCTGCAACTCACCGGTCACCTCGATACGCATCGTCTCGGGCACCTTGAGCCAGATCTCCCCAGTGGCCCACGTCACCGCCGCCTCGCTACGGCCGATGCCGGTCGAGAAGGCCCCGAAGGCGCCGTAGGTGCACGTGTGGCTATCGCTACCCACGATGAGGGTGCCCGGGACGACGTGACCTTGCTCTGGAAGCACCTGATGGCAGATCCCGACATGGATGTCGTGGAAGCGCGAGATCCCTTGTTCGGCGACGAATTCGCGTACGGTCTTGTGGTTCTGGGCGTACTTGGCGCCAGCAGCCGGCACGCAATGATCGAGGACAATCGCGATGCGGTCGGGATATCGCACTTCGTCGACCCCGAGCTTCTTGAAGGTCCCCGAGATGGCCGCCGAGTTGTCGTGGGACATGCAGAGATCCGGAGAGGCCTGGATGATCTCGCCGGCCGTGACCTCGCGCCCGACGTTCTTCCCCAGCGCCTTCTCGCTGAAGGTCTTACCCATAGTCAATCCTCCCGCGGCGGAGGTTCTGCTCCGCCTTGCCATTGCCGCATGCGTGCCTCCCAGGGCGCCGGCCAGAGGCCGCGACGGCGCCACTCGAAGTTCCACATCTTGACGACGCCACCTCGTGGTGTCAATCCAGGTACGGATGCGGCTGCCGCTCGGGTCGGGATGCCCTGCAGGCTTGGCGGCTGCGGCGCCGGGGGATCACGTCGGCCGGGCGGCACGTCTGGCTGATCCTGGCCAGCGAACCGCCATCAAGCTTTGCTGGCGAAGCTTCGGATCTGGTATCATTAACCATGTTCCTTCACAGCACACAGATTTGACCGCGAAGGGGACGCTCTGCGTCCCGCCTTGGATCCACGGTCGCGGGAGTGTATCTCCTAGTGTAGACGAGGGCACTGGCCGCCTTGCGGGGGCCGGTGCCCTTGTCGTATCCCCCCGAGACCGGAAGACGGTAGATCGGGCTATCGGCTTGCCACAGAGACTCTTGCGGTCCTTCCCCACTTGAGCCACACTCCCACCTACCGTTGGTCGCACCGCCCGGACCCCGGGTGGAACACGATGGAGATCAACGCCGGCTCCGCGGCAGGACCCGATCCAGACCTGGGCCGGCTCCACGGCAGGGCCCGATCGAGACCTCGGACGGACCCGCGAAAGGGCCCAGGAACGGGCCCAGGAACGGGAGGAGGCAGCACCATGCAGGAGCGGGAGCTGAAGATCGAGCTCGATGAAGCCTCGGCCGTCCGGCTCATGCGCGTTCTGGGCTGCCCGGCAGAGACGGTGCTGCAGGACAATCACTACCTCGATGATGAGGACGGCCGTCTGAGGGAAGCGCGATGCGGCCTGCGGCTGCGCCGCCGGCTTTCAGTGCCGCCCCCTTCCTCCCTGGCGGACGCCGTTGGGTGGCTCGAGGCCCTCACCTCGCCAGCGGACACATCCGCCGAGTCGACCACCCCTCCTGACGAGCTGGGCCGGTCCATGCAGCCCGCAGCGCGCGAGCCGGGTTCCGACTCGGCCTGGGTGCTTTCGCTCAAGGGCCCCTCGCGGACGGCTGGGGTACTGTTTGAGCGAGCCGAGTACGAAAGCCCCGTGGAGCCGGAGCAAGCCGAACGCCTCGTGGCAGGCGAAGCCGCGGCTCAGGTCTTCGCGCAGTCACCGCTCCCATCCCCGCTTCTGGAGGCCTGCTCGCTGGGCGTGGACTTGAATGCGGTCCGCGTCCACGGCGCCGCACGCAACCTGCGTCAGCGCTACGGCTTCCCGGACGCCCCCCGCGAAGCGGCGGAGTCAACCCAAGCGCACCTCGAACTCGATCTCACCCGCTATCCGGATGGCTTCACCGGTTTCGAACTAGAGCTGGAGATCGGCACCGGCGACGCACTGGACTGGGAGAGCCGGCTCCACTGCTTCCTCGATGAACTCGGGGTGCCCTGGAAGCCAGCCACACGCGGCAAGTACGCTCGCTACCGTGGCCACCTCGGCCACCCCGGACAACCCGGCCACCCCGGACATCCCGGGCACACCGGCCATCCCGGACATCCCGGACACACCGGCCGGAGGTTGCCCTGAGCTCCGCCCCGGCTTGACTTCCCCGGCCTCCCCGCCTAGCGTGCATTCGATTTCCATGGAGGCACACTGAATGACCGCTCTGAAGCTGAGCCACATCCGCAAGACCTTTGGTGATCACGTCGCGGTGGATGACGTGTCGGTCGAGATTCCCGCCGGGAGCCTCTACGGCTTCATCGGCCCCAATGGTGCCGGCAAGACGACGACGCTACGCATCGTCGTCGACATCATTCGCCCCGATGAGGGCACCGTGGAGGTGTTGGGGGAACGGGATCCGGCAGCCATTCGCAGTCGTTTGGGCTATCTGCCCGAAGAACGCGGAATGTACAAGAAGATGCGGTGCATCGACTTCGTGGCCTATATCGGTGCGCTCAAGGGCGTACCCTTCCGCGAGGCCCGGGAGCGGGCGATCGAACTCATGGACCGCTTCGATCTGGGGAAGTGGAAGATGGCCACGGTCGACACCCTCTCGAAGGGCATGCAACAGAAGCTGCAGTTCATCTCCACCATCATTCACGAACCGGATCTTCTCATCCTCGACGAACCCTTCTCCGGTCTCGATCCGGTCAACTTGGAAGCGCTCAAAGACGCGATGCTCGAGTACCGGCGTCAGGGGCGAACAGTCATCTTCTCGACTCACATGATGGAACATGCCGAGCGCTTGTGCGACTCGATCCTCATGATCCATCAGGGCAGGAAGGTTCTCGATGGCACCCTGCGTTCAATCAAGGCGGATGTGCCGAGTCGTGCCGTGCACTTGAGCACCGAGGGGGACGCCTCTTTCGTGCGCGAGCTGCCGATGGTTGAGCGCGTACGCGAATACGGCAACGATTGGGAGGTGTTTCTGAACGAGGATGCCGATCCCCAGGCTCTGCTCGCAGCCCTGGTGGGCAAGGTCACGGTCAAGACTTTCGATGTCAGCGAGCCCTCTCTCTACGACATCTTCCTGGAGCAGGCTGGTGTCCAGCGGGACAAGCACTTCACCGAAACCGGCGACCTGGTCGAGCAGGGCCAGGGCGCGACGGGAGGCCTGTGATGTTGAATCGCATCCTGCGCGTCATGTCTCGCGAGTACGTCGCCTACGTTCGCACGAAGACCTTCCTGATCTCCGCCATTGCCTTCCCGGTGACCCTGATGCTCGCGATCGGCCTGCCCGTACTGCTCGAAGGACTATCGACCACCCCACGCGCGTTCACGATCCTCGACCATACCGGCCGCTACCGCAATGATGTGCTGGCCCAGTTCTTCCCTGATGGTGACAAGAACGACTACGTCGTTGCCAATGCGATGCGCGACTTCGTCTACAACACGCCCGAGCAGCTCATGCTGCCCGAGGGCCCCGCCGCTCGGGAGTGGACCCTCGAGCAGCTCATCCACGAAGGCACGCTGTTCGCATTCTTCGTGATTCGGCCGGGAGCCCAAGACGGCGCCCCCACCGTGGATTACTACACCTCCGACCCCGGCACCGACGACCTGGCCCACAGCTTCCGGCGCATCCTGAACGAGGTGGTCGCCATGGACCGCCTCCTGCCCCTCGTCCAGGACGAGCAACTCTTGCGTGAGAGCCTGCAAGGAATAAGCCTCATCACCCATGCGGTGATCGAGGGCGGCAGTGAAGAGGTCACCGCTGCGCACATCGCACGGTCTTACGCCCCGATGGCGTTCGTCTACTTGCTGTGGATCTCGGTCCTCATGATGTCGAGCCACCTGATGACGAGCACGATCGAGGAGAAGAATAGCCGGATCATTGAGGTCATTCTGTCTTCGGTGTCCTCGTTCGAGTTCATGATGGGGAAGCTCTTGGGACTCGCCGGCGCCGGACTGACGATGATCGGCGTTTGGGCGGGGACGGCTATCGTGGTGATCGGGGCTGTGCCGAGCGACACCTTCCAGCAAATCGGCAGCGGAATCGGCAGCGCCTTCGGTGGGCTGACGCTGCTGTGGTTCATTCTGTTCTTCTTGCTCGGATTCTTGTTCTATGCCTCGATCTTCGTGGGGCTGGGATCGGTGTGCAACACCCTGCGGGAGGCTCAGAACCTGACCCAGCCGTTCATGTTCGTGCTCATGATCCCGCTCTTCCTCATGGTCTACGTGACCAACAATCCCGATCACATCGTGTCGGTGGCAGCCTCCTTCTTTCCCCCCTTCACGCCCTTTGTCATCATGAATCGCATTCCCGCTACGCCCCCGGCGCCCACTTGGGAGGTGCTGGTCGCGGCGGTGGTACTCGTCTTCTCGACCTACCTGGTCGTGCGCGGCGCGGCCAAGGTGTTTCGCACGGGAATCCTCATGTACGGAAAGCCGCCCACAATGCCCGAGATCGTGCGCTGGGCGCGGCAACGGTCCTGAGGATGAGGAGGAATCATGGCTGAACGGCTTCTGCAGCGCTTCTTGCGCTACGTCCAGATCCACACCACGTCGGACGAAAACTCGAGGTCCAATCCCAGCACCGAGCGTCAGTTCGATCTGGCCAAGATGCTGGTGCAAGAGTTTCAGGACATGGGCGTGGAGGCGCGAGTGGACGAGAACGCTTACGTCTACGCAACGTTGCCGGAGAATGTCCCGGCGGATCATCCCCGCAAGGGGCGTGTGCCGGCGATCGGCTTCATCGCCCATCTCGACACGAGTCCGGATGCACCCGGTGAGCATGTGAAGCCGCAGGTAATCCGCAACTACCAGGGCGGCGACCTCGAGCTGCCTGGAGATCCGGACCAGGTGATCCGCGTGGCGGAGATGCCCGAACTCGAGAAGCAGATCGGCAATGATCTCATCACCTCCGACGGCACGACGTTGCTCGGAGCCGATGACAAAGCCGGAATCGCCGGGATCATGGAGGCGGTACAACGCCTGGTCGAGCAGCCCGACATTCCCCACGGTCCCATCCACATCGCGTTCACGCCCGATGAGGAGGTCGCACGCGGCACGGAGAGGTTCGATGTCGAGGGATTTGGAGCCAAGGTGGCCTACACGCTCGACGGCAGTGAACTGGGCCGCATCGAGAAGGAGACCTTCAACGCTCACTCGGCCACGTTCCGTCTGAAGGGTTACAATGTGCATCCCGGCACGGCCAAGGACAAGATGATCAACTCGATCTACGCGGCAGCGGAGATCCTGACGCGCCTGCCCGAAGACATGCGGCCTGAGACCACCGAGGAGCGGCAGGGATACATCCATCCACGGGGTATTCAAGGGGGCATCGACCAGACGACGATTCATCTACTCATCCGCGATTTCGACATGGAAGGCTCACAGGCGAAGATCAAGCTGCTCGAGGAGATCCGGCGGGAAGTGGCCGAGCGATTTCCCAAGACCGAGATCACGCTCGAGGTCACCGAGTCTTACCTCAACATGGGCCCCAAGGTCGATGAGAACCCGCGGATCGTGGACATCGCCTTCGAAGCCTGCCGGGCGGTGGGGGTCGAGCCATTCCTGAAAGTCATCCGCGGGGGCACCGACGGCGCCCGTCTATCCTACATGGGTGTGCCCACACCCAACATCTTCACCGGCGGGTACAATTTCCACAGTGTGCGCGAATGGGCCTCGCTTCAAGAGATGGAGAAGGCCACCCAAGTGGTGATGAAGGTCGCCGAGCTGTGGAGCCAGGAAGCCTGAGCGGCCCGCCGCACCGTGAGCCGGTGCAGCGGTGCGCTCTCCCGTCTACCTGAACGCGGAGGTTCGGTCATGGGCTGGTTGTCCAATCTGGTGATTCGACGCGGCACCTCCTTGGTCCGCGGGGGCTTCAGGCTCTGGAGCGTTCCCACGCTCGTCGGCCTGGTGGCATTCCTCTTCGGTGCCGGTTGCGGCACGGGTGGCGAGGCGCCTCCACCCATCAAGATGGCCACCACCACGAGCACGGCCAACAGCGGCCTGCTGGACTATCTGCTGCCCGAGTTCACCAAGGACACCGGCATCCGGGTGGACTACGTCCCGACCGGCACCGGCATGGCCCTGGCGCACGGACGTAACGGAGATGTCGACGTGGTGCTGGTCCATGCCCCCGCGGCCGAGGAGGCTTTTGTCGAAGAAGGTTACGGCGTGGAACGGGTACCGGTGATGTGGAACGACTTCGTGATCGCCGGCCCAGGGGCCGATCCCGCCAAACTGACCGCTGCCGACAGCGCCGCCCAGGCGTTTCAGCGCATCGCCCGGCAGCAAGCCATCTTCATCTCACGTGGCGATGATTCGGGCACGCACAAGAAGGAGCTCGCGCTCTGGGAGGGGGCCGGCGTCGAGCCCGCCGGAGCCTGGTACGTGGAGGCCGGCCAGGGCATGGGGGCCTGCCTCACGATGGCCCACGAGAAGGAGGCCTACATCTTGACCGACCGCGGCACGTATCTGGCCTTAGCCGGCAAGTTCGAACTCGAGGTTCTCTACGAAGGGGATCCCCAGCTGCGCAATCCCTATGCCATCATCGCGGTCAGTCCCGAGAAGTACCCCGATCGCAATCACGAGGGCGCCCGAAAGCTGATCGAATGGGTGACCTCAGCCCGGGCGCGGCAGCTCATCGCCGATTTCAAGGTCGGGGGCGAGCAACTGTTCTACTTGTTCGAAGGATCCGAACGGTCCTGACGATCCGGACGATTCGGATAATCCGGATAATCCGGATGATCTGGATGATCCGGATAGTCCGGATGATCCGGATCATTCTCGATCACGCTTGATCACCAATCTGATCGCCACGGGCGGCATAAGCGGCATGAGCGACGTGCGCGGCATGCGTGGCGCGGCCTCCCGGCGCAGGCAACCGACAGAGGGTCCGAGTGGAATTCCTGACGCAGAGCCTGTGGGAAGCCCTCCAGATGATCGCTCGTCTGGACGCCGATCTTCGCAATGCTCTCGTCACGACCCTACGGGTCTCCTTCACGTCGACACTGATTGCCTCGGCGATCAGCTTGCCGCTGGGATTCTTGATCGCCCGCTTCGAGTTTCCCGGAAAGCCGGCGGTCGTGAGTCTGCTGCGCACCGCGCTGGCGCTGCCCACCGTCGTCGTCGGTCTGTTCGTCTACGCCTTCATCGCCCGCCGGGCGCCGCTGGGAGATCTGCACCTGATCTTCACCCAGACAGCGATCATCATCGGCCAGGTATTCCTTATCATCCCATTGATGACGGCCCTCCTGCACACCGCTCTCCGCGAAGCCCTGCGCGATGCCTATGAAGAAGCGCGCCTTCTGGGGGCATCGCCGATGCGGGCCACGCTGACCGTCATCGCCGAATCCCGCCTGGCCGTCATGACCGCGGTCATGACCGGCTTCGGACGCGTGGTCTCCGAAGTAGGCATCTCGTTGCTCCTGGGTGGCAACATCCGCGGCCTGACCCGCACGATCACGACCGCCGTGACGCTGGAGACCAGCCAGGGCAATTTCGCCACCGCGTTCGCGCTGGGACTGGTCCTGCTCTTGCTTGTGCTGCTAGTCAACATCGGCATCCAGGTCTTCGGAGGCCGCCGTGAAGCTCTATGACATCGAAGATCTATGCTTTTCGCGAGGGGAGCGCTTCACGCTGCAGATGGATCATCTGCAGATTGAGCCGGGAGAGAAGGTGGCCTTCGTGGGTCAAAACGGTTCGGGCAAGACCACGTTGTTGCGCGTGCTCGCGTTTCTCGAAGAGCCCGACCGCTTCGCACGCTTTGCATTCCGGGGTCAGACCGTTCGCGCCGGTCGGGAGCGTCCGGAGGGATTCGGATTCCTGCGGCAACAACCCTACCTGTTCCGGGGCACGGTGTGGAGCAATGCGGCCTACCCACTGAAGCTGCGCGGTCTCGCCCGCCGACAGGCCGAGACCCGGATCGGGCGGCTCTTGGATGAACTCGATCTGACTCACCTGGCCCAGGCGGATGCGCGTGAGCTATCCGGCGGCGAACAGAAGCGGCTGGCGCTGGCCCGCGTGCTGGTCTCTGAGCCCACCTTGCTCTTGCTGGATGAACCCGCCGCGCACCTGGACCGGCAATCCCAGCGGGTGATCGAGCGCGCGCTCTTCGGTAGCAGCGCCACCTTGCTCCTCACCGCGCACGATCTGCACCTCGCGCACCGGCTCTGCCCCCGGGTCCTCACGATGCGCGCCGGCCGGTTGACCCGGAGCCTGCCGGAGAACGTCTTCAGCGGCCGGGCCGAAGACGGCCACCTCCTTACTCCCGGGGGCCTTCGGATCACGCTTCCGAATCCGGCACACGCGAGCGGGGAGCGGATCGTGGTGATGGTCGACCCTCGCAGCGTGGTCCTCTCCACCGAGCCGCTGCTTTCCAGTATGAGGAACCACTTCGCGGGTCGCGTGTGCTCGATCCAGGAAGAAGGGCCGAACGTCTGGGTGGAAGTGGATTGCGGAGAGCGGTTGACAGCCATCGTCAGCAAGGCGTCTTATGAAGCCTTGGGGCTCAATCTACATTGCGAGCTGGTGGCCTCGTTCAAGGCCCATGCCGTGGAGGTGCTGTGAGCGCAGACAAGTCCAAGTCCCAGCTTGGTTTCGAGGAAGCCCAGCGGCTCATCCTGGATCGGGCCACCGAGGGGACCCAGATTCAGAAGATCCCGTTGGCGCAGGCCGATGGACACATCCTCGCCGAAGATGTCACGGCGCCGTTGGACATGCCCGCCTTTGACAAATCGGCCATGGATGGCTTTGCCTTCCGGTATCGGGACCATGACGAGACGAAGGCTTTCCGCGTGGTGACCACGATCGCCGCCGGAGATGTTCCGACGCAGCCGATCGAGGCCGGCGAGTGCGCCCGGATCATGACCGGCGCTCCGATACCCGAGGGCGCCGATACGGTCATCCCCGTCGAGGACACGAGCCCATCGGCAACGGGCACTGAGGATGCGGGATCCAAGCAGGCCGGGACCGAGGAACCGGCACCCGACTGGGTCCGCTTTCAGACGATTCCCTCCCGTGGAGCCCACATCGCCAAGCAGGGCGAGGATCTCAAGACAGGCAGCGTAATTCTGCAGAGTGGAAGACTCTTGCGCCATCAGGAGATTTGCATTTTGGCCGCCTGTGGGCGGGCCGAAGTGCCGGTCCACATGGGCCCCTCGATCGCATTCGCCGCGACCGGCGAAGAGCTGGTCGAACCCGGATCGGCCGCGGATTCGGGGGGGGGGTTGAAGCTCGGCCAGATCTACAACTCGAATGCCTACAATCTCTGGTCGCAAATCCTGGGCGCCAAGGGCCGTCCCCACTACCTCGGCATCCTACCCGATCGCCCCGAGGTTCTCCGGGAACGCATGCAGGAGGGTCTGACGGCCGATTTCCTGATCCTGTCGGGTGGCGTCTCGATGGGCCGCTTTGACTACATTCCCCCGATCCTCGAGGAGCTGGGCGTCGAGTTGTATATGGAGAAGCTGCTGGTGCAACCCGGGCGGCCCACCGTGTTCGGCAAGCGCGGCCGTACGATGGTCTTTGGGCTCCCCGGCAACCCCATCTCCAGCCTGTACGCCTTCGATCAGTACGTGGCCCCCGCCGTGCGCAAGTTCCGCCATCATCCTCGTCCTCAGGCCACCCGATTCACCGGCGAGCTGGCCGAAACCGTGACCAAGAAGGCCGGGCGCTTGAACTTGGTGGCCTGCACGACCGAGTGGTCCGACGGACGCTTCTTGCTCACACCTCTGAAGACCCATGGCTCGGCCGATATCTTCGCCATCTCCGGCGCCGACGCGATCGCCTTGATTCCGGCGGGCGTCGAGAAGGTGGACCGCGGCCAGATGGTTCCCTTTCGCAAGTTGTATGATTGAGGCACGCTGATGGACGACTCCCACGGCCGTAGGATCAACTACCTCCGCGTGTCGCTGACCGATCTGTGCAACTTTCGCTGCCGTTACTGTATGCCGCCCGAAGGGGTACCCAAGCTTCGCCACGGCGATATCCTCAGTCTCGAGGAGTTGCTGGCCATCGTCGACCTCATGGTCTCGACGCTGGGCTTCGACAAAGTGCGAATCACCGGCGGCGAACCCCTCGTGCGACGGGGCAGTTTGCACTTCATGACTGCGGTCGGACGCATCGCCGGCATTACCGATCTCTCCCTGACCACGAACGGCTACCTGCTCGCGCCCGTCGCGGCTGAGCTGTACGAGGCCGGCTACCGCCGACTGAACATCAGTCTCGACACGCTGCGGCCGGATCAGTTCAAGGCCATCACCGGCGTCGATGGCCTTGACCATGTGCTACGTGGTATTGAGGCGGCACGCCAGGCGGGTTTCCGCCCGATCAAGATCAACGCGGTCACGATGATGGACACTCTGGACGAGGTGCTCGACCTGACCGACTTCTGCATCGACCGCCGACTCGAGTTGCGCTTCATCGAGCTGATGCCCGTCACGGGCACAGCCCGGGATCAGTTCGTGCCCAATGAGCGGATCGAAGAGATCATCTCGACCCGGTACTCGCTCGAGCCGATTCGTCCGCAAGGAACCGACGATCCCGCCTACCACGCGGCGGCCCGGCGCTACCATGTGGGGGACACCGGTGCGGTTGTGGGGCTCATCTCGTCGATGACCCACCCCTTCTGCAGTCGCTGCAACCGCATCCGCATCCAGGCCGACGGCCGTATGCGTCCCTGCCTGGCCAGTCCCAAGAGCTTCGATCTGCGGCCGTTTGTGCGTCCGGCGTTCCGGGCTGACGAGTTGGAGCAGTACCTGCGCGAGACGATCGCTCGAACCAAGCAGGCGCCGCCGGGAATGAGTGACATCGATGCCATGTCTTCCTTCGGAGGCTGAAATCCGGGCAAAAATGCGATGATATGCCGGCTACCACAACTGGACCTCGATAGACACAACCGGACGTGAACAAGCGCGGGAGGAGTGCGCTCATGAGCGAATTCAGCCACCTCGACGAACAGGGCCGCGTCCGCATGGTCGATGTGAGTGAGAAGGCCATCACCGTGCGTACGGCCCACGCCTGCGGACGCGTCCGCATGCGAGCGGCTACGATTGCTGCGTTGCGTGCTGGCGAGGTAGCCAAGGGCAGTGTCCTGGCGGTGGCCAAGACGGCTGGCATTCTGGCCGCGAAGCGCACCGCCGACCTGATCCCCCTCTGCCATCCGCTATTGCCCGAACACATCGATCTCGACTTCGAGATCAAGCCGGATGGCGTGGCCATCTCATCCGCGGTCAAGCTTCAGGGCCGCACGGGCGCGGAGATGGAAGCACTCACCGCGGTCGCGGTCGCTGGACTCACCATCTATGACATGTGCAAGGCCCTCGACAAGGATATGGTCATTGGAGAGATCCGATTGCTCGAGAAGACCGGCGGTCGTTCGGGGCCCTACCGCCGGGAGGAGGAACGTGATGGGTGAGATCGTGGCGGTCTGCATGAGCGCCGAGCGGGGCGTGCAGAAGAGGCCGGTCAACGAGATCGAGCTTGTCGCCGGGCATGGCATCCGCGGCGACGGTCACGCAGGCCACTGGCACCGGCAAGTCAGTCTGCTGGCGCTGGAGTCGGCGGACAAGCTTCGCGGCCGCGGCATAGAGATCGGCCCTGGCGACTTCGCCGAGAATGTGCTCACGCGGGGAGTCGATGTCGCTCACCTTCCCATCGGTACACGGCTGCAAGCCGGTGGCGATGCGGTACTCGAGGTCACCCAGATCGGCAAGGAGTGTCACGAGGGGTGTGCGATTCGCCAGATCACGGGCGATTGCGTCATGCCCCGCGAGGGTGTGTTCTGCCGAGTGCTCGCCCCCGGCATTCTGCGCCCGGGCGACGAGATCCTGGTACTCGCGCATCAACACGAGGCTGCGCAGGTCACGATGCAGGAATCCAAGGACGGGGCCGCGCGGAGAACCTCGCCAGGAGCGTCACGGGACGTAACACGAGAAGTCTCGCCGCAGGGGCCGCCCTATCCGACCGCTCTGGTCGTGCTCAGTGATTCGCGCTCGAGTGGCCAGCGCAGGGACGAGGTCATTCCCACCTGCCGCACCCACCTCGAGGGCAGCGTTCTGGCGCTGGTGGCATCGGAGGTCATCCCCGACGATCCGGCCACCATACAGACAACACTTCAGCAATTCATTGAGCGCGTAGACATAGCGCTCATACTGACTTCCGGAGGCACGGGCTTCGCGCCTCGGGATCACACCCCGGAGGCCACCCGCGCGGTCATCGACCGGGAAGCCCCCGGCCTCGCGGAATTGTTGCGACTCCGTGGCCTCGAGCACACGCCTCATGCTATGCTGAGCCGCGGGGTGGCGGGCATTGCTCGCAATACCCTGATCATCAATCTCCCGGGCAGTCCCAAGGCCGTTCGGGAGGGACTCGACACGCTGCTTCCCATCTTGCCACACACCCTGGAGACGCTACGCGGGAATGTCAGCGAGTGCGCGGACACTCGACGCGGACACTCGACGCAGACATGAACCCGGGCATGAACCCGGACATGAACCCGGGCATGAACCCGAGCGCGCATGAATGCGTCCACTGAAGGCTGGGAGCGAACTCGCCAGCAACAGACCCGCAACCGAATGAGCTTGTCAGACAATGAGCTGGTCAGATAAGGAGATCTTCATGTTTCGCACTAGGACTCGTCGGGGTCTCTCGTTAGGCCCGATGCTTCTTCTCGCGCTTGTCATCCTCTCCTGCAGTACGGTCCCGATCACTGGCCGTAAGCAGTTCAGCCTGATCCCATCATCGACGCTGTTGTCGATGAGCGCCCAGCAGTACTCGGAGTTCCTCAACTCGAACCCGATCATCACCGGCACCGCCGAATCCCAGATGGTCAAGCGCGTTGGTATGCACATCCGTGCTGCGGTCGAGGAGTACTTTGAAGAGCGGGATCTTGGATCCGAACTCGAAGACTACGCCTGGGAGTTCAATCTGGTCGACAGCGATCAGGTCAATGCCTGGGCTATGCCCGGCGGCAAGATCGTCTTCTACGCCGGCATCCTCCCTTACACCCAGGACGAAGAGGGCCTGGCGGTCGTGATGGGCCACGAGATCGCGCACGTCGTCGCCCAGCACGGCAACGAGCGCATGAGCCAGCAGCTCGTGGTCCAGATGGGTGGTCTGGCTCTGTCAAAAGCACTGGAGAGTAAGCCTGAAGAAACGCAGGCCTTGGCCTTGACCGCCTTCGGGGTGGGATCGCAAGTGTTCGGCATTCTGCCGTACAGCCGGCTTCACGAGTACGAGGCCGACCGGCTGGGGACGATCTTCATGGCCATGGCCGGGTATGATCCGGGAGCCGCACCCGCGTTCTGGACCCGCATGTCGCAAGCTCACGGAGGGGGCGCTCCGCCGGAGTTCTTGAGCACACACCCTTCGGACGAGAACCGCATCGCGGAGCTTCGCGAGGTCCAGGATGAGGCCCGTCAATACTACCGCCTGCGGGAATAGTCGCTTCGAGGCCGCCGGCGGCGACGATAGACGGACAAAGGAAGGAGGCAAGCATGCCAGAACCCAAGGACGGATGTGTGCAACCTGCGCGAGGACCGATCCTCGACAACACGCCGTCAGCTACGCCAGCCCCCGAGAAGGGGAAGGAGGAATCCCGTATGCAAGTCCAGGCGCGCGTCGGACGTCCGGCGCCCGACTTCGAGGCCCATGCCTATGTCGAGGGCGAAGGCTTCAAGCCCATTCGCCTCTCGAGCTACAAGGGCAAGTGGATCGTACTCTGCTTCTATCCCGGCGACTTCACCTTCGTTTGACCCACCGAGTTGGCGGCGGTCGCCGCCCTTCACAAGGAATTCAAGGATCTGGGCGTCGAGGTTCTGGCAATGAGCGTCGACAGCCGGTTCGTCCATCAAATCTGGCAGGCTGAAGAACTCTCTAAAATGGTCGATGGCGGAGTTCCCTTCCCGATGCTCTCGGATGCCGGTGGCTTGATCGGACAGCTCTACGGGGTTTACGACGAGGAAGCCGGTGTGGATATCCGCGGCCGGTTCATCATCGATCCCGACTTCGTCGTTCGCGCCAGCGAAGTCCTGACACCCGAGGTCGGCCGCAATCCTCAGGAGCTCATCCGCCAAGTCAAGGCGTTCCAGCACGTGGCCGCGACCGGCGAAGTGACCCCATCCGGGTGGGAACCCGGCGGGAAGACACTGACCCCGGGCCCAGCCCTGGTCGGCAAGGTCTGGGAGCAGTGGAAACCGTAGCGATCAGCGCGATCGTCGGCCAGGCAAGCGGCCAAGTAGTCGGCCGTCGGGCCGACCAGACGGTCGGCAACAGGATCGTCAAGCCAAGAGCATGACTCTCGAAGCGCACAGGAACGGGCGGACCTGCCGGTCCGCCCGTTTCGATCTCCGCCACAAGCCGGCTCCTGTCTTGGGCCCGACTTGATCCCGACCCGACCCTGCCTTAGGCCCGACTTGATCCTGGCCCGACCCTCCCTTGGACCCCACTTGATCCTGGCCCGACCCTCCCCTGGACCCCACTTGGTTCTTGGCCGAATGCGTGATCTCGGCCTGCAGTTTCTACCCCCGTGATGGCGAAGCTGATAAGATTCATCCATCGTATGATCGGAATGGCGTCGCTTGCACGATGCCCAAGGCGGGCCCTGCCCCCCCCGAAGGGCGAGCGAACGGAAGGAACTGGCCGTGGAAGAGAAGACGATCGACGCTCGCGGGCTCGCATGCCCCAAACCGGTCCTCTTGACCCGCGATGCCCTACAGGCTGGGGACGCCACACGATTGCGTGTGCTGGTGGACAACATGGCCTCGTGCGAAAATGTGACCCGGATGATCCACAGCCTGGGCCACCTCGCGCGAATCGACAAACGCGGGGAAGATGAGATCCAGCTCGTGATCGACGTCGCTCCTGCTGCGGAGGAAGATCCGACGCCTGTAGCTTGCCGACCGGCGTCACGAAACATGGTGCTCGTCTCCAGCGACCGGTTCGGCGAGGGGGACGACGAACTGGGGCGCGTTCTGATGCGCGCGTTCGTGAAAACTCTCAAAGAGGTCGTCCCCATTCCGGAAGCAACCTTCTTCATCAATGCCGGGGTGCGCCTGACCACCGAAGGATCGCCACTCATTCAGGACATTCGAGAACTCGAAGAGGAGGGGATGGCAATCTTCTCCTGTGGCACATGCCTGGACTTCTTCGACCTGAAGGAGAAACTGTCCGTCGGTAAGGTGACGAACATGTTCGAAGTCGTCTCCCATCTATCGTCGGCTGACCGCGTCCTCCGGCCATGAGGGGACTTGGTTCTGTCATGCACTACCTCGATCAAGCCGCCACCTCCTCCCCGAAGCCGGCTGTGGTCATCGATGCCGTCTGCGAGCACCTGCGCACCCGCAACGCCAATCCTGGTCGTTCGGGGCACCGCTTGGGGGCCGAGGCCGCGCGGTCGGTCTTCGCCACGCGGACATCGCTCGCCCGCCTTTTCGGCGCCACCGATCCGCGGCAGATCATCTTCACGCCCAACGCCACCGCCGCCATCAACCTCGCGCTGCGCGGCCAGCTCGATCGCCGGGACCACGTTGTCATTACCTCGTACGAACACAATGCGGTCATGCGCCCATTGCGCGCGCTCCGGGAGGAGCTGGAACTCGATGTCACGATCGTTCCGGCCGACGCGGCCGGTGTTCTCGACCCACAGGCGTTTGCGGACGCCATGACCGGCCGCACTCGGCTCGTCATCGTCAATCATGCCTCGAACGTCACCGGCACGATCGCGCCGCTCGGTGAGATCCGTGCCGCGATCGGCGATGCCACCCTACTCGTCGACGGGGCGCAGACGGCCGGTGTTCTGCCGATCGATCTGGAGCGCGAACGCATTGACCTCTTCGCCTTTACGGGGCACAAAGGACTTCTGGGACCCCAGGGTACGGGAGGGTTGTACATCCGGGCGGGACTCGAGATCCGTCCCCTGGTCTACGGTGGGACAGGATCCGCGTCGGCGTCAGACCTCCAGCCATTCGAGTTGCCAGACCGTTACGAAGGGGGAACACTCAACGCACCGGGCTTGGCGGGGCTAGGAGCGGGAATCTCGCATTTGAACGCCATCGGGCTGGAGGAGGTGCGGTGCCACGAGTTTGCGTTACGGCGTCGCCTGTGGGACGGCCTCGTGAGGCAGCCGGGAGTGACACTCTATGGCCCCTCCAGAGAAACACCAGCACTGCCTGTGGTTGCGGTCAATGTGGTCAACATGCCGCCCAGTGAGCTGGCCTATCGGTTGGATCGCGAGTTCGGGATCATGACGCGCAGCGGTCTGCATTGCAGCCCGCAAGCTCATCGCACGATCGGAACATTTCCTGAGGGCTGCGTTCGGATCTCGGCGGGAATCATGAATCAGGACGCGGACATCGAGGCGGTGATCGAAGCTGTGTTGAGCCTCGCCAAGGGCACGGCCGCAACCAAACCGTGAGGATTGACCCAAATCGGTAGATCCGAATCGGTAGATCGAAATCGCTGAATCCAAACCGATGAATCCAAACCGATGAATCCAAGACCGTAAATCCTGGACGGTAGGCCCAAAGGGGACATCCCACACGGTAGATTCGGAGAGCTGGAATCGAGGGTTCGAGCGAAGCACGGGTCAGACTCAGGACCCCGTCGCACGGAGATGAGCAGCGTGGAGCATCAAGGATTCTATGTCTTGATTCTGGCCTCGATCCACGATGTGATGGCCGCTGAGGCGGCGATCCAGCAGGCAGGCCCGTGGTGCGACATGATTCCAACGCCGCGGCAGCTCAGCTCAGATTGCGGCATGGCGTTGCGGATTGGGAGTGCCGATTGGCCGACCATTCGCGCTCTGCTCGCCGGTCGGCCGATTCGGCTGCGTGGTGTCTATCACGAACTCCACGGCGCCTACGAAGCGGTCGGCGACTAGATCTTTGACCGCCGGACAACGACCGGCCAGTGCTTAGCCCGGATTAGACCATCTCACGCACCGGCCGAACGAAGGATCAGAGGTATCAATGGATGCACACGACATGACGACGGGCAACCTGCCGCTGCCGCTCACCCAAACGGTGAGCGGCTCCGGGTGAGCGTCAAAACTGGGGCCGGGGGACCTGGCCCGAGCGCTTTGCGGTCTGGAACTGATAGACGACCCGAATCTGATCGTCGGATTCGACAAGGCCGACGATGCGGGTGTGTACAAGATCAGTGACGAGATTGCATTGATCCAGACGGTGGATTTCTTCACCCCCATCGTCGACGACCCGTTCATGTTTGGCCAGATCGCCGCCGCCAATGCTCTGAGCGACGTCTATGCCATGGGGGGACGGCCCTTGTGCGCGATGAACATCGCCGGGTTCCCCGCCCAGACGATGGACATCGGCGTTCTGCACGAAATCCTGCGCGGCGGCTTGGAGAAGCTCCGCGAGGCCGGCGCAGCCTTGGCGGGCGGTCACACCGTCGAGGACCCCGAACTCAAGTATGGGCTCAGCGTCACCGGCATCGTGCATCCCGACCACGTGATCACGAACCAGGGCGCCCGCCCGGGAGACCGCCTGATCCTGACCAAGCCGCTGGGAACCGGCATCGTCAACACGGCGATCAAGGGAGAGCTGGCGAGCGAGGCGGCCATCACCGAGATTGTCGCTTCGATGGCCACACTCAACCGCGCGGCGGCCGAGGTGATGGCGCGCTATGAGGTCCATGCGTGCACCGATATCACCGGGTTCGGCCTGGTCGGCCATATCGGTGAGATGGTGGCGGGCTTGACGGTCTCGGCTCGCTTGAGTGCCGCTCGTTTGCCGCACTTCGCCTCGGCTACCGAGTATGCCTCCATGGGCCTGCTTCCAGCGGGATTGCACCGCAATCGCGACTACTGCACGCCGACGACGATCGTAGAAGAGGGAGTACCGCTCGAGATCTCCGATCTCCTCTACGATCCCCAGACATCCGGCGGGTTGCTGATCGCCGTGGCCGAGCACGATGGCGAGCCGCTACTCCGCGGTCTTCACGACGCGGGGGTCTCCTCCGCCACCCTCGTGGGCGTCGTAGACGAATCGGCGCCAGGAAAGGTCATCATCGAACCGTAACGTGTTCCGGAGAAGCATCTTTGCAGACTTGGCCCTGCGGAGACCCCTTCTACCGAACCCATCCTCGGACGCGGCTTCGGTCCGAGCGACGGCCAAGCTGGTCGTGGAATGATCCCGAAGGCAGGGATGTCGGTGGCATTCAGGCGGTCACCGGTCCGTCTGCTTCTGTGTCTATGACTTTCTACCAGAGTTTATCACGTCGAGAACCGCATCGAGCCGCTCGGTGATGCGCTCATTGCTGGGACATGTCCGATGACCCTCGCGCAGCACATTGAGCAGGCGATTTTGGTCTCCGGCGCGTTTGTAGGTCTCAGCCAGACCCAGCCACGAATCGGCGTGCCCCCAGTCCTCTTCGAGTGCCCGCTTGAATGCGAATTCGGCCTGTTCCAGATCGCCGGCCTCTAGCGCTAGCCGGCCCTGCCGATACCGCGACTTGACTTTGAGGTCTCGATTGTACATCTCCACTTCATCGGCCGGATGAGGAAGCCCCAGGACTGTGCCGCGTTCATCACGGGGAAAGAACCACACAGCCTGAGAGTCCGCCGGAGAGGGCGTCTGCGAGGCCTCCTGCGAGATCTCCTGCGAGGCCAC
>CAZZIF010000011.1:0-13902 GCA_964654025.1 uncultured bacterium
CGCCACCACCACCACGCCCCCAGGCATGAAGCACATCCCGAACCCAGATGTGGGCTGCCTCTTCGCGGCGCAGGCTGACGTGCATCCCGTCGACGGAGTATTCGATCGGATCTGCGAGCGGGGCACACTTGATGGCGAGGATGTGCTCACCTTCCCGCACGCCCATGCTCCGCAACCGTGTCTGCAGTTCGGGCGAACCGCCCAGATCGGCGATCACCGCCTCGTCGCCGCACCGCAGGGCACTGAGGGGAATGCTTCCGAACCTGGCTCCTTGTGGTCCATTTGCGTCAGCTGCCGCCACGATTGTCCTCCGAATCCAGCTCTACCAGGACAACGGCCGCTTCCCGGGCGGTCAGCCTGAGATGTTGCCCCTGCACCTGCACCACCGTGCCTCCCCGCCCGGCGGCGCCCTCGATCTTATCGACGCGCGATCCCGGCAAGAGACCCCGACGCATCAGCCGATCCCTCAACGCTCCGGATGCCTTGATCCGTACCAGCTGTCCTCTCGTGCCCACGGGCAGCATGTGCAAAGGATGGATGAACCGCTGAGCCGCAGCGTGCTTGTCGCACTGCGCCAGACCCACGCACCCGCCGCCGCAGCGTCCTTCCGCCTCGGGCTGCGTGAAGCAGCTCTGGAACCGACGCAGAAACTCCGGTCCCACCAGCGGGCAGGTCTCGATGTACTCGACGAAGGCCACCAAACGATCGAGGCTCTCGCCGGAGAGGTGGTGTTCCAAGCCGCACGCGTCGCGCTCGGCGATGTGCTCGGGAACGTGGAGCAACCGGCATAGGAATCGGGTCAGAAAGCGGTGGCGGCCGGCCAACCGGTTCGCAATCATCTCCCCCGCCGGGGTCAATCCCACGTACTCGCGTGCCTGATACTCGACCAGGCCTCTTTCCGATAGCCGATGCAAGGCGGCCGTCACCGAGGGCATCCGCACCTGCTTCGCGCGGGCGATGTCGCGCACGCGCACCGAGGCCTGCTCGAGCGAGAGGGCGAGAATGATCTCCAGATAGTCCTCCAGGGACTCACTGAGATCCCCGCCGGCGCCGGCGCTGGCGTGGGCACCGGCCTGGGAGAGAACGCCGCTCGAACCCGCCCGCGCGCCGCCGGGGACACGCGCCCCTGCACCCCGGGGTGGCTTGCGCCCGTGGGCGCCAGACCCATGGGTCTCTCTCTTGGCCATCTCCACCTCTGCGACCTCTCGACTCCTGATAGACATGTCTAACACTATCGGCGCAGTATCGGTCCCGCTTCAGCTCGTTGGCAAGGCTTTTCTTGCCCGGCCGACAACGACCGAATCAGCTAACCTTTTGTGTGATATAAGATTGCGGCGCACGCTGCCCTGAAGTACGCTGTGTCATCGGAAACTCGATCACAGCGCAGGCAGAAGCATGAAGCCGGCCGATTCGACAACCGGTCCATCTCGGTCACGGACACCACCGCCTCCAGGTCCGGAGGGCAAGTCGGCTCCCGATTGGGGCGGTCCGCACTGGCTTCTGGCGATCGCAGCGGTAGCGGCGGCCGCCGGGCTCCTCCTGCTCGCCTACCACTGGGTGGGTTCTCCACCGATCGAGGTCTTCCTCGAACGCGGTTCCTTGGAAGCGTTCCTGGAACGTCAGGGCGCGCGTGCCCCGCTGGTCTTCCTGCTGCTTCAAGTCATCCAGGTCGTGTTGGCACCGATCCCCGGGCACCTGCTCGGCGTGGTGAGCGGGATGCTCTTCGGTCTCTGGTGGGGAACGCTCTACACCAGCCTGGGTGTCGGGGTCGGCTCCGCCATCGTGCTCATCCTAGCGCGATTGGTGGGACGCCCTCTCGTCGAGCGGCTTGCGCCGGCCTCGGGACTGGCCCGCGTGGACCGCTGGGCCGCGCACCGAGGTCCACTCTTCTTCTTCCTGGTCTTCATGCTCCCGTTTCTCCCCGACGACCTGGCCTGCCTGGCGCTGGGCTTGAGCGGATTGCCTCTGGTACCGATGTTCCTGGTGATTCTGATTGCCCGGTTGCCCGGGCATTTCCTCGCCGCCTGGGTCGGCGCCAACGCCACCGGTCTACCGCTGATCGGGTGGATCCTGATCACACTGTTCGCGGTGGCGGGTACGATGGTCTACTGGCGGCACCGCCGCCAGATCGAGCACTGGCTCCTCGCCAGGGTCGAGGGAGTGGAGAAACGCCGCTAGCGGCGACCCGCTGAGGCGATCTCTGAGGCGATCCGCTGAGGCGACCCAACGAGGCGATCCGCTGAGGCGATCGCTGAGGCCACCCGCTGAGGCCACCCAATGATCGTGGTTGAGATGTCTCCGGGTGGTGGTAATCTCAGGACGAACAGGCTCTCAACACGATGGGGAGCCCGGCACAGGGGAACGGCACAGGAGCCCGGCACAGGGGAACGGCACAGGAGCCCGGCACAGGAGTTCGACATGGAGATCGAGCATGTAACCCTCTACACCACCTTCCCCGACGCGGACACCGCGCGCCGGCTGTGCCGGATGCTGGTCGAGGAAGGCTTGGTCGCCTGCGCCAACCTGGTCCCCATCCAATCGATCTACCAGTGGGAGGACAAGATCGAGGAAGAGGGTGAGGTAGCCGCTCTTCTCAAGACCAGGGTCGAACTCATCGGCGATGTCGAGGCCACGCTATGTGCCGCGCACCCCTACGAGGTGCCTGCTCTGGTGGCGTGGCCCATCGTGGCCGGTCATCCGCCCTATTTGGACTGGATCGACTTCGCCACCTTGGAGGCGGCCGAACGTGCCGAGGACGCCCGCGCCGAGTCCGATGACCAGGATCCAATGCCATGACGAGAGCGACAATGGGCCGGGCCATGGGGACTACCCTGGGCAATGCGCGCCGGCTGGCCTCCCCGCGCGAGGCGGCCATCGTGGCCGCGAACCTGCGGTACTTGGGCCTGGCTCCCGGCGCGGGCAGGCCCGAGGATGAACCGCTGGTACGCGAGACCTTCCAGTCTTTCGGTTTCTTCTTGGTGGAGTTCTTTCGCGGACTCTCACTCCCCCCACGCCAGATCGCCGCAGGCTGGGACGTCACCGGATGGGAACGGATCGAAGAACTCAACCGACGCTCCCGCGGGTGGATCCTGGCCGGGGCCCACACGGGCAACTGGGAGCACCTGGGTGCCCTGGCGCCCCTGCTCGGACGGCGCATCGTAGCCCCCACCGGCCGGCAGTTCTTGCCCGGGCTGTCGAACGCCGTCAAGCAGGTCAAGATCCGCCGGGCGGTTCGCTCCGTGCCGACGCGTGGCGGCCTCCGCGGGCTGCTCCGGGCCCTTGACCATGGACACCTGGTGGCCCTACCGATCGATGGAGGATCCTTTCAGCGAGGAACCGCCGTTCACCTGCTGGGCCGGCGCATGCGTCTGGCCGAAGGCGCCGCGCGACTGAGTCTGGCCAGCGGATGCCCAATCCTGCCGGTCTTCTCGCGGCGAACCGGTCTGATGCGCCAGGTGGTAACGATTCACGAGCCTCTCGAGCCCGGCACCTTTGCCGGACCGGACGGTTCGACCGGCGGGTCACGGCCGACGGACCGGGCAGCCGTTCAGGCTCTCCTGGAGGAACTTGCCCGTCTGCTGGGACATCAACTTCTAGAGTGCCCGGGGCAATGGTGCATCTTCCGCTCGATTCTGCCGGGCGCCGGCAGCGTGCGGCTCCAGGCACCGGCCCGAGCACGAGTCGCGGCCGATGCGCGACTGCCGGTGTAGGCCGTCGCGGCCAAAGCACGGCCGATGCGCGACTGCCGGTGTAGGCCGTCGCGGCCAAGGCACGGCCGATGCGCGACGGCCAGTGCAGGCTGGTACGATAGATCGCATCCAATGTCAGGAACGGCGCCCGCGGCATGGCCGGGCGCCCCACACAAGGAGAGAGTGATGAAATCACGTGACGAGATCGTGGCCCTGCTGGGCGATGAGGCTGAAGACCTGCTCACCCACAAGGCCGCCTTCGGCAAGGAGAACCTCTATCTTCCGGGTCCCGACTTCATCGAGCGCGTCTGGGCCGACAGCGATCGGCCGGTGAGCGTATTGCGTAATCTGCAGGCGTTGTTCGATCATGGCCGCCTGGGAGGAACCGGGTACCTGTCGGTGCTTCCGGTCGACCAGGGAATCGAGCATTCGGCCGGGGCGAGTTTCGCGCCCAACCCGATCTACTTCGATCCAGCCGGCATCGTCGAGCTGGCGATCGAAGGCGGCTGCAATGCCGTGGCCTCCACCCTTGGCGTGCTCGGGAGCGTGGCGCGCAAGTACGCTCACCGCATTCCGTTCATCGTCAAGATCAACCACAACGAGCTTCTCACCTATCCGAACAGCTACGATCAGATCCTCTTCGCGCAAGTCGAGCAGGCATTCGACATGGGTGCCGCAGCCGTGGGGGCCACGATCTACTTCGGGTCGGAGGAATCGAACCGGCAGATCGAAGAGATCAGTGAAGCCTTCCAGGCCGCGCACGAGATGGGCATGGCCACGATCCTGTGGTGCTACCTGCGCAACCCCGCCTTCAAGACCGGTGGCAAGGACTACCACACCGCGGCCGACCTCACCGGCCAGGCCAACCATCTGGGCGCCACGATCCAAGCCGATATCGTGAAGCAGAAGCAACCGACCCTCGACGGAGGCTACCGGGCGCTGAACGAGGGCGGAGAGAGCTACGGCAAGTACCACGACAAGATGTACAGCGAACTCAGTTCACCGCACATCATCGACCTGACCCGGGTGCAGGTCATCGGAAGCTACCTGGGACGGGTCGGCTTGATCAACTCCGGCGGCGCCGCCGGCGAGAACGACTTGCAGCAGGCCGTTCGCACGTCGGTCATCAACAAGCGGGCCGGCGGCATGGGCCTGATCAGCGGCCGCAAGGCCTTCCAGCGACCCATGAAGGACGGAGTGGAACTGCTCCATGCCATCCAGGATGTGTATCTGAACGAGGAGATCACGATCGCCTAGTCCCCACGATCGCTTGCCCCCCACGATCGCTTGGACCCACAATCGCCTAGCCCCGGAGGGCGGGCCTCGCCCGCCCCTCCGGATGGGGGGGGCTTTTGCAAACGCCGGCGAGTGCTCGTGGGCGCTCGCGTGGGGTGCTCGTGGGGGTGCATAGGGGGGTGCATGCGAGTGCATGGGCCCGCCCATGCTTGCCCACGGGCATCCGTGGGAGGTGAGGATGAACGATGCGCTTCTGAACCTGGAACCTGCGATCCTCTGGCGCTACTTCGCCCGGCTATCGGAGATCCCCCGCTGCTCGAAGCAGGAGGAGCGCATCCTGGCCTGGTTGCGGGCGGAGGCCGCGGAGAAGGGCCTTCCCACGCGAAGTGACGAGGTCGGCAACCTGGTCATCGCCGTTCCCGCCACGCCAGGCTACGAAGAAACCCCCACTCTGATCCTGCAGAGCCACGTCGACATGGTGTGCGAGAAGCACAGTTCTTCCAAGCATGACTTCACCAGCGATCCGATCCGGATCATGGTCGAGGGCGATCGCGTGACCGCCGACGGCACGACACTGGGCGCCGACGACGGCATTGGCATGGCGACCGCTCTCGCGCTGCTGGAAGACAAGGAGACGGTCCACGGCCCGCTCGAGCTGCTCTTCACGGTCGATGAGGAAACCGGCCTCACCGGCGCCGCGGGACTCAGCCCCGATCTGCTCACCGGCTCGCTCATGATCAACCTGGACGCCGAAGTCGTCGGCCAGTTCACCGTGGGCAGCGCCGGCGGATTGGACACCTTGATAAAGGTGCCGGCCACCTGGACTCCCCTGCAGGGGGAAAAGGTCTTTGTTCTCTCGATCAGCGGCCTGCGAGGCGGCCATTCGGGCGGTGACATTCACCGGGGGCGGGCCAGCAGCATCAAACTGCTCGGCCGCATCCTGGCCGCCGCGCTCGAGCAGGGGTGCCATGGTCTCCGCCTGAGCGCTCTGGTGGGCGGCAGCAAGCGCAACGCCATCCCGCGCGAGGCCGAAGCCCTGGTTGCCGTGTTGCCCGCTCAGGAGAAGCGGCTGCACGAGGTCGTCGACGCAGTCGCTCTGGAGATCGGGCGCCAGTTCGCCGACGACGATCCCGGCATCACGATCAAGCTGCGGGGGGCCTCGGCGGCCGCCCGAGCCCGGGAGTTCGCCGCGGCAGAGGAGAGCCGGCACGTGGTGGACCTCTTGGAGGTGCTGCCCAATGGCGTCCTGGCCATGAGCCGCCGGATGGAGAATCTGGTCGAGACCTCCTCGAACGTCGGCGTGCTCTTCACCGATGAAGACGGTGTCCACCTACACTGCTCGTCCCGCTCCTTCATGGAGGAGGCGATCGCCGAGGTTGCCGCTAGGATGCGGGCCGCGGCCCGGCTTGCCGGCGCGGTCGCAGCGCACGATGACGGTTATCCGGGATGGACGCCTCGTCTGGACACCCCCTTGCTCAAACGGGTCGGGACCGTCTACACGGACCTGTTCGGCGAGCCCCCCGAGTTTATCGCGTTGCACGGAGGGCTTGAGTGCGGGCTGATCATGGGCAAGTATCCCAGCCTGCAGATTGTCAGTTACGGCGCCAAGATCACCAACGCGCACTCGCCCGACGAATGGGTGAGCGTCGCCTCGGTGCAGAAGTGCTGGCGTTTCACGCGGGCGCTGGTTGCGGATATCGCCCAGGGAGCGAGATGAGTGGTCCACAGCATGAGTTTCCGCCGGACGGTGACGGCCTGACGCAACCGTCGCAACCTTCCGCTGCCCGGATACCGTCGTTCCTGCGCTGGAGAATCGGCCTGGGCAACCGGACGAGCATGATCCTGCTCGCCATCCTGATCGGGATCGCGGGCGGGTTCGGGGCCGTCTTCTTCCGCTGGCTCATCGAAACGTTACAGGACCTGTCGTGGGGTTCGGGGGGCACGCCGCTCGAGAAGTTCGAGCGATCGGCCTGGTACGCGCGCATCCTGATCCCGGCAGCCGGCGGACTCCTGGTGGGCCTGATCGTCAAGTTCCTGGCACCCGAGGCCAAAGGCCACGGCGTACCCGAAGTCATGAACGCCGTAGCGCGCCTGGGCGGCGTGATCCGTCCGATCGTGGCCGTAGCCAAGTCGTTCGCCTCCGCCATCTGCATCGCCACCGGCGGCTCCGTGGGCCGCGAAGGACCCATCGTGCAGATCGGCTCGGCCATCGGCTCCTCGCTGGGACAAGCGCTTCACCTGTCCACCTCCCGCATTCGGACTTGCGTGGGCTGCGGCGCCGCGGCCGGCATCGCCGCCACATTCAATGCCCCCATCGCAGCCGCCTTCTTTGCCTCCGAGGTCATCCTCGGCGAGTTCGGCCTGGGCGCGTTCGGTTCGGTCGTCATCAGTTCGGTGAGCGCCACGGTGATCGCCCGCACCCTCCTGGGGGATGTGCCCGCCTTCGAGATCCCGGCCTACGAGATCATCCATCCGGCCGAACTCACCACCTACGCCGTGTTGGGGCTGCTGGCCGGTCTGGTAGCCATCCTGTTCGTGCAGGTGCTGCACTGGTCGGAGGATTTCTTCGACCGCATCCGACGAATCCCCGCCCCCCTCAAGCCGGTCGTGGGCGGCATCGGCATCGGTCTGATCGGCCTCGCGGTGCCCGAGGTCATGGGTGTCGGCTATGACACGATCACCGCCGCCCTCTACGGGCAACTCGCCATCGGGACGCTGGCAGCCATCCTGCTCGTCAAGGTCGCCGCCACCAGCTTCACGCTGGGTTCGGGCGGCTCCGGCGGTGTCTTCGCCCCTTCGCTCTTCATGGGCGCCGCCCTCGGGGGTCTGGTCGGCAATCTCGCCCGGTTGATCGCCCCGTTTCCCATGGCCAACCCGGGCGCCTACGCGGTGGTGGGCATGGGCGCGCTGGTAGCCGCCTCGACCCACGCCCCGATCACCGCCATCCTGATCATCTTCGAACTCACCGGCGACTACGGTGTCATCCCGGGCCTGATGGTCTCCTGCATTCTGGGCACGATCCTGGCCCAGCGTCTGCGCCGCGAGTCGATCTACACGATCAAGCTCATCCGCCGGGGCATCGACCTGCATGCCGGCCAGGAGGTCAATGTCCTGCGCAAGGTCCTGGTCCGCGATATCACGCGACCGGATATCGAGACGGTGCCGCTCTCGGCCACGATCGACGACATTTATCATCGCATGATCAACTCGCCCCACTACGAGTTCTTCGTCGTCGATGAGAAGAATCACCTGGAAGGGGTCATCAGTGTCGATGACCTGCGTCGCAACTTGCCCCATCTCGAGAAGCTGCGCCACGTGGCCATCGCCGGGGATCTGATGACCCATCCGGTCGTCTACCTGCGCGAGAACGACACGCTCGACTTCGCCATGCGCCAGCTCGCCCGCCGCACCTTCGAGGAACTGCCGGTGCTGCCGGCGGGCCATGGCATGGAGCCGGTGGGATTCATTCAGCGACAGGATGTGATCAAGGCCTACAACAAGGAGATCCTCAAGGTCGACCTGCCCGGATCCCTGTCAGCCCGCATCGAAACGGCCGCGCGGTTGCGCACCTGGGAGACGGTGGGCGATTATGTGCTGGCGCAGACCGAGGCGCCGCCGCACCTGTGCGGGCGCCCGCTGAAGGATCTGCATCTGCGTGAACGCAGGGGCATCCAGCTCATCCTGATCGACCGAGTGGGCGATCGCAGTGACAGCCGGTTCGCGTTCCCGAGTCGTGACACCGTGCTGAACACGGCAGACCGAATCATCGTATTCGGCCGCCGGGCGGACGTCGAAGCCCTGGTGCGCGAAACGAGCTGATTTTGCTGGCGGTCACGACTGACGGTCACCGTTGACAGCCACGGCTCGCGGTCACCGCTGACAGCCACGGCCGGCGGTCACGGCTCGCGGAAGTGACTCGCCAGCTTGCCGAGATAGGCCGCCGCCTCGGCCGCACCTTCCTCCGGCGCCCAGGGGGCAAACTCCTTATCGGTCGACGGATCGTAGGGACCGTTCTTGCCCTCGAAGACCACCGTGTCGGGTGCGAGCGCCAGGAAGGCGTGCCACACGTCGGGCTGCAAATCGACCCCGGCCGCCTCGCGCGCGGGCCCCAATCGTCTGGCTTCGGTCACCGTGCCGTCCGCGGTGAAGCGCAGAAACCCGATCTCGCCCTGGAGCACGATGAAGCTCTCGCTCTTGGGCGGATCGTGATGACGGTGGGGACGGACATAGGATCCGGGCTGAACGACGTTGAGCATCCGCTGGTAAGTGTCGTCGAGCTTGTGGAAGTTGTGGTTCGTGCGGGCGCGCGCGGCGCTAGCCGCCCGCGCGCACAGCCGCTGGAGCAGATCGCGTGTGATGTACTCGACCGGAGTTCTCTGACCCATGTTCGTTCCTCGGAGGTCAACGCGCGCCGATCACACCGATGACATGCCGGCTGACTGCCGTGCCTGCGCAGCAGGACCGACGCGGCAGGACCGACGCGGCAGGACCGGCGCGGCAGGACCGACGCGGCAGGACCGACGCGGCAGGACCGGCGCGGCAGGACCGGCGCATCGCGGAAGCCGCCCATCGCCGAAGTGTCGAGGCTGGGCGTTTTCGGTGGGCCTGTCAACACCTGACGGCGGTAGTACGTGAGGCACCCGCCTTCGGCGAGGAAGCCTGTCGTTCGACGGTAGCGGACCATGGCATCCGGCGACCGTGGCATCCGGCGACCGTGGCATCCGGCGACCGTGCCACGGGTGGCCTGCGGCTTGCTTCAGGTCCCTGTGCTGCGTATCCTGGGACTGGTGGGAAGGCTGCCCACCCTCAGGGCCATAGGGGATTCCACCTTCAAGGAGAGTACCCATGCCAACCTTCATTCTCATGACCCGACTATCCCCCGAGTTGACGAAGGACATCCAGCATCGTGCCGAGATGGGCCGCGCCTGGCTCGAGCGGGTGAAGGAGAAGTGTCCGGAGGTCACCTTCCAGGCACACTACGCCCTGCTGGGGCAATACGACTTCGTGGACATCTACGAGGCGCCGAACGAGGAGTCGGCCGCCAAGGTCTCACTGATCAGCCGCCTGCACGGCGCCGTGCAGGCCGAGAGCTGGCAAGCCATTCCTTACAAGCGTTACGTCGACCTGACCAAGGAGATCTGACTCTCCGGTCCAACGGCTGGTGGTCGCGACCTACCGGTGTGCCGCGACCCACGGTCATGTCGGGACCTACCGCTGTACCAGGATGGTCTTTTGATCGACCGGCCGGCCATCGACGCTGAGACGGACGAAGTAGGCGCCGCTCGCTACCGGGTGGCCTGCTCGATCCCGGCCCTGCCAGCTCAACTCGCCCTCGGTGGCCCGGGTGGTGCGCAGCCCACTGCTCCACACGCGGCGTCCGGCGGCCGTGAAGATCTCGAGTTCGATCGCACCCGCCGTGGGCAGGCTCCAACCCAGCACGGCGGCCGATCCGCCGGTGAGCGGATTCGGTTGCACCGGCGCCAGTCGGCCACCACGCGTCGCGGTCCAGTCGCCGCCTGGCTGTTCCACGGCCGCGGAGGACTCGAGCGTGCACATGAAGAAGCTGCGCCCGTAGGTGCCCGCCACGAGCCGGCGGGCGCTCGGTTCGAAGGCGAGGCTGGTGACGACCACGTTCGGGAAGTCGCCTCCGAGGGCATGCCACTGCCCACCTCCATCGAAGCTGCGAAAGACGCCCACGTCGGTGGCCGCCACCAGATGGCTCGCATCCTCCGGATCGATGACCAGGTCATTGACTGGCGCATCCGGCAGATTTCCCGAGATCGCGGACCAGGAGGCGCCCAAGTCCTGCGTGCGATAGATCCGCGGCATCGGCTCGCCCCAGCGGAATCCGGAGATCGTCACGTAGGCGGTCTCGCGGTCCTGAGGGTCCGGCCGCACGGAGGTGATCCATCGGTCGGGCAATGACGTGGAAACGAGCGTCCAGGTAGCGCCCGCGTTCTCGGTCACCTGCACATAGCCATCGTCGCTGCCGGTCCAGATGACACCGGCGTCCACCGGCGAGACACCGATCGTGGTGAGGATCCCGTCGACCTGTCCCGAGTTGCCCAGATGCTCACCGCCCGTGAGGTCAGGGCTGATCGCCGTCCAGGACGTGTTGCCCGTGCTGCGGTAGAGACGCTGTGTGCCGAAGTAGCGCCGATCGGCATCGGCGGGATCCTGCACCAGCGGGGAGTTCCAGTTGAAGCGGTCGTTCGAGCTGATCCCACCGCCGGCCCAGCTCCAATAGCCACCGCCGTCACTCGAGTAGTAGAGGTTGCCGTACTGGTACTGGGCCCAGATCCGGTTGGAGTTGGTGGGGTGCACCAACGGCTGGAACCCGTCGCCGCCGAAGATCATGTTCCAATCGTCCAGCGCGCCGGTGAGTGTGCGGCAGGTGCCGTTGTCCTGCGAACCGCAGTAAAGCGCGTTCGGATTGCCCGCATCGAGCGCAACCCGGTAGATCTGCGTGATCGGCAGGTTGGGCGATTTCGTCCAGTACGTGCCGCCGTTGGTGGAGCGGTAGATGCCCCCATCGTTCCCGTTGTAGATGACCGGGTCCGCGCCGGGTCCGAAGCCGAGCGCGTGATGGTCGACGTGCATGTTCCCGGAGGCATCCGAATAGGAGGCGCCACCGTTGGTGCTGCGATAGAACGGCAAGCCCAGGACGTAAATCCAGTCGGGATGAACCGGGTGGGTACGCACGTTGCCGAACCACCAGCCGTAAGAAGAGAAGACACTGCTGAGGGCTCCGTCGTTCGTGCGTGACCAGTTGTAGCCACCGTCGGTCGACCGGTAGAGCCCGTCGAAGTAGCCGATCCGGTCAGCGTAGATCGCATGCATCACATCGGGTTGGCCCTGACAGAGGCTGAGGCCGATGCGTCCACCGTTGACACCGGGCGAGGGCAAGCCGCCCCCGACCAGGTTCCAGGTGTCGCCACCGTCGGTGGTGCGATAGATCGCGCAGCCCGAGCCGCCGTAGCGGTAGTACTCGGGCCGGCGGATTCGCTCCCAGGTGGCGGCGTAGAGCACCGAGGGATCGTCGGGACGCTGGATCAGGTCCACGCAACCGGTCGAGTCGTTGACGAAGAGCACCTTCTCCCAGCTTTCGCCGCCATCGACGGTGCGGTAGACACCGCGGTCGGAGTCGGCCGCCCACAGATGGCCCATGGCGGCTACGAAGATCCGATTCGTGTCGGCGGGATCGACCACGATGCGGCCGATCGAGCCGGTGTTCTCGAGACCGAGCGGTTCCCAGGTCGCGCCGCCGTCGGTCGTGCGGAAGACACCGACCCCCCCGTAGGCAACGCTTCCGCCGCCGGGGTTCACTTCACCGGTCCCCAGGTACACCGTCTCGGGCTCGAACGGATCGATCGCCAGGGCGCCCACCGACAGACTCGGCAGGTCATCGGTCAGGACCGCCCAGGTCTGTCCACCATCGACGCTCTTGAGCACGCCTCCCTCGGCCGCGCCGACATAGAGGGTGTTCTCGTCGGCGGGGTGGACCACGAGGTCGGTTATGCGCCCACCGATGTTGGTAGGTCCGGCCGCTGTCCACACCCCCTCCCGCGTGCCGGCGGCCACGCGCATGGCCCGGGCCGTGGCAACCGCCGCATGCCACTGCGCCCGGGGAATCTCCCCGTAGGGATAGGCCCGCTCATGGAAGAACCAGGAGTTGGGCGCCTTGGGAGGCAAGCCGTCGCCGCGCGTGGTCGAGCGAAGCTTGCGAGGCTTCACTTCCGAGGCCACGAGCGGCTCCTCGTTGCGGACGGCAGGCTGCACGCCGTTGCGAGTGGCAGGCTGCACGCCACTGTGCTCAGGCCGGGTGCCGACCGGCGGCGTCGCCTGCGTGATGGCTTCGGGATCGTCAGCGTCAGGGGCAAGGCCGTTCAGATCGATCCAGTGGATGCTGCTGTCGGCTCGCGCGGGCTGCTCATCCCCCCCGGTCCCCAGAGCCCCGGCGGGCGGGCCGGCCGACGGACCGGCCGACGGACCGGCGGCTTCTCCAACCGGCTTCTCCCACTCGCCGATCCACAACGCCGCTACCAGCAGCAAGGCCGAGAGCAACAGGAGACCGGCCCACAGAGGCCACGGCGGCCGGGCCATGTGCCAGCGGCGGCGCGAGAATCGATCGGAAGGTGTATGGCGGTTCGGTGGGTGGCTCAGACGATGCATAGGGGCTCCTCTGTGTCGGCGACCAACATCCAGACTCGCTCAATGATATCGCGAAACCAACCCTCTGGGACCACCAGAATTCTCCCACGAGTGCGGTTGGCAGGGAGTCGGCCCCGCTCTCAGACTATCTCGAGCATACATCCAGGATGTTGGGTGAAACCAAGAAACATGGACAAATCAACCCCTCGAGACAAACTCTCAAGATCCAGAAATTCCAGAGCCCCTAATTCATTTACCTGTAACGATTAATAGAGAATGTCCATAAGAGCCACACTTTGGAAGTTTGGCCTAGACACTTCACTGCCCGGGTGATATTATGATGGGTGAGCAATGCTTCAGTGATATCGCATCAAGAGACGCTCGAGAACTTCTCGTCGGGCGATCGCATCTGAGGCCGCGCCAAGGCGCGGTCGGACGAGGGGCCCAGTCAGAGCAACCAGGCGCCTCCGTCCGGACAACAGCGGCTGGAACCGGGAAGGTTCCGTGGCCAACGATTGAGCTGGCCCACGGGAGTTTCACCAGGGTTAGGTCTCCGCCCAGGACACGCAATTGGCGCGAGAGACTCCCTGGGCATCCCTGCAGGCTGGGGGGCGGTCAACACGTTTTGGCCGCCCTACTCGTATCTGTTGCCCACTCTATCTTTGTTTACCCGGCAGACCGTGCTGCGGTTTCCTCTCTTGTCATCAAGGGCGTCGCCTCTTCGCTCGGCACACATTCGTCCGGCACACCTTCGCTCGGCACAGCTTCGTTCGGCACACCTTCGTCCGGCACAGCTTCCTCATTCAGACGGATTCAGGTGGATCGA
>CAZZIF010000011.1:14002-32636 GCA_964654025.1 uncultured bacterium
CGGCACACCTTCGTCCGGCACAGCTTCCTCATTCAGACGGATTCAGGTGGATCGATCTGTGATCCGGCAGCCGGCGGTTGCGGCGACCGCTTGGCCGAATGGAGTGTGCGCCCGACCTCACGTTCGACCGCTTCGATCTTGCTCACCAGCCGCCCGGAGCGGCCGCGCCGGTAATCGATCTTGATCGAGACCGAAATCCGCTCGCAGTCTTCGCTCATCCGATCGAAGCACTGGCCGACCACTCCCATGACCTCCTCCCAGGTGCCCTCCAGGCAGGTGCCCATCGGGCCGAGCTGGTAGGCCACCCCGGAGCGGTCGATGATGTCCAGGCTGCGCGCCACGTACTTGCTCACCGACGCGCCCTTGTCCAGCGGGGTCATCGAAAATTCGAGCAGCGCGCCCGCGTTGCCTGTGCGTGCCGATGTGGCATCCCCGTCCGCCATCTAAGCCTCCCCCCAGTATGTGCAGCGGCTGCCCGGCGTCTCGTAGATGGTGATGCGATGGAGTCCGGGCAACAGGCCTTCCAGACGATTCCAGAACCAGCGCGCGATGTTCTCCGAGGTGGGATTGGCGAGTTCGGCCACCTCGTTGAGCATCGAGTGGTCGAGTTCCTTCACGAGCGGCGCGACCACCGCGCGAATGTCGCCGTAGTCCATGAGCCAGCCGCGCTCGGGATCCACAACGCCCCGCACCGACACCTCGAGGGTGAAGTTGTGCCCGTGCACGTGGCGGCACTTGTGGCCGTCATTCACGTGCGGCAACGAGTGGGCCGCATTGAACTCGAACGTCCGCGTCAATTCGACTTTCATCGGACTGTCTCCTCCATCCGCCCTCGCCCTTCCCCGTCCGCCGTCAAGAGCGGATCGGGATGGTCCGCCTCGGCGAACCCACGCGCCCGCAGCCGGCAGCTGTCGCAGGCGCCGCATGGCCGGGGCCCCGGCTGCGGATCATAACAGCTCCAAGTGAGCCCGTAGTCCAGCCCCAGGGCCAGGCCCCAGCGAATCGTCTCGGCCTTGCTCTTGTGGATGAGCGGCGCGCGGATGATCGGTCCGTGGCCCTCGACCCCGGCCTTGGTGGCCACGTTCGCCAGCGCCTGAAAGGCCCCCACGAACTCCGGCCGGCAGTCCGGATACCCGGAGTAGTCGACCGCGCTCATTCCAGCGAAGATGGCCTCCGCGCCCAGAACCTCCGCCCACGCCAGGGCGAATGAGAGCAAGATGGTGTTTCGAGCGGGCACATAGGTTGAGGGGATCTCCTCGAAGGGGATCTCCTCGGAGGGGGGCTTCCCGGAGGGGGGCTTCCCGGAGGGGGCCACCTGGGAAAGAGTCCCCCTGGTCGAAGAGTCCTCCCCCTTCCCGGGCTCGTTCACCCCGGCTGTTCTCTTCCCGGCCTCGTTCACCCGTGCTGTGTATGCGCCGCTGACTTCCTCATGATGGGGAATCGGGCCGGCACCGGTGAGCGAGGATCCGCCCCAGCCGGCCAGGTCGACTGCGAGAACGCGGTGCTCGGCCAGGCGATAGGTTTCCGCCAGCTGCGTGGCTCGCTCCACCTCGATCGCGTGCCGCTGGCCGTACCGCAGCGTGAGACCATAGCACCGGTATCCCTCGGCATGCGCCAGGGCCAGACAGGTGGCCGAGTCGAGCCCGCCGCTGAGCAACACGACCGCCGGGCCTCGTTCTCTCGCGCCGGCGGGCCGGAACGGTGTGGTATCAACCACCACTTCTCTCTCCCCTCGTTGCTCGCCCCTCGTTGCTCACGCCTCGTCGCTCTCCCCTCGGCGCTCTCCCAGGGACCGAATGACCTGGTCCTAGACGCCGCGAACGCCCGGACCCCATATCCAGGTGTGCAGCTGTAGATTCAACCGTACCCGCAGCCGGTCGTCCAAGATCCATTTCGCCAGATCCTGCGCCCGGATGCCCAGCCCGGCGGGAGCGGACGGACCGGTCGCCACGGGCGAGAGGTGCACCCGGAAGCGCCGGGCCAAATCGCGCGCGGCGATGAGGTCGCACGCCCACTCATAATCGGCGCGAGAGCAGATGACGAACTTGATCTCGTCGTGTGGGAGAAGCAGGTCGAGATTCTCGAGCCGTTGGCGCTCTACCATCCTTGATCCCGGGGTCTTGACATCCAGAATGATGCGCGCGCGCCGGTCGCGCCCTTCGATCGAGACGCCGCCACCGGTCTCGACCATGACGTCATAGCCGTCGTCGGCCAGCTCGGTCGTCAACGCAAAGGCCCCCGGCTGGGCAAGCGGCTCACCACCGGTCAGCTCCACCAGCGGAAGACCGTGGCCACGAAGCGCGTCCCGGATCGCCGCCCGCTTCATCGGAGCGCCGGGTGCTTTGGCGTAGGCGGTGTCGCAGTACCAGCAATCCAGCGGGCAGCCCGCCAGGCGAACGAAGCTGCAGGGCCAGCCACTCATCCCGCCCTCGCCCTGGATGCTGGCGAAGATCTCACAAACCTCTAGGGTCTCGTTGTTCGGATCGGTTGGATCCAAGCGGTCCGGGTCATCGGTTCCCTGCGGCGCCGCCATGGGCTTCCCCTTCTCTCGATCCTCTCGGTACCATCGGCGCACTGCCCGTTGCCGCACGGCACATCCACCCAGCGGCGCGTCCCCAGCGGCGCGTCCCCAGCACCGCCCATCCGGTCACTCGATCCAGCTGCCGGCCTCGATCGTGGCGTGCCGTCCTTCCCGGCGGGCGGCCAGCGTTCGTAGCACATCGACGTCGATGATGCGGGGCGAGCGCGAGGTGTACTCGCGCAGGATGTGCACGGTGAGGCGGCATTCCTCGGCCGCCTTCTGGAACACGAATCCGGTCGCCACCAGCGCACGACAGATCGCGTTGATCCGAACGAACTGGTCCTCGGGGATGTCGGAGAGGCGGTCCTTCTTGTACTTCCTGAGCAACGCCGGGACCCGAACCGCCTCCGGGAACTCGAGGCGCGTCTCCTCGATGCCGGCGGCGACGATCGTGGCCATCGAGCAGGTGGTCTTGAAGAAGTTCTGGTCTTGCGTGGAGAAGGCGTAGGACGTCTCTCCGCTTTCGAGACCCAAGAACCCCATCACCGGTCCGCCTTCGGTGGTCACCAGCGGAATCGCGATCGCGCTGTGCGTGTTGGGCCACAGGCGCATGTGTCGCGCGGGGGCGGTGCGCGGCAGGTCGGGCAGGTACTGCGCGCGGCCGGTGCGGATGCACTCACCCCAGATACCATCACTCAGGGTGATCGCCAGCGAGCCGGCTCGGTAGGCCTGCAGATGCTCATCGGGTAGCCCCTCGGTGGTCATGCGCTCGACCACGTAGCGCGCATCATCGCGCGGGTCGCGCAGCGCCACCAGGCCGTGCCGCTGGCCGCGCGGCAGGTAGGTCAGGTTCGTCTCGAGTAGCATGCGGGCCAGCGCGGCGCGCGACATCGGTCCGGCCAGACGCTGGGTCAACAGCCGCAGATCGCGCTGCCGAACGGCAACCCGCAAGGGATGCCCGATCGATATGCTGTAGCCGATCAGGAAGCTGCAGAACTCGGTCGAGAGCATCTCGTCGCTCTCGATGTTGAGGATCCCGATGGCCTCGCGTGGGCGGGCCTGGCCCCGGATTTCGGGTTCGAGGATCGGCACCGCCAGCTGTGATTGAAGGCTGGGAAAGGCCTTGATGTCAGCCTGCTGCATCTGGCCCACCTCGTGTTCGGTGGCCGGCCGCATGGGCTCCCAGCGGTCGCGCCGATCATCCCTCTCGGCGACAAACCAGTGGTCACCCTGGCGCAATGCGGCGCAGCGGCGAGCAACGGCCCACCCCATCATGCCCGACGGCCGCTCGCTGTCGCCGGGGCCGACATGCTCGACGAAACTACGCAACTCGGCGGGGTCAGGGCGGCCTCGCAGCGAGAGCGGCCTGAAGACTCCAGCGTAGCGTCGCGAGATCAATCCCGCTGCGCCGAGGACGTGCTCGACCTTGGCGTGCTTGGGGTCGAACTCGTCGAGCAGGTCCACGAGATTCTGCGCGAGTTGGTCGGTGAGTCCCGGCAGATCATCGATGCGAGCGAAGAGGCGGTGGGAGTTGGCGAAAAGTTTTTGCAACACATGGCCATTGGCCGAGGCGAGCTCAGCATTCATGCTTCTGAAGAAGTCCTTTCCAAAACCAGGCAAACCGCATGGGTAGGATGCGGGAGGACGTCAGATTCTTCCGGCTTGTTGGAAGTTTCGTCCATCTGTTGAACGTACTCAAGCGCAATGTCGAGATTGTGAGATTCATGCGAGGCGGTGGGTGCTATGGTGGCGTTTGGCGAGCCCGAGCGCGCCGGTGTGTGGTACATTGTGGGAAGCGGAATCCTGGCGCTGCGGCTCTAACATCATATGCAAAGGCGACATGGGTGCCCAGTGACTTCGATTTCGTCACTTGCGCCCCAATCGACTATCGAACAATAGGTTAGGAGTCCAAAACGGGTTTTCGAGCCCCACAACCAGCGGGCCGCCTCCTGCGGCGATTGGCAGACTCCCTGGTCCCACGACGAACGGGCTCCTGGCCGAGCAGCGAGCGGGCATCCTGGCCGAGCAACGAGCAGGCTCCCCGGCGCCATAACCGAGATACTTCATGACCACCCAGCCACCCCCGACAGCCACCCCCCGCGCCACCCACATCCGGGGCGCCCGCATGCACAACCTCAAGGGCATCGACTGCCGCATTCCCCTCGGCAAGCTGTCGGTCGTGACCGGGGTGTCCGGATCCGGCAAGTCGACACTGGCCTTCGACGTGCTCTATGCCGAGGGCCAACGTCGCTTCGCCGAGTGCTTGAGTGCCTACGCGCGGCAGTTCCTGGAGCGGCTCGAACGTCCCGACGCCGACGAGATCGGCTACGTGCAACCCCCCATCGCCCTGAAACAGCAGGGTGCGGTGCGCAACGCGCGCTCAACGGTCGGTAGCATCACAGAACTCAGCGATCTCATCCGGCTTCTCTACGTCCACGCCGGCGAGGTTCACTGTCCCGAATGCGGTGGCCGGGCCGAGCGGACCGAGATTGCGGAAGCCGTCCGCGCGGTGAACGACTACCCGGAAGGCACGCGCCTGGCTGTCGCGGCCCCGTTCTCCCACCGCGTTGTCCGCCAGGACCTCGTGTTGCTGCAACGGCAAGGGTACGTTCGCGTGCTGACCAAGCAAGGGGTCCGCGACATCGAAGGCCTGCGCTCGGTCCGATCGGTACGCGGGCTGGTCGTCGACCGCGTGATCGCCGGTCGCACGCGCCGCCAGCGAATGCGCGAGGCCCTTACCTCCGCCTGGCGGATCGGCGCGGGCACCGCGATCCTTCACCCACTGCCTGGATCGGCGACGACGACGGCGGGCTCGGAGAAGACCTCTGCGGAAGGGGGCCGGGCAACCCGGTCGCCGTTGCCCGAACGGGTGCTGCGGGAGGGACTGGCTTGCCCCGCGTGCGGCACACGGCTCGCGCGCCCCTCGGTGGGTCTGTTCTCCTGGAACAGTCCGCTGGGCGCCTGTCCGGCCTGCCAAGGATTCGGCCGCATCATCACCCTCGACCGGCACAAGGTCGTCCCCAATCCGCGCAGGAATCTGCGCAACGACGCTGTCGCCCCCTTCAGCGTCCCCACCGCGCGGGCGTGGTATCGCCGGCTGCTCAAGGCGGCCGCCGAGCGGGACGTCCCCACCGATCTGCCGTTCGAGGATCTGACGCCTGCCCAGCAAGACTGGGTCTTCCGCGGTGACGAAGGCTTTCCGGGCGTGGAGGGCTTCTTCGAGCGCCTTGAGCAGAAGCGCTACAAGATGCACGTACGAATCTTCATTGCCCGGTTTCGCGGTTACGTGAGTTGCCCCCAGTGCGGCGGCCGGCGCCTGAAGCCCGAAGCCCTGGCGGTCAAGGTCGAGGGGCTCGATATCGGTCAGCTCCACGACCTGCCGGTCTCCGAAGTGCAGGCCTTCTTCGCGTCGCTGCCGGCCACGATCACGCGAGCCAAGGCGACCCGCCGCTTGCTCGAGAGCGTCCGCCACCGGTTGGCATACTTGAGTGACGTGGGCGTCGAGTATCTGACACTTGGGCGCACCGCCCGCACCTTGAGTGGCGGCGAAACCCAGCGCATTCGCCTGGCGGCGGCACTGGGCAACTCGCTCACCGAGACGCTCTACATTCTCGACGAACCCACGGTGGGACTTCATGCGAGCGACTCGGCCCGGATGCTCTCGGTCGTCAAGCAGTTGACCGCCATGGGCAACACGGTCGTGGTGGTCGAGCACGACCCGGGCATCATCGCCGGTGCCGATCACTTGATCGTTCTCGGCCCCGGTGGCGGGTCCGAGGGAGGCGAGAAGGTCTACGAGGGCGAGCCGGGCCCCTTCCTCGAAGAGCACCCGGGCTTCTTCATCGCCGAGGTTGCGTCTCCGGCCAGCACGGCGGTGACCTACGAGACGCTGCGCGAGCAACGACGCCGCCGGCGTCGCATGCCGGGCCTGCCCAAGACGGCCCGCGCCGGCAAGCTCGACAACCCGTGGAATGCTGCCGCCGTATCGGCCTGGCTCGCGCAACACGCCGCCCGCCAACCCAGCGGTCCGGCTGGCGCGGGCAAGGGTGGCGCGACCGAGGGCGCGTCCCGGACCGCCGCCTCCGGCACGGGCAAGGGTGGCGCGACCGCGAGCGCATCCACGGCCCGGGACGCGACTGTCCCGCGGCCGAGCTTCCCGCCCGGACCGCGGCTGACGCTTCGCGGTGTGCGGGCGCAGAACCTTCGCATCCCGCTCCTGGCCATTCCTCTGGGGCGGATGGTGACGATCTCGGGCATCTCGGGATCGGGCAAGTCCACCCTGCTCGAGACGGTGCTCTACCGCAACTGGCTGCGCCATCGCGGGGAGCCGGTGGAGGGGGTCGGCCAGGCCGAATCGATTGCGGGGCTGGATGAGTTCACCGACGTGCACATGGTGGGACAGGGCTTCCTGGGCCGCTCCAGCCGGTCGAACCCGCTCTCCTTCGTGCAAGCGTATCCGGAGATTCGCAAGCTCTTCGCCGGAACGCTTCGCGCGCGCCAGCTTGGCCTCACCCCCGGCGCGTTCTCGTTCAACACGCCCGGCGGCCGCTGCGAGAGCTGCCGGGGCACGGGAAGCCAAACGCTCGAGATGTACTTCATGCCCGATGTCGAGGTCACGTGCGAGGCCTGCGACGGGCGACGCTTTCGTCCCCAGGTGCTCGAGGTGACCTGGCAGGGCAAGTCGGTCTACGATGTCCTGTCGATGACGGTCGATGTGGCCACGCGCTTCTTCCGCAAGGAGCGCGCGATCGTCGACCGCTTGGCGCCGCTGCGCGAGGTAGGCCTGGGCTACATCACCCTCGGGCAATCGACCAATACGCTCAGCGGCGGCGAAGCGCAGCGGCTGCGAATGGCCGCCTTCCTGTCGAAGCATCATCGCGACGAGCGGCACCTCTTCCTCTTCGACGAGCCCACGACCGGTCTCCATGCCCGCGACGTCGAACGGCTCTTGCGCGCGCTGCGGTCGCTGATCGCGGCGGGGCATTCCGTGCTGGTGGTGGAGCATCACCTTGACCTGCTGCGCGCCTCAGACTGGGTAATCGACCTGGGTCCGGGGGCGGGCGATGCCGGCGGGCGGGTCGTCTACCAAGGCCCCGTGGAGGGCATGCTCCGCGAGCCGGCGAGCATGACCGCGGCGTGCCTGGCGGATCACATGGAACGAGTCCTGACGGCCAAGGCGTGATGGCAACCTCACTCGTCCCGGAGCGGGACGAGCGGCTACGCCTCGAGTTCGGCATTCCAGTAGCGATCGGAGACGAACTGTTCCCAGGAGGCCTTGCGCTGCGCCAGGGGGATCGTGAGGATCGGTGTCCAGTGGGGCTCCCGCGGCACTTTGACCAGGTGCATCTGAGCCTCGCGCAGCGTTCGGTTCGACTTGCGGCTATTGCACCGCAGGCAGGCAAGGACGCAGTTCTCCCAGGTAGAGGTCCCCCCCTTCGAACGGGGAACCACGTGATCGATCGTCAGATCGCACATGGGGGGCCGCGCACCGCAGTACTGGCACCGGTTGCGGTCCCGGCGGTAGATGTTCCGGCGCGAGAAGGACACCCGGCGAGTGGGCACCGCCTCGTAGTTGTTGAGGACGATGATCTCGGGAACCTTGATTCGGAGGCGAACCGTGCGGATACAGGGCTCCCCCTCGGATACGCGGAGCGAACTCCACGAATCGAAATCGTGCGTCTGGGAATCGGCTGGATCGAACGCCCGGGCGGCCGACCTGTAGATCATACAGATAGCGGCACGTACCGTGGTCGTCCCGATCGGGTACCAGCTACGATTCAGAACCAGGGCAGCTTCGTCTAGCACGAGAATCACCCCCTTCAGGCTGATTCAGTCCATGTCAGTATAACATAGCCCGCGGGCGATGCCAGGGCCGTCGCGAGCTGTACGGATTCCTAACCGTCGTGACCGGGTGCCTGTGCCGCGCTTCTTTCAGGCGGGTCGACGGCACGGGCCGACGGCACGGGCCGACGGCACGGGCCGACGGCACGGACCGACGGCACGGGCCGATGGCAGGGGCCACCGGCTTTGGTTGCTCCATCTAAGAAAGAGGAGTACCCTTTCGTTCTTGCGGCAGGCCGTGGTCGGCAACCGACGCTGGCAGGCCGGAGACGTCCGGGCAGCAGATCCCGGCCGACTGGGGAGTTCGGCCGGCTGCAGAGCTCGGCCGACTGCGAACTCGGCCAACTGCGGAGCCCGGCCGACTGCGGAGTTCGGCCGACTACTGAACTCGGCAGCGGCGCTCCACGCGGCTGTTTGGAACTCTATCGCGGCCCGGCTGTATGGCATAAGATGTAAATATGTTGCTTTAGTAGGCACGGCACCGTCCCTGCATGGCCAGGCCAGCCGGCGCGGCGCGGTCGCAAAGGATCGGCACATGCTCTTCCTGGTGGACGTCATTCGGCTCACCGCCGAGATCTTCGTCTCGGCGGCGCCTTTCTTGCTCGCCGGATTCTTCCTGGCCGGCCTGCTGCGCGTCCTGATCCCCTCCAGTTGGGTGCGATCGGCGATCGGCAAGAACGACTTTCGCTCCGTCTTGATCTCCTCTCTGGCCGGCATTCCGCTGCCCTTGTGCTCCTGCTCGGTTCTGCCCGCCGCCGCCGCCATGCGGCAAGGAGGCGCCAGCAAGGGCGCCACCGTCTCTTTCTTGATCTCCACGCCCGAAACCGGTGTCGATTCGATCAGCGTCTCCTACGCGCTGCTCGATCCGGTGATGACCGTCGCGCGGCCCCTCTCGGCCTTCGGCACGGCGATGGTCGCCGGCCTGGCCACCAATGCCGTGGTCAGGCGGGAGACGCTTCCCACGGACGCCGCCGCGGCGACGAGCAGTGCCATCGGCAAGACCCGTGATGAGGATGAGACTGGCAAGCCAGGCGAAGCCGGCGGATCCGGCGTGACCGGCGGATCGGGCGAGGCCGGCGGATCCGGCGCCACCAGCGGACGGGACGAGACCGGCGGATCCGGCGTGACCGGCGAGCACGGTTTGGGTGCACTGCCGCCCCAGCAAGCCTACGAGCAAACCCAAGAAGCTGTCGGGGCAACGTGTTCCATTGCCGACACCTACTTCGACCCGGCCGCAGAGGAGTGGACCCGCTTTCAGCTTGCCGGGCTTTCCCGCGCGGGCCGGCTGCGCATGCGTCTGCGGACCATCTTTGACTACGCCTACCGCGAGTTGCTGGACCACATTCTGTCCTACTTCCTCATCGGCCTCTTCATCAGTGGTTTGATCGGGGCCCTGATTCCCGAAGGAGCGCTCGAGAATCCGGCCTTGAGTGGCTGGCCCTCGATGCTCTTGATGCTGGTGATCGGCATTCCGATCTACGTGTGCGATATCTCCTCGACGCCGATGGCCGCGATGCTCATCACGAAGGGACTCAGCCCCGGCGCCGCTCTGGTCTTCCTGCTTGCCGGACCGGCCACCAACACCGTCTCGCTGGCCGTTGTCACCAAGCTTCTGGGCAAGCGGGCCGCGGTCACCTACATCGCGTCGGTGGCCGTCATGAGCCTCGTCGCCGGCTGGGTGGTCAATTCCTTCTACCAGTCCACCGGCATCTCACCCCAGGCCTCCGTCGGCGGCGCCAGCGAGATCGTGCCGGCGTGGATCGAGTGGCCGGCCGCCATCCTCGCGCTCGCCCTGTTCGTGGCCAGCGCGCGGCGCATCCACCTGTTCCGTGGCTGGCGGGAAGGCCTCACCCGGGTGAGCCGCTCCTGGAGCGTCAATCTGGGCGGACGCCCCGCGATCGCGGTCTATGCCGTCGTGCTCGTCCTGCTCTATCTGGCGACCGGCCTCTCGGTCGTCAATCCGGGCGAGGTCGGCTGGGTGCTCACCTTCGGCAAGGTTTCCCGTGAGATTCCCGAACCCGGCCTCGTGGCTCACTGGCCCTACCCCATCAGCCGGGTGGAGCGGGTCGCCGCTGAGCAAGTCCGCTCCGTCGACCGCGGTTTCCGGCAAGACACCGAGATCCCGGCCGGGGCGACGTTTGCTCAGGCCGCGTCTTCGGGGGAACGCCTCGAACTCATCAAGGAAGCCGAGATCGCCGATGGGGACGAGAACCTCCTGGCCATACGGTACAGCGCACAGTACACGGTGGCCGACGCCTACCAGTACCGTTTCGGCCTGGACGACCCGGAAACCCTGGTCGCCTGCATGGTGGAATACTCGCTGCGACGGGTGATGTGCGAGCAGCCCACCGACAGCATTCTCGTCAATCATCATCTCGAACTCATGGATCAGGTGACCGAGCGGCTGCGCAGTGAGATGGCCATCCTCACGCCGAGCATCGAGATCCTGCGCGTGGACCTGCTCGACATGCACGCCCCGCCGGAGGTGCACTTCGCCTTCCGCGACGTCGCCAGCGCCATGGAAGACATGCACCGCTTCGTCCGCCAGGCTGAAAGCTACCGCAACCGCGTCATCGCCTCCGGCCGCGCACAGGCCTATTCGGAGGAGGCCTCGGCGGAGGCGGAGAAGACGCAGCGCGTCGCCGCCGCAACCGGGGAAGCCTATGGATTCCAGGTGCTGGCCGACGCCAGCCGTCCCGTGCGCGAGATCACGCGGCTGCGGATGCAGCTCGACGCCGTCGGCGAGAACCTGCGAAAACCGCGCTTGATCTGCCCGATCACCGATCTGCCGCTCGACCTGTGGATCGCCCGCGGCAGTGGCGCCACCCGCTGGACCGATTTGTGGGGCCGCTCCGGCAGCGGCTCGACCAGCGACCGACTGGGCAGTGGCATGGGTGACGGCACCTATCCGGGTGGCGCATGGAGCAATCAACCGTCCCCGTCTACGCGCAGCGCCGACGAACCGGCAACAGGCTCGCAAGAAACCTGGAGAGAGAAGCTCCGGCGACTGGAGGAGAGTCAGCGATGAAGAGGATCCTGACCATCATTGTGCTGATCGCGGTCGGCGTCCCGCTGCTGCTCTCCTGTGCCTTCGAGGTGCAGGAGACCGAGTACGCCATCGTGCTCTTCTTCGGCGATCCGGTCCGGATCATCCTGGAGCCGGGGCTCGCCTGGAAGCTTCCGCCTCCGTTCGAGACCGTGGTGCGAATCGACAAGCAGCTGCGCATTCTGGACCCGCCCGAGGCCGAGTACTTGACGCTCGATAAGAAGAACGTCCTGGTCGACACCTTCGCCGCCTGGGAGGTCGAGGACCCGCTGCGCTACCTGGTCACGGTCCTGGATCGAGACACGGCCGAGGCGCAGCTCGAGGACATCATGCGTGCCGAGGTCGGGGCCGCAATGGGTTCCCATGACCTCTCGGCGCTGCTCTCGACGCAGGAGGATCAGATCCAGGTCGACCGCATTGTCGGCACGATCACCGAGCGCGCGGCGACGAAAGCCAGCGAGGGCTATGGCATCCGGGTGCGCGCCATCCGGCTCAAGCGCCTCAACTTCCCCGAGGAAAACCGCCAGGCCGTGTTCCGCCGCATGGAAGCCGAGCGTGAACGGATTGCGCGCCAGTACCGCTCCGAGGGCGAAGAGCAGGCCGAGATGGTGCGCGCGCAGGCCGACCTCGAGCGCGCCCAGATCCTGGCGAAGGCCGAGCGCCGATCGGCCGAGGTTCGTGGCGAAGCCGATGCCGAAGCCGCTCGCATCTACGCGGAGGCCTACAATCAGGACCCGCGCTTCTATGGGTTCTTGAAGACGCTGGAAACCTACGAGAAGATCCTGGACGAGGACGCCACCATCGTCATGCCCTCGGACTCGGAGCTGCTTCGCCTGCTGAAGGACTCACGCCCGGAGGACTCACGCTAGTGACACCGCGTTCACACGACACCTCGTCCGCTTCGAACGGACACGAACCGGGCGGTTGGGGCCAGCGCCTGCGGCACTGGCTCACCCGCGCCGGCCAGTGGTGTACATGGCGCAACCTCATGTATGTGCTGCTCGCGCTGATCCTCGCCGATTGGGGATTCACCGGCATGCGGGTGGTCCGGGAGGATGAGCAGGCGGTGGTGCTGCGTTTCGGCGCCGTTCGTACCGTGGTGCCGGCCGGCATCCTCTTCCACTTGCCCTGGCCCTTCGAGCGATCGATCCCGGTCAAGACGACCGAGGTGCGGACGATGCCGGTCGGGTACAAGCTCGTCGACGCGGTGCGCGGCATCGCGCCCGAACCGATGGAAGTCGAATGGGTCACCGGCGACACGAACATCATCAACTTGACCCTCACGGTGAAGTATTCGATCAACGATCCGGTCAAGTACCTCTTCCGGCTGGGCCCGGTCGACGCGGACTTCGTCGTGCGCCGTTGCGCCGAGTGCACGCTCACGACGCTGATCGCGCAGATGCCGGTCGATGAACTCCTGACCAGTGGCAAGGTGGAACTCGAAGAGCAGACCCGCCTCCAATCCCAGGCCTCCCTCGATGCCCTGGACGCCGGCCTGCGAGTGGTGACGATCAACATCGGCTCGGTCGAGCCGCCCGCGAGTGTGATCGAGGCCTTCAACGACGTCTCGACCGCCAAGCTCGAGAAGGCCCGCATGATCAACCAGGCCGACGGGTACCGCAAGGATCTGATTCCGCGCGCGCGCGCCATGGCCGACCGCACCATTCAGATCGCCGAGAGCTACCGCGCCGAAACGGTCGAACGTGCCCGCGGCGAAGCCGCCCAGTTCAGCAAGTTGCTCGTCGAAGCGCGCAAGGCGCGCTCGATCACCGAGACCCGTCTCTATCTGGAAGCGATGGAGAGGATTCTTCCGCGAACCCGCAAGATCGTCGTGGATCCCGGGGAGGGCAACCAGCTCCGCTTGCTCGATTAGGATTGGCAGGATAGGCGGTGCGCCTCCGGACACTCGAATGGCCGCGAGTCGCCGCCCGATTCCCTCGGAAGCGCCGCACGGAGGATGCGCATGAGCTTGTTCCGCCTGCGCGAGAACGGCACGACCGTTCGCACCGAATTGCTGGCCGGCGTCGTCACCTTCATCACCATGGCCTACATCATCTTCGTCAACCCCGTCATCTTGAGCGGGGTGGGCCTGGAGGGGACCGGGCAGGAGTTCATGGACTTCGGCGCGGTCATGGTGGCCACCTGCCTGGGCGCCGCGATCGCCACGCTCTTCATGGGCCTGGTCGCCAACTACCCCATCGCGCTGGCGCCGGGGATGGGCGAGAACGCGGTGTTCGCCAGCTTCGTGGCCGCGGGGCTCATGACCTGGCAACAGGGTCTGGCCGCCACCGTCATCTCCGGGCTGGCGTTCTTCCTCCTCACGGCCTTACGTGTTCGGCAGATGGTGATCGACAGCATCCCTTCCTCGCTCAAGTACGCGATCGCCGTGGCGATCGGCGCCTTCATCGCGTTCCTGGGGCTCACCGGGGGCGGCATCATCGTCAAGCCCGAGGGCCCGCTGGCGGTGGATCTGGGCGACCCGGCGAATCCGGCGGTGTGGACCACCCTGGTCGGCATCATTCTGATGGGCGTCTTGATGACGCGCCGCATCCCTGGGGCCATCCTGATCGGGCTGGCCGGCACCACCGTCTTCGCTCTTCTGGTGGGCGTCACCCATTTCCAGGGCGTGGTGGATGCGCCGCCGTCGCTCGCGCCGACCTTCCTGCAATTCTCCTTCGAGGGGTTGCTGACCTCGAATGGTGTGGTGATTATCTTCGTGTTCCTGTTCATGGACTTCTTCGATTCGATCGGAACCTTCATCGGCATCGGGCAGGCCGGCGGATTCCTGCGCGACGGGAAGATGCCCCGCGCCAGCCGCGCGCTCTACGCCGACGCCACCGGCACCCTGACCGGCGCGGCGCTCGGCACCTCCGCCGTGACCTCCTACATCGAAAGCGCCGCCGGCGTGGCCGCCGGCGGCCGGACGGGTCTGGCCAGCATCGCCACCGGGATTCTCTTCGTGGGGGCGATCTTCTTCTCTCCGCTCGCGAAGATGATCGGCCAGCCCTTCGCCTTCGAGGGCGCCTTCTACTCGCCCATCACCGCACCGGCCCTGCTCGTGGTGGGGTGCCTCATGATGTCGAACGTGAAAGCGATTCCGTGGGACGACATGAGTGAAGGCCTGCCCGCCTTGCTCATGATCCTGGGCATGCCGCTCACCTACAGCGTCGCCGATGGGCTCGCGCTGGGGTTTGTCACCTACCCGCTCATCAAGCTCCTGGCCGGCAAGGGCCGCGAGGTGCCGGTGCTTCTCTACGTGCTGGCTGCGCTCTTCATCGCGCGCTACGTGTTCCTGCAAGCTTGATCGAGCCCTGGCCTCTCGATGCGCCGCCAAAGCAGGGCAATGAACCGCGCTCGAACGAACTGCGCTCGAAGGTGCGGATGTCGCAGCTTGCGTCCCCCCGGCTTCCCTTGGCCGCAGGCGGCGACCAAGCAGCTTCCCGATACGCACTTCCCGAACCTCTTGGCGCTATCATCCTCCGATCGCAGGCTCTAGAGAAGAATCGGGAACAAGGTCTCTTTTTTCATAAGTGCAAGCAGGTTGCCGCATTACGTAGTTTGGTCTTGCCAATTCGGACACGCAACATCCACTATCATGGATGGTTCTGCACATGACCCCGAGCCCAGTCCAACACCCCTCGCAAAGGAGGCGGCCCATGGTATCCCTCTCGAGTCCTTTCCGAACGAGCCGGCCCCCCTGCCCCATCAGGTGGATGGTCATTTTCTCCCTTCTTTGTCTCCTGCCCGGTGTCGCTGCGGCCTTCTCGGCCGCCCCGCCGGATCAGAAGACCGGAGCGCCCGGGGAAGGCACCTGTCACGACTGCCACGGGAGCTTCCCGCTAAACAGCGGTGATGGGTCGCTCACCATCATGGCGCCACCCTTCTTCGCACCCGAGCAGACCTACGTGATCACCGTCACCCTCGAAGACCCCACCGCGACCCGCTGGGGCTTCGAACTGACACCTCTGGACATCGGCTCGATCCTCGTGACCGACCCGGTGCACACGCAGCTCAGTCTCTCGGGGGGCAACAGCTACATCAAGCAAACCAGCGCCGGCACCTACGCGGGCACGACGGGCTCGGCGACCTGGATCTTCGAGTGGACCTCACCGGTGGATCCCCCCGATGCGGTCACGTTCTACGCCGCCGGGAACGCGGCGAACAACAACGGAGCCACCTCGGGGGACTACATCTACACAGCGGCCAGCACGACCACCCTGGCACCCGCCGACGGCAACGTGTGGCCGGTGGCCCATCTGCGCCTGGCGCTGCACTGCGCACCGAACCCGGTGGCAGGCCATGCCCACTTCGAACTCGCCCTACCGCGGGACGGGATGACCCAATTCGAGATCTTCGACGCCTTGGGCCGGCTCGTGCGTCAGTGGCCCACTCTGCACCGCGACGAGGGACTGCATCGGATCGGTTGGGATGGTCGCGGTGACGACGGGGCCTCGCTGACCACTGGCGTGTATCTGGCTCGACTCACCTCTGCCGGGAAGACCGCACAGCAGCGAATCCTGAAGATAGAGTAACCCAGCCAAGGAAGGCGGATTGTGAAACCATTCTTTTGGAAGACCTCTTCGGAGACATCTCTGAATATCTCTTTGAAGACCTCTCTCGCAACACTCGGCGTTCTCGCGGCGATTGGGCTCTGTAGCCCACTCGCCGGGGCCGAGGTGGCAACCTATGCGATCGTGCCCGGCCGTGAAGGCACCGAAGTCGAGTTCCTCTCGAAGGCGACTCTGGAGTCGTTCACCGGACACACCGATCAGATCCGGGGCCGAGTCGTCTGTGATCCGGATGGGCTCGCCGATAGCATCGTGGTCTACGTGGAAGTGGACCTCGCCACGCTCGAGACCGGCATGGGATTGCGCGACAAGCACATGCGGGAGAATCACCTCGAGACCGATCAGTACCCCCACGCCATCTTTCGGGGAGCGCGGATTCTGCCCGGTTCCGCGCATGCGCTGGCGGCGGGTGAGCCAGTAGACATCCGGATCGCCGGGGAGTTCGCCCTTCACGGCGTGCGCCGTCCGCTCGAGGTCACCGCACGGGTGACCCGTCTCGATGATGATCCCCCGGCGCTGGCCGTGGAGTGCGCCTTCGAGGTCAAGCTCGCCGATCATCAGATCGATCGCCCCAAGTTCCTGATGATGAAGGTCAGCGACACGCAGCGAGTCACGTTGCGCCTCCTGGCCACCCAGAACCCGGCCACCCCAACCGCGCCCGAGGCCCCGAGCGACCAGGAAACGCCTGGCGCGGACGGATAGGGCCCCTCGCGGCGAGTTCCCGGGTGGCGCGGACGGCCTGCGGGGACGGCCTGCGGGCGCGGATTGCTGGCACGGACTGCGGGCGCGGATTGCTGGCACGGACTGCGGGCACGGACTGCGGGCGCGGCTCGAGAGAGGAGGAATCGCGTGAGAGCAGCGATTGGGTTCCGATGGATTGGCCCCTTGAGCACAGGCGTTGCCGCGGCTGGACTCTTGGCCATTGTGTTCCCGGTCTTCCTGGCCGGCTGTTCGGACAGCGGTGAGCCCCCTACCGGGTCGGGTGGCGGCGGCGACATCGAGCCGGTCTCCTTCAGCGCCGATGTGCAGCCGATCCTGACCCAGAGCTGCGCCACAGGCGGCTGCCACCTGGCGCCCAATCCGTCGGCGGGCCTGGATCTCTCCGCCGGAGAGGCCCATGGCGATCTGGTCGGCGTTGCCGCCTCAGGCAACCCCAGCCTGATGCGTGTGACCGCCGGCAGCGCCGAGAATTCGTTCCTCTACTTGAAGCTGCTCGGGCAGGGAACCTCGATCATGCCCCCCGGAGGAACTCTGCCCGAGGAGCAGATCGAGACGATTCGCGCGTGGATCGAAGAAGGTGCCGAGGAGACCTAGGAGCAGGGAACCCGGCGCGGTAGCCGGCCGGACAGTCACAGGGTAGTCCAGCCGGGCTGTCGGGAGAACAGCCGGGCTGCACATTGGTGAGCTAGAACCATCCAGCTCAGGAGAACACGATGGCCCCACCGTGCACCACCATGCCGTCATCCGGTCGTTCCGCGGGATCCCGCTGCTTGGGCGCGGTTGGTATCGTCCTCATCGCCGCGCTGGGCATGATCCTGGCCGCCGGCGCCGGCGCCACACCGCGCTACGCCGCCCGGTACGAGCAGCGCTGTTCTCTGTGCCACCGCGATCCGAGCGGCGGGGGCATGCGTACCCTCTACGCCGCGCAGTTCTTGGTGCCCACCGAGATGGCCGCGCGGGCCGGCTCGCTCGATGAGCTGACCGAGACGGATCCTCAGGTGACCGAGGCCCTCGCCATCGGCTTCGACCTGCGCACGCTGCATACCTACTCGGAGCTCGATGCGGCAAACACCAACTTCTTCCAGATGCAGGGAGATCTGTACCTGGCCTTCCAGCTCGGGGAGCGTTTCTCGGCCTACCTCGACCGAGGCAGCTCGGGGAGCACGGAGCTCTACGGACTCGGCTACATCCTGCCGGCCAGCGGTTACATCAAGGTAGGCCGCTTCCAGCCCACCTACGGGTGGCGGTATGCCGACCATACCCTCTTCGTGCGCGATCGCCAGGGTCTGGCGCCACCGGGTCACACCGATGTGGGGATCGAAGCCGGGGTCTTTCCCGGCAGCTTCTCGCTTCAGGCCGCGGTGCTCAACGGCGCCCTCGGCAGCCCGCGCGACCGGGACCGTGATCTGGCGGGTACGCTGCGGATCGAGTTTCGCCGGTCGGTGGCCGGTCTGGCGCTGGCCCTGGGCGGATCCGGGCTCTACAACCCCCAGGCCGGAGACGTCTATACGCTGGCCGGACCGTTCGGCTCGGTTCAACTCGGACCGCTGACCTGGGTCGCCGAAGCCGGATGGCTCGTGCGCGAGTCGGTGACGGGAGCAGGCGCCGGCGCAAGTGCCGGAGCAAGTGCCGGAGCAGAGGCCGGCGCAGAGGCCGAGCGGGACGTGACGCGCTTCACGACCTCTCATCAACTCGGCTGGCGCGTGCAGCGGGGCTGGGCGATGCTGCTCTCCTACGACTTCACCGATCCGGATCTAGACGTCAAGGACGGCGCGACCACACGCTACAGCGTGGGCAGCGAGCTGCTGCTCTACCCATTCCTGCACCTGCGGGCGGCAGTGCACTACACGGAGGAAAAGCGTCCGGCGCCGGGGCCTGATGAGGAGTATTACGGCACCGAGCTACAGGTTCATCTGCTGTACTAGGTACGATCCGGGC
>CAZZIF010000011.1:32736-38700 GCA_964654025.1 uncultured bacterium
GCCGCCCGCAGCAAGCGAGCCCAGGCCTGTGCCGGGAAGGCCACCTCCCGTGGGCCGCTGGCCACTTCCCCGACCCCTTCCCCCCACTCAGGGCAGGCGCGTCACGCGTCCGGTGAGCAGCTGCGCTCCGGCCTTGAGACGGAAGAGATAGACTCCCGGCGCTGCGGGGCGCCCCCGCTGGTCGAGGCCGTCCCAGCTAAGCTCGCCCCGGCCGGCGGAGAATTCACGAGGACCAACTGCCCGCACGAGACTTCCGTCGGTAGAGAAGAACCGGCAGCTCACCTGCGCGGGTGCGCGCAGCTCGAAGAGGATCCGGCTTCTGGCCGCAGTGGGATTCGGTCCGGCGGAGACGAGCGTGCATGAGGAGGCCACCCTGCGGTGGTCCCCCATCCAATCGTCGATACCGCTCACCGGCAGCACGGGAATCTCGACCTGATAGGGGAGCCGGTTGGCGCGCGTGACCCGCAGTACCAGGACGCCTTCCTGCGGCAGTGGGTCGAGCGGGAACGTCTGGGGGCCTCCGGTTCCATGGCCGTATCCGAGCAACACACCCGCCTGGGTGATTCCGATCCGGGCCCCTTCTTCGGCCCCAACCCAAAGCTCGGCACCGCCGAGAGGACACACCAGATCGTGTTCGACCACGAGCGGCCTGGGCAGGCTGTCATGGAGCAGCGTATAGGGCTCCCCATGGTAGTGGAGCACATGGCAGGTCGCCGCCTTCTGCATCGGTGGCAGAGGATAGGTGTCCTCGGCCAGCGCGTGCTTGGCCGCCGCGAGGGCGAACGCCGGCCGGCTCTCCGCAACGTCGGGCCCCGAGTCCGGCAAGAACACCGGCCAGAGCGCATCGATCAGGTACAGGCCGATCCGCCGCATGGGCTGCGCGTAGGTGATACCACTGGCCGACACGACTCCCAACGCGCCGTGGGGAGTGCGCAGAAGCGCCTCGGTGAGACAGGTCTGGGGCCCGTCATAGCGTCCACAAAGCGCCTCCAGACTGAAAACGATCGGATGATCGAGATTGGTGAGGCCGGCCACATCCCCCACATCATAGGCTGGATCGCCCCACCCGGCCTCGTACCCGATGCCGCGATGCACGACGAGATAGGCGCCCGCGTTGATATCGCCATTGATGCGCTGCGCGCTACCACCCCAATCGGTCAGGTAATCCGGCGCACCGGGCAAATACCCCAGCCCGCCCGGACCAAACGCCGCGATCCAATCCGGATCCGGCCAACTCTCGCCGGGCTGGATGGCCGTGTACTCGCGCTCCGGCAACTGACCGAGCTCCTGCTCGAGAAAGCCCAGATAGGTCTCGGTCTGCATCACCGAGTATCCCTCGGGTTCCCAGCCGGAGGCGAAGACCGGATGCGCATAGAAGGCCGGATCCTGGCAAGGCCGGCGAGCCTGCCCGAGCACCTTCGAGACCACTTGCTCCAGTTCCGTCGCAGTGCCGGCCGGTAGTCGTGCCACCGCGAAGTCGGGCAGGTCGTCGCCGTCGACATCGGCATAGATGTTGTCCGACGCATACATATTCTCCCAGGGCGCCGCCGGTATCAGCGGCACGTCCCCAAGCAGCAGCACCGCCTGGGGAGGCAACGGCCACGAGTAGTAGGCATCGGCCAGGAAGTCGCGCAGGGCGGTCCAGGTCTCGCCGATCTCAGCGGTCGTGTAGACTACGGTGGGCACACCGTCGAGAGTCCGCTGCGCACGCAGGCTGTCCGCCCACGCCTCGAACCAGGGTTCACCGGGCGTGATGATCACATACTCCTGTGCCGCAGCGCCGGCCATGCACGCCGTCAAGACCACGGGCACGAAGATCAAGAAACTCAATCGTAGGGCGATTGGCAGGGTCGCCCTAGAATCCGAAGGCGGCATCTTCGGCGAGAGGAACGGCGTGACGCTTCGGCGAATCGATTGCCTCCCCGATCTCAGTTGCGCGCAATGAAGTGTGAAGGCAGTTCTCATCATCACATTCCCTCCGGCCGCAGGCTCGTGCTGGAATGGATCCGGCAACTGCATTGAGCATAGCATGTGACGTCTCCCGGCTGCAGGCCGGATTGGCTGAGGACACCTGAGCACCAACCGGGACACCGGCTTCTGTGGAGGACATACGCCGGACTGCGGGTCTGCTCCCGCGTTTGAGGATCATTTCGCCTCTCGCCCACGGGTGGAAAATGTGCTTGGATGATTCTGTCGGTTGGCGTGAGCGGGGCGTCATTCTGATGTTCACCGGCCTTCGCGGGCCCTCAGGCTACGAGCCATCTTCCGGAGGTGCGAAATGAGTGTTTGGCACAAACTGACATGGGATCACGTCAAACCCGCTAACCCCGACGTCATGCTGTTTCGCGTCAGCGGTGCGCTTGTTGGCAGCAAGGAATGCTACGAGTTCCTCGAGGATGTTCGCCGGGACATCAAGCAGCATGTGAAGCATATCGTCATCAATCTCAAAGACGTTGAACGGATCAACAGCGCCGGTGTGGGGATTCTTTGCGCCTGCTATACGTCCATTACGAACCAGCAAGGCAAGATGTACCTCGTTGAAGTCAGTGAGCGCAATCAAATGCTCCTGAAAGTCGTCGGCCTGTGGGATCAGCTTCCGCACTTCGCGACCGAGCAGGATGTTGTCTTCGAGGAGGTGTGACTCCGTCTGCCGACCGTTCTGTCGATCGTTCTGTCGATCAGATGCTTGCTTCTCACCGCCTCTTACCGCACCTCAGACCCACGCAACTGCCATATGGGCCGCACAGCAAGAGGCCACCCCCTCACGAAGAGGAGAGTGGCCTCAGTGCCCTAACGGGCAAGTGCGTTCTATCGCACTACCCCAACGGAGGAGTCCGTTCTACGGATGAGTGCGTGCTACCGCTGAATCGTCAGCTTGCGGCTCATCTGCGTGCCGTTGGCGTCGATGCGCGCGAAGTAGACGCCGTTATCCAGATCGGAGACGTCCACCTCGACCGAGCTCATGATCGCGTACTCGAAACGGTCGACCAGCGTGCGCACCAGCCGGCCCTGCAGGTCGTAGAGTCCCACCTTGACGTGACCGGGCTCGCGGATCCCGTAGCGAACGATCGTGTTGCTGGCGGCCGGATTCCCCAGCAGCCGAATCGTCACCGGCTCGACCGTGGGACGGACCTCCTCGGCCTCGCTGAAGCCGGTCAACTCGCTGATGTCGACCTCCCACATGCCGCGGCCATGCGTACCGACGCGCAGGATGCGCGCATCGTTGTGCAGACGCAGGTCGGCCATCACGACGTGTGGCAGTCCCGTGTTGAACGGCTGCCAGGAGGCACCGGCATCGAAGGAGACGTGGACGGCCGTATCGGTGCCGATGAAGTACCAGTCGGGGTTCGATGGGTCGATCTCGACCGTGTTGACCGGTTCGACTGGCAGGCCTTCATCGATCCCGAACCAGCTCTGTCCCTGGTCGAGAGTCTTGTAGACGCGCGGGAAGTTATCTGAGTAGGTCTTGCAGGTCACCACCATGATGTCCGGGTTCACCGGATCGATGGCAATGTCGCTCAAGGATCCGCCACTGACGATCCCACTCGTGCGCTCCACCCAGGTCGTGCCCGCATCGGGGGTGAGGAAGATGCGCGAGGGACCGATCACCACCACGAGGTCGTGATCCGACATGCTCTGGGCGATCGAGCGGCCGCCGCCCAGACCGGTGGGATTGCCCACCCAGCTCCAGGAGTTGGCGTCGTTGACGGTCTTGAAGACCTTGCTGGTGTGAGCCGTCCAGAGGATCGAGGAGTTGCTGTAGTCCATGTGAGTCGGCGTCGACCAGGGCCCCTGCTCGGTGATGCCGCTGTTCTTCGGATAGAAGACCCCGCCGCCATTGACGCTGCGGTAGTGGGTGCCGTTGTAGATCTCGGCGTACATGATGTCGGTGTTCGAGCGGTGAATCTCGCAGAAGAAGCCGTCGCCACCGAGTCCGTAACTCCAGTTGAGGCTGTTGTTGTAGATGTAGGTGCCGTTGTCCTGCGTGCCCCCCAGCGCCAGGGTGGGCTGCGACTGGGACTGGTTGATCGCGTAGAACTGCATCGTGACCAGCCCCGCGTTGCGGTCGGCGAAGCTCAGCCCCGAGTTGGTGCTGCGATACATCCCACCGTCCGAGCCCACCCAGAACTGCGACGGGTCGCTGGGCGCGAAGGCCGCGGCGTGGTGGTCCACGTGGACGTTGTTCGCGTACTGAGAGAAGCTGCTCCCACCGTTGGTCGAACGGTAGTAGTTGACCCCGCCCGAGAAGACCCGGCTGGGATCGGTGGGATCGATGGCGATGCTGATGTTGTACCAGCCCTGACTACCGTAATGGCCGACGTTGCCGAGGATCTGGGCGAAGCTGTCACCGCCGTCACTCGAGCGCCAGATGCCGTACTGCTGGCCGCCGACGCCCGAGAGGGCCCAGAGGATCAACTCGGGATCGGCGTCGCAAAGAGCGAACTTGCTGTTCGTGATCCCGCTCGTGGGGGTGCCATTGGTCATTTGCGTCCAGGTCTGCCCATCGTCGAGCGACCGGTAGAAGTAGCCCAACGCTCCCTGGTGCGCAACCGCGTAGATGATGTTGCTCGATCCCTTCTTCATCTGGATGTCGCGGTAGGAGCCGATCGACATCACCTGCGTGAAGGTGGCCCCGTCATCGACCGACCGCCACAGCCCGTTGTCGGCCCCAACCAGGAGCGTGCCGGTAGCCGGGTTGTGCTCGACGGAGAACACATCGAGTCCCGAACTCATCTCGTAACTGAAGCCGGTCAGGCTCCAGCTCTCTCCGGCGTCTTCGGAGAAGAGCACGCCCACGCCGTGAATCGCGTCGATGTTGCCCCAGCCCTCGCCGGTCCCCATCCAGATACGGTTGGGGTTGTTGACATCGAGCTTGATCGAACTCACCGAAAGGGTCGGCAGATCGTCACCCATCGGGGTCCAGGTGTCACCGCCGTTGGTGGTCTTCCAGATGCCGCCGCTGGCGAAGCCGGCGTAGACGATATCGGGGTTGGTCGGATGGATGCCGATCGCCAGGACCCGGCCGGCCACGTTGATCGGGCCATTGGTGAACCAGGTCTCGCTGCGGGTACCGTACTCGGCCTCGAGCTGCTTCAGTTCCTGCCAGGCTTCCCAGCGGGCGCCGGGAATCTGATTGCCCGTCTCGGCCGAGAGCCGCGGCTCGGCAAACCACTTGTAGCGCATGTAGGCCGGGTAGCCGTCACCTTTCTCCCGGGGGGCGGCCGGCCAGGCATCGTACTTGGCGTAACGGGCATCCATCTGCTCGAACCACTCGCGGGTGGTCATCGCCTCATCGGCCTGCGCCGAAGCCAGAGGCACGAGAATGGAAAGAGAAACAAACAAAGCCGCCGCAGCCGCAGCGGCAACACGTGCCATCGACATCTTCTGCATACGGGGGATCTCCTTGTAAGAGGGCCTGGCGTCAGGACCTCACCGATCTCCATTACCGGCCCTAAGGAGAGCGCAACCTCCCCCCGGACATGTTCCTTGACCATTATACCATAGCTTGGGGGTCTGGCTGATCGTTCCCCAGCCACGGGATCCGGCTGATCCACGATTGGGCCTACCCCAAAACACGATCGGGGTTGCACGCTACCGTGTGGCCTGGACAGAGGAATCTGCGCGCAACTGCGTGGCGCAAACCGGGCTGCGGATGGTCACGATGCGGGCAGGATGAGGGCAGGATGAGGGCAGGATGGTGCGGAGCCGGAAAGAACGCGGACCGGCCGCCTCCCCCGAGAAGAGACGGCCGGTCCGCGCGAAGCCGCCGGTCACGACGCGAAGCCGCCCGGTCCGCGACGCGAATGCGCTGGATAGGACGCGAAAGCGCCGGATCCGGCGCGAATCCGCTGGGCAGGACAAGAGCCCTGCGCTCGACTAACGGAACAACGCCTTAACCTGGCCCCAGGTGCCTTCCTGGGCGGGGGTCCCGCCCTCGACATCGATCAGGAGGTCATCGATGAA
>CAZZIF010000012.1:0-11399 GCA_964654025.1 uncultured bacterium
CACGGCGCGTCTCCATCCGGTCAGGGCGCACCAAGCGGATGAAGTAGACGCCGTTGGTCAACCGCGCGCCCGATTGACTGCGACCATCCCAGTGGACTGTGTGTTCGCCGGCTGGCTGCAACCCGGAAAGCAGCGTGCAGACCACGCGGCCTTGAAGATCAAGGACACGCAGACCCACTTCCTCCGCCGTCGGCGTTGACATCTGCTACCAAGGGAGTTAGAGGAATATCTCCGAATCGCTGCGGTCAACCAGCCTCCGCCTTGAGGGTGTCGCCGCTGGTCATGCGAGATTCGTACACCTCTTCGCAGGAAACGCCCCACAGTCACAGATTCAGGATAGGTACCCGTGATGTCTGGTCAAGGCATGCATCAGGATCTAATCCTATTCTAACATACAGGTGTATACGTGTCGCATGCATCTACTGGTATTCATTTTCAATGGACGGGATATCCGCCATCCCCGGCGGCATCCTGCGCGGCGCCCATCGCCCGCGAGCGACCGCGCAGCCGCCGCCACAGCCGGCCCGGGGCCTGCCCGATCCAGCCCAGGAGGTCTTCGGAGAGGGTGGCGGTGGTGGGCAAGAGCACCGCGGTCAGGAAGGTCGAGACGAAGAGGCCGCCCATCAGCACCAGCGCCATCGAGTAGTAGTAGATGCCGGCCAGCGCCGGGCGCTGCACCACGATCGGCACCAGGCCCACCAGGGTGGTGATCGCCGTCATCAGGATCGGGCGCAGCCGCTCCCGTCCGCCGCGCAGCATGGCCTCGTGGCGCGGCATGCCGCGGCGCCGGTACTGGTTGATGTGCTCGAGCATGACGATGCCGTTGTTGACCACCACGCCGATCAAGAGCAGCAAGCCGATCGCCGCAGGTTGATCGAAGTCCACGCCCGTCGCGTAGAGGGTCCAGACCGCTCCGGCCAGCGCAAACGGCAGGGCCACCATCAGGCCCACCGCCTGGCGCACCGACTCGAACAGGCCGGCCATCACCACGAAGATCAGGAGCAGCGCCAGGAGCAGGTTCGTCAGAAACTCGAGCGATTGCTCCTTGTGGCGCTCTTGCCAGCGGCCGAAGCTCCATTCGTAGCCGATCGGCATCTCGATCGAGTTCATGGCCTGCGTGACCGGCGGCATGTAGTCGTTGCGCGTGCCCTCTTCATAGCGCGCCCCCACGCGGACGGTGGCCTTGCGGTTCTCGCGCTGGATGCGCTCGGGGCCGGCGACCGTGCGGAAGTCGGCCAGCGACGCCAGGGGAATGCGCTCGCCGGTCTCGGTCCACAGGGGCAGGTTCTTCAGCTGCGAGAGGCTCTCCTGCTGCTGCTCATCGAGCGTGATGCGCATCTCCCGTTCCCCGCCGGGCGTGCGGAAGCGCTGCAAACGGCGTCCCCGGAAGGTCAAGGAGATCACCTCGGCGGGCTGGGTCAGGCGCACGCCGTAGCGGCTGGCTAGGTCCCGGTCCAGGTCCACGTAGAGTTCCTGATTGCCGCCCTCGCTGCTGACCCACACGTCGGTCAGCCCAGGGATGGCCTCGATGCGCAGGCGCGCCTGCTCGGCCAACTCGGCCAGCACGTCGGAGTCCTCGCCGGTGATCTCGAAGCCCACCCGGTGGCCCCCACCGCCATGCCCGAAGCCCTGCTGAGGATCCTCCACGCTGAGCCGCACCCCCGGCAGCTCGGGCAGGATCTCGCGCAGCTTCGCGCGCGTCTCGGCCATGGCGTCCTCGTGGGCGTAGCCCTCCTTCATGTAGACGCGCGTCATGCTCCAGTGATCGCTCCAGAAACTGTAGATCGACTTGGCGTGGAGTTCTTCCTGACGCGGAAGCAGCACCTCTTCGACGCGGTCGACGATCATCTGTTTGCGCTCGAGGCTCAGCTCCTCGCTGAGCCGGTAGCGGATCTGCACGAATGCTTCCGACTTCGAGACGTCGAAGTTCTTGTCGATCCGCTGAAACGGCAGGACGGCCGATCCGATGACGGCCAGGCCCACGAGCGGCGTCACCCAGCGGTGGCGCAGATTGAATGAGAGCACGCGCAGGTAGCGCTCCTCCAGCCACAACAGCGTGCGGCCCTTCGGGCGTGGCTTGGCCGTGATGAAGCGCGAGGTCGCCAGCGGGATCAGTGTCTGGCTGATAAAGAGCGAGGCCAGCAGCGTCAGGCAGACGGTGATGCCCAGCTCTTTGAGATAGATGTTCATCTGGCTGGGCTTGTTGAAGATCACCGGGATGAAGACGATGACCGAGGTCAGGGTGGCGGCCATGACAGCCGTTGCGACCTCGCGCGACCCCAGGATGGCGGCGCGCTTGCGCGGCACGCCCTCCTGCTGGTGGCGAAAGATGTTCTCCATCACCACGACGGCGTTGTCGACCAGCATGCCGATGCCCACGATCAGGCCCAGCAGCGTCAGGGTGTTCAAGGTCTTGCCCTGCGCCCAGATGATCCCGCAGGCCACGATCAGCGAGAAGGGAATGCACAGGACCGAGACCGTGGTCATGCTCACCCGTCGCAGGAAGCCGAAGAGCACGGCGCCCGCCAAGATCGCGCCGAAGATGCCGGTGAAGGTGAGATCCTTGATCGTCTTGCGGATCTCATCGCCTTGGTTGAACCAGATGAGGAAGCTGACCCCTTCGAGATCGGGGTCGTCCTTCATCGCCTCGACGCGAGCCTTGACCTCGTCGCAGACGGTGACCGCGTTGGCGCCGGCCTCCTTGCTGACGGTCACCCCCACCGCGAACTTGCCGTCCAGGTGCCGGCCGTAGTCGAGCGGCGGTTCCTCGTAGACCACATCGGCGACATCACGCAGGCGCAGCCCGTCGGGACGCAGCTGTAGGTTGCGGATCTCCTCCAGCGCTTCGAAGGCGCCCACGGTGCGCACCGTGTAGCGGCGGTCGCCCTCGATCACCCGGCCCAGACTCTGATCGAAGTTGGCGCTCTGTAGCTTCCGCGTGACCTCACGGATGTCGATCCGGTGGGCCTCCAGGTCCGCGACGTGCAAGTCGATCCGCACTTCCTTCGGATTGACGCCGTCCAAGCGCACCTGCGCCACCCCGCGGATCCGCTCCAGGGGCTTGACGATCTTGCGGTCCAATACATCGTAGCTCTCGCTGAGGTCGCGGTTCGAGGACAGGCGACCCTCCAGGATCGGCTCCTCGGTCTCCCGGGAATCCCAGCTCGAGCTGATCTGGATCTCGCCGATGTCGTCGGGCAGGTCGCGGCGAATGCGGTCGATCTTCTCGCGCACTTCGGCGCGGGCCAGATGCATCTCGTGGCCCCAGTCGAAACGCAGGTTCACCATGCCGCCGTCTTGATTGCACATGCCCCACATCTCGTCGACGCCCTTGACCGACCCCAGCGCCTCCTCGAGCGGGCGGACGATCATGCGCTCGACCTGCTCGGGCGTGGCGTTCGGATAGGGCACGCGCACGAAGAGCCGCGGTTCCTCGACCTCGGGCAAGAAACCCAGCGGTAGCCGGAAGAGCGCAACCAGCCCGAGCACGACGATGCTGGTCAGGATCATCAGCACCGTGATCGGTCGGCGGATGGCGAGTTCGGGCAGGGTCATGCGTCGGTCTCCTGCGCGGGCCTGAACGTCGGCCGGGCGGACGCCGTGGCCGGCGTGGCCGGCGTGGGTTGGCCGGGCAGCGTCCCGCTACGCACCGGATCCTCGCCGGTGGAATCCGGTTCGGGTGCGATCTTCGAGGGCACCACGCGGTAGATCGCCGGAATCACGAGCAGCGTCAAGAGCGTGCTCAGGGCCAGGCCGAAGGAGACGGTGATCGCCAGGGGCGAGCGCAGCTCGGCGCCCTCTCCCAGTGCAAGGGCCATGGGCAACAGCCCGAGGACAGTGGTGAGCGTCGTCATCAGGATCGGCCGCAGCCGCACGTGGCAGGCGTGGCGAATGGCCGAGAGTTTCTCCTCCCCTTCGCGCCGCAACTGATTGATCTTGTCGATCAGGACAATCGCATTGTTGACCACGATCCCCACCAGCATGACGACGCCGATCAGGACGATCACGCTGATCTCGGTGCCGGTCACCAGCAAACCGGTCACGACGCCAACCAGGGCCAGCGGGATCGCGAAGAGCACGATCAGAGGATGCAGCAGCGACTCGAAGGTGGCCGCCATCACCAGGTAGACCAGGAACACCGCCAGCGCCAGCGCGAACTTGAGGCTGTCGAAGGAGACCTTCATCTCCTCGTTCTGCCCGCCAAGCTCGACCGTTAGCCCTGATGCGCCCGATCCGGCCAGGATCTGCTCGATGTCGGCCACCACCGCCCCGAGGCTACGCCCCTGCAGATTGCCGGTGATCACGGCGGCGCGCTGCTGCTGGATCCGGTGGATCTCGGCCGGACCCCGCTCGATGTCGATCTCGGCCACCGTCAGCAGCCGCAGCGGCTGTCCGCCGGGGCCGGGGATCAAGAGATTGCGGATGTCGGCGAGCGAGGAGCGGTCCTCTTCCCGGTTGCGGATGCGCACGTCGATCTGGCGGTCGTCTTCCTTGAAACGGGTGGGCACGACGCCCTGGAGGCGGCCCTGCAGGGTCTCCGACAGGGTGCGCATGTCCAGCCCCAGCGAGGCCAGACGGGTGCGGTCGAAGCGCACCTGGAACTCGGGGTTGCCCTCTTCCAGCGAGGAGCGCAGGTCGACCAGGCCCGGCACCTCGCGGAGGCGGTTCTCGAAGATCTGGGCCTGTTCGCGCAGACGCACGAGGTTCTCGCCGTAGACGATGACCTCCACGGGCGTCTTCAAGCTGAAGTAGGAGGGCCGGCCGAACTTGGCCACCAGATCGGGGATCGCCTCGAAGCGGCGCCGCAGGCGCTCGGCCACGCGCTCTTCGAGCGCTTCGTCCTGGCGGTCGGTGAGCACCACGTTGAGCTGGCCCAGATGCTCGGCGCGCGTATTGAACGAGACCCCGCCTGCGACCTGGCGGCTGCCCATGGTCGAGTAGAAACGCGCCACGTCCGGATCGGTAGCCGTGATGGCTTCCATCTCGGTCACCACCCGGTCGGTGGCCTGCAGCGAGGCGCCCTCGGGCAGGCTGACCTCGAAGAAGAACTCGCCTTCCGAGATCGGGGGAATGAGTTCGGTGTCGAGCAGGCCGAGCCCCCAGACAGCCACCGCCAGGGCCACGAGCGCTGCGAGAACCGTGAACGCGGGCCGTCGCAGGGCCCCGCCCAACAGCCGGTCGTACCCGCGCGAGAACCAGCCCAAGGTCATGATGCGGCTCGTCGCCCCGCGCGAGGTCGCATCGTCGGCGCTGGCGGCCTCCTCCCGCGCATTTGCGGGCCCGCCCGTCCGTCCGGCACCCGCTGACGCGGCAGCAGGCTTGGGCGCCCCTGCGCCGCGGTCACGGCCCAGCGAGCTCAGCATGGGAATCAAACTCACCGCCACGGCCAGCGAGGCGATCAGGCTCAGCGTCACCGTCAGCGCCATGTCGCCGAAGAGCTGGCCGGCGATCCCTTCCACGAAGACGATCGGCAGAAAGACCGCGACGGTGGTCAGCGTGGAGGCCACGACCGCCCCGCCGACCTCGGTGGTGCCCTCCACCGCCGAATCCCGCAGTGAGGCGCCGCGCTGGCGCCGGCGGAAGATGGCTTCCAAGACCACGATGGAGTTGTCGACCAGCATGCCGATCCCGAGCGTCAGTCCGCCCAGCGACATGATGTTCAGCGACAGGTCCAGCCGGTACATCATCATGAAGGCAAACAGTATCGAGATCGGGATCGAGGTGGCGATGATGAGCGTGCTGCGCCCGTGGCGCAGAAACGCAAAGAGCACGAGGATCGCGAGCGCGCCGCCGATCACAGCGGCCTGGCGCACCTCGCTGATCGATTGCTCGATGAAGCGCGATTGGTCGAAGAGCAGGGTGAGCTTGCCGCCCGGCGGAAGCCTGCGCTCCAAGAGGGGCAACGCCTCGCGCACCCGCCGGGCGGTCTCGACGATGTTGGCGTCGCCTTCCTTGTAGAGGTTGATCTCGACGCTTTCGATCCCGCCGGCGCGCGTGATCTCCTCGCGCTCCTTCGCGCCCCAGCGCACCTCGGCCACGTCGCGCAATCGCACGAATGCCTGACCGTCGGCGCGGATCACCAGATCGGCGATCTCCTCGATGTCGTCGAACTCGTTGACCGCGCGGATCAGGTAGCGGCTCTCCTGGTCTTCGAGCGAACCGCCGGGGAGGTTGACGTTCGAGAGCCCGACGACCTGGCGCACCGTATCGAGCGAGATCCCCAGCGCGGCCATCCGCTCCTGGTCGATCTCCACCTGGATCTCTTCCTCCAGACCGCCCTTGATCTGTGCGCCGGCCACGCCTTTGATCGTCTCGATCTCCTGCTTGATCTGCAGGTCCGCAATCCGCCGCGCCAACGTGAGGTCGCCACCGGTCGTCAAGGCCAGGCGCATGATCGGGTCGAGCGAGGGATCGAAGCGCAACACGATCGGGTCTTCGGCCTCCTCGGGAAGTGTGAGGCGATCGAGCTTCTCGCGCACGTCCATGGCCAGAAGGTCCATGTCGGCGTCCCACTCGAACTCGAGGGTGACCTCCGAGACCCCGGCACGCGAAATCGAGTGCACCGTGCGCAGACCCTTCAACACGCCCACGACCTCCTCGACCGGACGGCTGATCAGGTTCTCGACCTCGGCCGGCGCGGTGTCGGGGAACTCGGTCTGGATGGTCAAGGACGGGTAGGTGATATCGGGCAACAGGTCCAGCGCCAGACGCTGGTAGCCCACGACACCGAAGGCCGCCAACGCCACGGCGGCCATCATGACCGCCACGCGGCGGCGGACGGCCATCTCGACGAAACCCCTCATCGGCCGTGCCCCTTCGAGGCAGCGGCCCCTTTCGCGGCGGCAGTTTCCTTCGCGGGCGTATCGTAACTCTTGGTGGTGTGGATTCTCAGTGGTTGACCCTGCTCGAGCGAGCGCTGGCCCTGCACGACGACCAGCTCCCCACTCTCGATTCCGCCGACGATCTCGATCCGCTCATCGTTCTGGTACCCGATCTCGACCAGGCGGCGGTCGGCCGTGCTGTCGGCGCTCGCCACGAAGGCGATCCGCTCGCCGCGATCGCTGAATACGGCCGCCTTGGGCACCAGCACCACCTCTTCGTGACGGTCGGTGACGATGCGCACCTCGGCGAAGTCACCCGGCCGGGTCTCGGGTGGATAGTCGGTGACCGCCACGGTCACCTTGATCGTGCCGCTGGTGGCGTCGATCACCGGGCTGATCAGCTCGATGCGGCCCTGCATGTGGTCCCCATTCGAGTCCAGCACGAGCTCGACCGGCTGGTCGACCCTGAGGTTGCGAAACTCCTTCGAGGGCACGTGCACGCGGGCGAGCAGACGGCTCAAGTCGGCGAGGGTGAAGAGTTCCTGCCCCGGGCTGACCATCTGCCCGGGATCGACCATCCGCCGGGTCACCCGACCGGCGAAGGGGGCCTCCACCCGGGTGCGCGCCAGCTCCAGGGCGGCCAGCTCGCGGGCGGACTCGGCCGCCAAGAGGTCACTGCGCGCCGACTCGAATTCCTCGGCCGCCACGAGTTCGTTCGAGAGCATCTTCTCCAGCCGCTCGAACCGGGCGCGTTGCTTGACAGCCTCGGCCTCGGCCTGCTGCAAGCGGTAGCGGTACTCGGCATCCTCGATCCGCAGCAGCCCCTGGCCGGCATCCAACCGGTCGCCTTCCTCGGCCAGGAGTTCGGTCACCAGCCCCGAGACCCGTGCCGGCACCGTAGCTTCCTTGTTGGCTTCGAGGGTCGCGGTTGCATGGTAGTAGGTAGCGATGTCCCCGCGCTCGGCCGGCTCGACCGCCACGGCCATCGCCGGCAGCATCCGCCCGCCCATCGCGCCGGGCACGCCTCCCGGCCCACCACCGGGACCCGCGCCTGGTCCACCTTTCTGCGCGCCGCCGCCGGGACGTGCGCCGGATCCACCCTTCTGCGCACCGCCGCCCGCCTTGCCCGTGGGTGCTGCCTGGACGGTCTTGCCTCCGCCATGACCTGGTGAACTCCCCCCAGAGTGGCCTGCCGATCCGTCGGGCTCGGCGTCTCCGCCACAGCCCGAGAACGCGACGGCACCCGCCGCAAGCAGCGCCGTCACGAAAAGCGCCGTCAGGAGAGACCTACTGCGGCAGAACCTTCGGGGACTACGCCGGCTGGCCGCCGCGGTGGGTGCAGTGGCTGAGCGTTGGTGGGAATGGATCTTTGGTGCGGCGGGGCTTTTCGTCGGGTCACTGATTTCGAGAAACACGTCAAACCTCGATCGATGGTTCGTACCAGCTTGGGGGGCGGCTCGGGGCGGCTGCAGGCGGCTGCAGGCGGCTGCCGGCAGCTGCCGGGAGCTGCACGGAGCTGCAGGCGACTGCAAGCGGCTGCAAGCGGCTGCAAGCGGCTGCGCCGATGCCGGTCTCACTCGCAAAGCGAAAACACTAGCATAGTTATACGCCACACCGGCAGGAAAGATCCACATGCGTGCGCCGGGCATCGCCTGCCCCGGAGAGGCGCGCCCAACTCGAGCTTCCCTCGGATCGCCGCTTCGGGCTCGACCAGTCCCAGAGGCCCGCGCACGGTTCGAGTCGGCCCCAGCAGGCCGGGCCGGGTTCGCGCCGCGCGCCGGCCACGCGCACTTAAGCTGCATGAGCGCAAAGCCGGCGTGGCCTTGCGCTCATGCGCATCGTTGCAGCCCATCCAGCGCACGAGGCGCGCGGGACGGCGGCTGTGGCTAGACCTCGATCTCCTCCACCCAACCGAACTTGTCCTCGGCATCACCGAACTGGATCGCGGTCAAGCTCTCGTAGAGCTTCGTGCAGTGCGGGCCGGGCTTGCCGTCCCTCAAATAAACGATGTCCTCGCCACGCAGGGTGATCAGCTCGATGGGCGTGATCACCGCCGCGGTGCCGCAGGCGCCGGCCTCGACAAACTCGCGCAGCTCGGCCGCCGGGACCGGGCGCTCCTCGACGGTGTAGCCGATGTCGGCGGCCAGCTCCCGCAGCGACAGATTCGTGATCGAGCGCAGGATCGACGGCGACTTCGGCGTCACGTAGCGGTTGTCCTCCCGGATCCCGAAGAAGTTCGCCGCACCCAGCTCATCGATGTACTTGTGCTCGCGGGCATCGAGGTAGAGCGCCTCGCCGTATCCGGCCTTGCGGGCCTTGACCGTGGCACGCATGCCCGCGGCGTAGTTGCCGCCAGCCTTCGCGGTGCCCACGCCCAAGGGCGCGGCGCGGTCGAGTTCCTCTTCCACGATCAGCTTGGTGGGGGTGAAGCCCGACTTGAAGTAGGGTCCGACGGGACTCACCAGGATCAAGAACATGTACTCATCGGCCGGGGACACGCCGACCCGCGCGCCGGTGCCGATCAGCAGCGGGCGGACATAGAGCGAAGCGCCGGTTCCGTAAGGGGGGATGAACCGCTTGTTCTGGCGCACGACCCGCTGAACCGCCGACTTGAACATCTCGGTCGGGAACGGCTCCATCATCAGGGTATGGGCCGAGTGCTGCATGCGCTTGGCGTTCTCCTCCACCCGGAAGGAGAGGATCCGCCCGTCCTTGGCCTCGTAGACCTTCAAGCCCTCGAACGCGGCCTGGCCATAGTGGAGACAGGTTGCCGCGACGTGCAGGGGCAGGACCTTCGAGTCGCTCTCGACCCCCTCATCCCACTTGCCATCGCGCCAGGTGTAGCGGATGTTGACGTCAGTCTCCTGGTAGGCAAATGGCAGGCTGGACCAGTCCAGCTGCGCCCGTTCGGTAATCCCCATCGTCCATTCCCCCTTTGCGAAAAGGTCACGAACCCATGACTGAACGAACCAGCGTAACACCTCCTGTGGGAAAGGCGCTACCGGGATTTCGAACGTCTCGCCCTCGGGGGGGCGCAGCGGCGCCGGAGTGGCGCCGGAGTGGCGCCGGAGTGACGCCGCAGCGGCGCCCGATGCGCCGGGGTGCTCGGGCGTTCTAAGGGCTTGGCTCGTCGGCATCTGAGGAGTCCGCAAAGAACTCCTCCGGCGGCCGCCCGGTCGTTTGCACGAAATGCCAGGCGGCCAGCGAGCGGACCAGATCCATCAGGTCCGAGAAGATGACGATGGGATCCACCTGCGGAAAGTGCTCGACCAGCTTCATGAGCACATCGTCCATGTCGATCCAGTCGTCGAGCACCGCTTCCCAGATCATGACGGCCGCCGGGGCCGCCAGCTCGAAGTAGAGCCCCTGGCTGGTCACCAGGGTCCAGCCCCCGCTCTTCGACTCGTAGGCGCGGGCCGCCGGGTCCCGGCGCAGGCGAAACCGTCCGTTAGCTTGCGGCTGCATGGCAGACCTCCAATTCGCGGCACTCGGCGACCGCATCGGCCCCGAAGAAGGCCACATCCAATGGGCAGGGCTCGCACACCTCGTAGTGGGGACAACGAACGCACTGCTCGAGCTGCCGGTAGACGCGGGCCGAATGGGCGAAGTTGAAGAAGTCGACGAAGTAGGGATGCTCCAGGAAACGGTCGGCCGCGGGCGTGCCCAGGCGCAGCTCGGCCTTGCGGTACCAGGGCCGGCCACGCTCGCGCTCGGGTTCGGGCAGATTGGCCGCTGCCCGGCAGGGGTGGAGACAACCGTCGAAATCGGCCACGGCGACGCCCCACCCTCCCTCGCACCAGAACTCGGCCGGAGCGGTGGCTCCATAGCGGCGCCGGAGGTGGTCGCGCAAGGAGGCACGCCCGTAGTTGAGCAAGAGACGCTTCGACTCCCCACGCTCGGCGGCCACACGCGCCAGTGTTTCAGCACCCTGGATCCGTTCGCGCGCGTTTGGACGCAAGCGACGGACCTCGGGCGGGTGAAAGGCCTCGGCTCGCATCCGGTCGAGCAACACCTGGTCGACACCCCAATCGAGCAGGGTCGTCAGCGTGGTGGCGAGGCGATCGAGATTCGTGCGGGTCAGCGTCACCTGCACCGTCACCGACGCCGGCGAACCCATCGCGCGCCGCTCCTCCAACAACGCCATCAGATGCCGCCGGCACGCCTGGTAGTAGCCCGTCCCCCGGACGGCATCGTTCTCGTCCTCGAGGACGCTGTCTAGGCTGACATTGATCGAGACGCGCTCGTGCCGAAGCAATCGCTCCCGCAGCGGCCGCGCCAAGCGCAGCGCATTGGTGGCGATTCCCACCGGCAACCCCCGCTCACGAGCGCGATCGACCAGATCCGGCAAGGCCGGGTGGAGCGTCGGCTCGCCCCCCAGTACCACCAAACCTTCGGCGCCGGCGTCGGCGAGCTGATCCACCGCTCGGCATAGCTTCTCCCCGGGCACCAGCGGACGCGCTGGGCGCTTCAGCGCGTTGCCCACGGCGCAGTAAGCACAGCGCCCATTGCAGCGGTCGATGATGTCCCAGTAGACGGTCGTTCCCATCGAGTCCTCCTCCCCATGGTGCGCCGGCGGGG
>CAZZIF010000012.1:11499-24790 GCA_964654025.1 uncultured bacterium
TATTGAGCCGGCCCCACAATCGGCACATGTCTGCGACTCCGTGGTCATAGGCCCGCGGGGGGGCCGGGGGCTGGCCGGCAACGGCCGCCCCCGGCCGGCCGCGGCTAGTCGCCTCCGCCCCCACTGCACTGGTTGCACATGATGTTGCCGATGGCCTCACCCGGAACGTACCGGCCCTGCGGACCGCGCTTGGCGCTCGAGGGCTCGAGCCTGGGAGCGGTGTAGGGGGCCGACTGGTCACAACGGAGTTCGTTCATGAGTCACCTCCTTCTTACCCCGCGCCGTGCTCTCACCCCATGCGAGAGCACCGGCAGCGAGTCTGCAGGAGGCATAGCCAGTGAGGGGCCAAGGCTTGCCGAGAAGATAGGGAAAGGCCGCTCCCCTCACGAAGAGAGAAGCGGCCCTTGGTCAGGATGACTGTCTTGATGTGATCGGCGATCGTCTCTGGTCCACACGTCCCGGCCACCCGCGCGGATGCGCAATCAGCGCAGGTGCCCCATCAGCACGGGCGCCCGCGACATCGCAGCCGGCCGCTTGACTCAGTAGTTCGTATCATGGTACGGATGATGATCGCGAGTCATGCTGAACAATGAGCGATCAAGGCAAGATCTGGTGAGCGTCTAACAGTGGTGATGCTATTGTACTTCCGTCGTCCCCGTGAGCCTCCTCTCCTTGGTTACACGGCCTGCCAGCACATGCGCATGTATACACAACACACATACAGAAAATCGAAGACGAAAGGACACGAACCATGAGAATGTTGAATCTCGCGACCCGGATATCGCTACTCCTATTCTGCACATTCGTTGTCGCCGGCAACGCATGTGCTGACGAATGCACGTCCCCCCCGTGCTGCAACTTCGAAGAGGACGGATGCTCCTTGTCCTGCGAGGAGCAGCACACAGTCCAATACGCGCGGGTGGCATGGGAGATCTCCACCGATGGATGCGGAGACCCCACCCCTACGATCACGATCTACGTCCGGTGCGAAGGCGAATCGTCGTGGACGTGGGTCGATCAGGTCGGTGGTGGAACCCAGTACGGTCAGTATTGGGATGAATGCCCCATGTGCACCAATAGGAATCCCGACTACATCGAGTACAAGCTGGTCCTGACTTGTCCGGGCTGTAACTCCGCTTCCGACCAGATCATCCTCAAGGTAAACGAGGACTGCTGCGACTAGGTAGCAGCAGGCTGAGTGGATCGCTGATGGCCTCAGCGAAACTAGAGGAGCTGCGAATACATGAAGGGCGGCTCACCGATATCAACAACCGGCGGGCCACCCTGTCTCTGTGGATGATGTCCCGAGTTGCCTAGACATCCAACTCGATCAAATCGAGATTGAGAACCTGGATCTACCGATAGAGAGACTTCACGCCGCCCCACGTCGTCTGGTCCGCAGGCGTGGGCCCCACGTTCAGCCCGGCGCGATGACCGTCATCGGTATCCCACACGTACGTGTCATCTTCCCAAGCCCCAGCATACATCACCCAGGAATGTCCCGGATTGCCGTCGCCGAAAGCATCAGCAAGACCAACCCCCGAGGTGCCCGCGTAAAAGGCGTAGTCGGTACCGATTCCGAAGAGATCACCAGAGTTGAGCGAAATGCCATAGGCCGAAACATCCCCGATACTCCAGGCACCCGGAGGCCAGGCACCCGCGACGGGCATGAAGGTCTCGCCAGTGTGGCTGACTCCGACGGGCGGGGAACTCAAAGCATCGATCGACCAGATTTCGGCCAACATGTCACCGGGCCCAAACACATAGTACTGTGCTTCGACCAAGGTGTACGGTCCGCCGGCAGGGGTTTCGAAGTTGACGACCGTGTAGTCGGTCCAGTTCGGGGAGACCCCATACCCGTACCAGAGTTCTCCATCGTACTCCAGGACCAAGTCCGAACGGGAATTGGACACACCCGTGGGGGTGCCTTCCCAAGGCACGAAGTCCCTGGCCATCGCCGGCCCGGCCATTGCGAGAACGGCTAGAACCAATAGCAAGTTGCGCATCACGTCCTCCTTCTAGATTCACACTGCAGTGCAATCAATGGAAGCTGCCGGACACAAAGCCCACCCGCTTCCATCGACCTGGGATGCTAATCCCTTCTACCAGATGCCACATTAATCATACTTCTCGACAAGGGCCAGCGTCAAGCACTCGGTCACTCTGGAGATGGGAATGGTCTGTTTCAACCGGGGATTGGGGCATGCATGTCGAGCCCCCATGTGCTACCGTCCCTCGTGGTTAGGATCCCATTCCGAAGGCCGATATGATTCAGTGTGGGAACATGGCGGAGAGGTCGTTTCAGCTGGGGCTTGCCTGCAAACAATGCAACCACATTGCAAAAATCACATGTATCGCGTTCTTCTTTGCCTTCTCCTGGCCGGGTGCCTGGCCACCGGATCCGGATGTGCCCCCCGCGACGACACCCTGGTCGCTCGAATGGAGGGCTTCCAGGTCCATGTCGATGGCGTATCTGTCTTGCATTCAAGGCTTTACCCTGATCTTCCCTTTGAGAGCACCTCATGCGAACAACGCAAGAAACTGCTCACCGACATCGTCAACAACGAGCTGCTGCTGGGGATCGCTCGCGAGGAGGCCATAGAGCCGAGCCGCCCTCTGAGGCGTCGGATCGCAAGTGAGAGCGAACGGAAGCTGATCGACAACTTCTTCGAACATCTCACGGCGGCCTTCGGAGTCAGCTCATCCGCCTACCGAGATCTCTCCGATCGTCTTCATCGCCAGGTCCACCTCCTGAGAATCGTCTGCCGGGACGCAGAAGACGCCGACTCCTGTTTCGCCGCTCTGCAATCCGGGATGCCCTTCGAGGCCGCCTACCAGAGATATGGGCTTGACCTCGGATCACAGGCTACCGAAATGGATATGGGGTGGGTTACGCCGGAAACGCTTCCACCTCCCATTGTCCGCAGGGTCTTTCTCGGAGCTGAGGACATTGAAGAACAGCTCATATCACCCGTAGCAACCCGGCGGGGATTCTGGATCGTCAAGCCCCTCCAGTTCGCCTCAGTTCAGCTGCGCGCCAGCCAACTCGCCCTCATCGATCGCATGATACGCAAGGTGGCCTTCGAGGACTCGCTCGTGTCTCATTCTGCGCAGCTCAAGAAACGGCGTCAGCTCGAGGTCCACGAGCAGCGATTCCCAATCATCAACCGCGCCTTCAATGCGTATTGGGACTCGCTTGATGCCATCGACAAGGAGGGACGCGTCAACCGAATGGACACCTATGCCTGGCGTCCTCCATTGTGGAAGATCTCCACAGCCGATCAGGGTCTTGTTCTCGTTGAGACGGCAGAACGGTCTTGGACCATCCGGGACTTCATGGAGAGCTTGGACGACTGCGATGTCGAGTTTTGGCCAGCCGGACCGACTCCTCAACATCGGCAGAAAGAGATCCATGACCGCATTCTCCGCCTTCTGCTCGTCGAAGAAGCCCGACGAATCGGGCTCCATCTGCAACCCGAATACCAGTCGGTTGTTCAGCGCCTCCACGAAGAAGCGCTGCTGGACGCCTTCTACGAAGAACGGATTCTGCCTAGCATTGAGGTAACGCCGCGTGAAGTTCGCGAGCACTATGAAGCCGGCCCCGAGCGCTACCAGATTCACGAACGCGCTTCATTCACTGTGCTTCGATTCCCTGCCGGATCAAAGGGGCAGGCCGAGGCCTTTCGGGAAGCACATGCAGACGACACCCCCCGCGACTGGGCGCTTGCGGCGATCGCTGCAGCAGATGCAGACACCAATGTCGTGTTCCATCGGGATCGTGGCGTCTTCGACCTCGAGGAGCGGCCGCGCACGTTGCTGCACCTCCAGGTGTTTCCAGTCGTGAAAGAGCTTGAAGCCGGTCAGGTTAGCGAGGTGTTCTCCCTGCTCGATGGACACGCTATCGTGCGCTGCAACTACCGCCGGCACGCTGAACCCATGCCCCCCGCAATGGCGTATCCGTTGGCCGAAGCCGAAGTCCGTCAGAAAAAGACAGACGAAATCGTCGAGCCTCTCCTCGAACTTGCCCGTGAGAGTCGCGAGGTCCGTATGTGGCCGGACCGGCTGTGTCGAGAATTGCCATGAAGCGACGCTCACAACAGGAACCCGGCTCAATGCGTTCTGATCCGGCAACATCACCGAGTGTTCGCAGAATCCTCTCGTGGCTCTGGCCTCTCGGAATTGGATCTCTCCTGGTACTGGGGGCGTGTTGTGACCATGCGACAACTTCCCCAAACCTGATCCTGGTAACTCTGGATACGACGCGCGCCGACCGGCTTGGCTGCTATGGGTGGTCTCGGGCCGTAACGCCCGTCTTAGACAGCCTCGCTTCCTCAGGCATTCTCTTCGAGCAGGCCTATACATCTGTTCCCGTCACTCTCCCGGCTCATGCGTCGATTCTCACGGGTGTCTATCCCACTCGCCACGGAGTTCGTGACAATGGCATCTTCTCGCTGGGAGATCGGTTCGAGACTGTGGCTGAGGTCCTACAGGCTGAAGGCTACCAGACAGCAGCCTTCGTAAGCGCCTTCGTTCTTGCTCCAGAGTTCGGCACGGCACAGGGGTTCGAGATCTACGATGCCCAGTTCTACAACGAGCGCTCTGCCGCTCTCACCAGTCGTCGTGCGGCACGTTGGCTCAAGCAGATCGATGCTCACCGCCCCTTCTTCCTCTGGGTGCATTACTACGACCCTCATCTTCCTTATCGCCCCCGTGAGCCCTTTCGTAGCATCCCTGGTCTGAATGACTATGACCGGGAAATAGCTGCCATGGACGCGGGATTCGGCTGGCTCCTGAGGGCCCTCGACGAGGCTGACTTGGATGGTGACACGGATATCCTGATCGTGGGCGACCATGGAGAGGGATTGGGAGATCACGGGGAAGGCGAGCATGGCCTCTTCTTGTATGACGCCACTCTGCAGGTCCCACTATTGTTGGTCCGCCACGATGAACGAGACCCCGGCCGTCGTGTGGAACACGTGGCCTCAGTTCAGGACGTCGCCCCCACCCTCCTCGCATTGGCAGGACTCGACTTCACGGGTGCCGTGGATGGGGTCGATCTCCGTCATGTAGCCGAGGGACGCTATCCAAACCGGCAGATCTATGCTGAAACGTGGTTTCCCGTCTACAATTTCCAGCTCAGCCAGCTTTTCTGCCTGCGGACACTCGAATGGAAGTACATCAGCGCCCCACAACCCGAGCTGTACGATCTCGTCGAAGACGAAGCTGAAGCCCACAACCTACTGGAACGCCGCCCCGCGAAGGCGGCCGAGCTGGCCGCTGACCTACGCTCCATCCGGGAGTCCACCTTGGGCTCAACAGAAGGGCAGTCGATCTCAGAACAGGATCTCCAGCGGCTTCAGAGTCTGGGTTATCTGCAGGCCGGTGATCCGGGCCTCCAGACCTTGCCAGACATGGACTTCGTCCTGCCCGACCCCAAGGAGCACGTGGTCGATGTTGGCTATGTCTCGGAGGCTCTCGCCGCCGTAAATGATGGACGGCTGATGGAGGCCCGGCACCTCCTTGAGCGTGTCTTGTCGGAGAGCCCTGACAACCCGATTGCAAACATCAATCTTGGACAAGTGTTGCTCAAGCTCGGATACCCTCAGGCGTCTGCGGAAGTTCTTGAGCATGCACAGGAGCTGGTTCCCAAGAGTGAGAGTCTACGCACGACGCTCGCGGAGGCATATCGCAAGACCGGCCAGCCGCAGAAAGCACTCTCAGTCCTGCGGTCTGCCGAGTCTGGCTCCGAGAACCTGAGCCCGGGGATCCGGCTTGAGATTATCCGCACACTACTGCAGATGGATAGACTGACCGACGCCCAGCATGAGCTGACAGTGCTCCTACAAAAGTCGCCGGAGGCACCACAGGTCGTCGGCTTGGCACAGCAACTGGAAGCATACAAGAACGCGCGGGATGCATTGCATGAGAACCCCGCCGATGAGGAACTGCGCCTCGCACTAGCCTCATCCGCACTTGATCTGAATTTGTTTGAGGCCGCGCGAGAGGCCGTTGCCTTCACCACAAACGATGACCAGATCCAGGCAAGGCAGCATGTCTTGCGTGGCAGCATCGCTGGCAAGAGCGGTGACGAACAGAGCGCTCTGTCTGAGTACGAGCTAGCATTCGAGGCGATGCCCGATGACCCCTATCTTCGTGTTCAGCTTGCAGGATTGTATCTGGGAGCTCAGCGTCCTGCGCAAGCCCTCGCGCTTTTGGAGGAACTCCGCGATGAAGGTGTGACCTCTCCCATCGTCGACTACAACCGCGCCTGTGCGTTTGCCCAGCTCGGCAGAGTGGAGTCGGGCCTTCAAGCTCTTGAGTCTGCCGTCCACAAGGGATATCGCAATCTGTACAATATGTCCGAAGATTCCGATCTGGCTCCCTTGCGAGGCGATGAGCGGTTCTTTCAGATCATGGACCAGGCCTTGGACATGGCCGCACCGGACATCGAGTCACAGAAGTAGCAGTCGCATCGCACCCTTGCGCAAGAAGCGGCTCGGGAAGAGCAGGCCAGCCTCCGGAGGACAGTGCCGCTGTTCGTTCCGACGCTCACTACAGTGAGAGGCCCCCTCGGAGGTCCCATGAGACCTCTGAAGGGGCCTGCCAAACCTGTTTGCCACTCTCACCGCACGACGAGCAGCCGCTGGCTGTGCTCACCCTCGCTGGTGGCCAGCCGCAGGTAATAGACGCCGGTCGCCACGGGCGCGCCCGCGGCATCGCGACCGTCCCAGTTCGCGTTGTGCGGTCCGGCACCGAGTTGCCCCGACACCAGGCGGCGCACCGCGCGGCCGTTCAGGTCCACCAGATCCAGGGTCACCGGATCGGCGGCCGCCTGCGAGCTGATGCTGAGGCGAATCGTGCTCGCGCCCCCCGTCAGCCCGCGCGGGGAGAACGGGTTCGGCTCGACGGCCTCGATGCGCGAATCCATCACCAGCTCCGGCACCACGCCGGGCACGTCCTGGCTCTGGCCTTCCATCAACCAATCCAGCGCACGGTCGAGTAGCACCTTCGGATTGTCGGGATCCGGCGCGGCCGGATCCATGGCATTCATCGCGAAGGCGAAGAAGACGCAGCGCGCGGTACCGTTGTCGGCCCGCATCGCGAGGCGGTCCATGTCCTCGGAGTGCAGGATGACCGTACCGATCGCGCTCGGCTCCAAGTCGTCCGGGCGGTTGATCTGCGGCTGGGGATAGTCGAGCACGAAATCCATGCCGTCGGTGACCGGATCCCCGCTCACCCCGATGCCCTCGAACGCGCTGACCTCGGTGCTCCAGCTCGCCACGCCGAGATAGTCGGAGGTGAACGTGCCGGGTGAGATGGCACTCAAGCAGTCCTGCGAGGAGAGCAGGAGGCCCTTGCCCATGTCCATGTAGGCCATCAGGTTGGTGATGTCGGTCGAGGTCAGAAGGTCGCTCGTGCGCCAGCCGGTGTGCCAGAGCACCAGGTCGTAGCGGCCCATTTCGGCGGGCGTGGGCGTGATGTTGCCGTGCTCCTTGTAGACATCCCAGTGGTCGTAGAGCTTGCCGGCGTCATCGAGCGCCGAGAGGATCAGGACCTCATCGGTGCGCGTGAAGTCGTCGTCGACCATCAGGATGGCCGGACTGCCGTTGAACAGGCGCATCGGCGCGCCCAACTCGTCCCCGCTGTTGCCCGAGGTGGCCATCAACTTGCCGGTCCCGATGCGCACGTCGCCGTCGGTCTGCACGCGCACGGTGAAGGTGAGCTCCTCGTCGGGAGCCATGACGATCTCGACCGGATCACTATGGAACCCGGCCTCCCCTTCGACCATGAACTCGGCCGGCCAGCCGAAGGTGTTGTCCAGGGAGAAGGTCACCGGATCCGAGGCGCTGCCGATGTTGCGCAGCGTGCCCTCGAACTCGGCCAGGCCGTTCCCGGCGGGGATCGAGGCCAGGTTGTCGGCCATGAAGATCGAGATCGATGGATCGCCGGTCGGCAGCTCGGCCGCTTGGTAGACGGCCTTATCGCCGCCGCTCTTCTGCAAGAAGGCCAGCACGGCAACGTTGTTGATGTTCCAGGCGGACTGGCGGGCGAAGGTGTAGGAAACCTCGACCTCGTCCCATTGCTCGTCCAGGGCGACGGGCGTATCGTAGCCGGCCCGCGTGAGGTGTTTGTTGTCCGGACCGTAGGCGACACCATCCTCGACGATCATGAAGGAGGCCCGCGGATTCTCGAGATCCACCGGGTCGACCAGCATGAAGGTGGCGGTCACGTAGATGTTGTTGGCATCATAGGACCAGTCGCCGCTGATGACCGCCGGACTCAGGCCTCCGGTCTCCTCCATTCGGGTCTCGAGAGCATCCTTGTAGAGGTTGTAGGCTCCCACGCAGGAACCGGCGCCCACGACCGCGATCTTGCCGTCGATCCGGACGTCGGGAATCCCGCCCACGCCGTAGAACGAGGCGCGTGCGTTCGTGTAGTTGTTGTCGTAGCTGTCGCCGACATGATGCTGGGCACCGACCAGCAGCTCGGGGAATTCATCGTGAAGCATCTCCAGCCCGCACCGGGCGTTGGGGCAATAGCCTCACCACGTGGCGTCGAAATCTTCGGTGCTGTAGACCTTCCCAACCGAAGCCAGGGCGGCCGAAGGCAGCAGCCAGGCGGCTAGCGCTACGCCCAGCACGGTTAGCAATCCCAATCGGTTCATGGAGTCCTCCTTGGGTCGACATGGATTGGTTTGATGAGAAGCTTTCCCGCTTACCCCGCGAGTATACACCAGCCGGGGCCGCCAAAGCAGCCAAAGGGAGTCCCAGTATGCGCTACTGCAACGGACATGCATCGCGCGGCCACAGAATAAGCGTCAGATCGCCCGTGCCTGCCACACGCCGCTACGGAATCGCCAGGTCAAGACGGCATTGAGCACCATGATATGAATCACACCCCCCAGCCAGCCACCCGACATACCGCCGCCGAAGGTGTAGGCGAAGAGCAAGGCCAGCGGCACGAAGAGCAACCACGAGGAGACCGCGTAGACGATCATCGTGAAGGTTGTGTCCCCGGCGCCCTGCAAGGCCCCCGAGTAGGCCATCTGCAGTGCATCGCCCATCTGGAAGAGCGCCAGCAGGGGAACGATCGCGGCACCGGCGGCGAGGACGCCGGGGTCATCGTTGAAAACGGCGAAGATGTGCTCGCGGCCGAGCAGCAACAGGACGGCGATCCCCAAGGAGTAGACCAGATTCATCTTCACCGCCATCCAGCCGCAGCGGGCGGCCAGTTGCCGGTACCCGGCGCCCAGATACTGGCCCACCATCGTGGTGGCCGCCTTGGCAACGCCGTTGGCGGGCATGAACGAGAAGCTGAGAACCTGGATGCCGATGTTGCTGGCCGCCAGCTGATCGGTGCCGAGCCGACCCATGATGGCGATGAAGACCGTGAAGCTGCCCATGTCCAGGAAGAACTGAACGCCCATCGGTACGCCCACCCGCAGCAACCGAACCATGGCCTTCGGACTGAAAGGGCGATCGGTGCGCGAGTGATACTGGCGATGGATCTTCGCCCGCAGAAAAAGAATCAGGATGACCACGAACCCGGCGAAATTGGCGCACGCGGTCGCGAGACCGGCCCCGGCCGTCGTCATGCGGGGAAATGGACCGAGCCCGAAGATCAAGAGGGCATCGAGCACGATATTGACCACGTTCGCGAAGATGGCCACGAACATTGGGATCTTCACATCGCCGATCCCGCGAAAGAAGGCGGAGATGGCGAACATCGCCAGGACGAAGAAGGCCCCGGTCATGCGTACGCGCGAGTAGGCCAGGCATTCGGCGATCACGGCCTCGTCCGGTTTCGCCAGTGCCAGGATCCAGTCGAACTTCCACAGGAAGAACGACAGGATGATCGCACCCGCGAGGGCCAGGTAGATCCCCTGCCAGGTGAAGACCGCGCACTCCCGCAGTCGGCCGGCGCCCTTGGCTTGCGAGACGAAGGTGTTGACTGCATGGACGCCGCCGACGAAGAAGGTGTAGAGGGTCCAGATCACCAGGCCACCGAAGCCGGCCGCGGCCAGCTCGACCTTGCCGACCCGGCCGAGCAGCATGGTGTCGACCGTCCACATGACGGTGGTCGAGAGCATGCCGATGATCGTTGGATAGGCGAGCTTCCACGCCTCGGTCACCGATCCCGGCCGAGCGCCGGGCACCATGATGCTCTCGGCCAGATGCGAATCCGTCACGTCGACTCCTTGTGCGGGAAAGCACCGAGATTAATCGTCGGTGCTTTCCCGGCGCAAGGAATCATCTCGAGTATCAAGGGAGACGATCGCATGTCACAGGGAGGTCATCTCGCCCATCCGGGCGCATCGTCGGGCACATCGATGTGCCGCCCCGAGTACTGCCATCACTCGGTTCGATACCACTGTCCATCGAGTTCAAAGATAACCCGATCCCCAAGGGCGAACACCGTGGTCAGCTCCGGGTGCCGCCGCAGGAGCTCGAAGTAGGCCTCGCTCCCGAACGTCAGCCGGTGACCGGCATCCGGATCCGTGAGCACCTCCGGTGGGCACTCCACCTGCACCCACCGCTCGTCCATCCGGCGGAAGGTGCGCCCGGCCACATGCCGCGCCGCCGCCTCCCTCGCCGATGCGTGCCGGCCGCTCGCGGAGAGCAGGTCCTCCTCCGACTTGGCCGAGAGCATGCGCTCGACCTCGCGTGAGGTCTCGAAGGCCACTTGGCCGGTCACGTCGAGCGGAGAGCTCGCCGATCCGTTGCCGGCGCCCTGGGGCGCATGACGGGAGGCAGCCGGAGCGTCACCGCCCGAGGCGCCATCGAACGCGCGTGGGGGCGAACCGCTCTTGTTTAGTCCCAAAGCGCCGAGCAGCGGGAATGGCCACCCGCGCTGGTCGCGATCGGGCAAGGGTTGGGGAGGCCTCTCCTGGGCGTAGTGCGGCACGCGGTCCTCCTCATTGACCAGGAAGGATGTATAAGGGGTGCCAATGCCGAACTGGAGGCCAAGATCGGTCACGGTGGCCACCAGCTCCTGCTCTTCGCCATAGAGCTGAATCTCACGCAGGAGTGAACCTACCTTGCGAATCGCCCACAGGCGTCCCACGAACTCGTTCTCCCGCTCCCGGCGCGGCAGCTCGGTGCGTAGTCGATAAGTCTTCTCGCTGGCCCCGACCCGCCCCCGCAGGGTGAGCTCCACCGGGCCCTTTCCGTCATAGCGTCCGAAGAGCACGAGCTGGCGGCCACGGAAGATGTCGGGCAACGTGCTTGGCTGCGGATCGAGCAGTCGGGCGCCTATGAGTTCGATCTGGATGCCGGTCATCACCGGACGGGCCACTTGATCGTAGAACCCTTGTACAACGTGCTTCAGATCTTCGGACGGCCGCACGTAGGTGGGAGCGCCCCCGTTCTCGTCGGCCAGCTGGCTCAAGAAGGTGGCGCCGACGTCGTAGCCGACCCCAAAAGGAAAGATCCGCACGCGGCCGGCCGTCCGCTGATGCCACCCCGGGCGGTCGCCCCCCCGACCAACACGGTCCCGCCATGGATTCCCGTTGAGCTCGGCGACCCGGCGCAAGATCTCGACCGGATCGCGTTCGCCGCGCGTCGGCAGTCCGTCGGTCAAGAACACGAGGAATCCCGGCCGACCCCGCGAGTAGCTGCCGGCCAGGGCTTCCTCGAGCGCCCCGCTGATGTTGGTGCCGCCGGCCGCGCGGAGGCTGTGGGTGAACATCAATGCCCGCTCGATCTCGCTGCGGCGGGCCGGCACCAGATCGCGAGCGAAGCTCTCCACCGACCCGCTGAAGGAGACGACATTGAAGCGATCCTCGGGGCCGAGATGACGCAGGCAGTAGAGCAAGGCTTCGCGCGCCTGCTCGATCTTCTGCCCCTCCATCGACCCCGACCGGTCGACCACGAAGACCACATCCTTGGGCTGGACCGGCACGCGGTCGTCGCCGCCCATCGATGCCAGCAACATGAAGTACCCGTCCTCTCCCAGGTGGGGCCGGTAGGGCACGAGACGCAGATCGAAGGCCTCCTCAGCGAGGGAGTAGTAGAAGACCAGATCGCGATCCGGCCTCGTGCCCGTGGCCTCCCAGCTCACCCGAACATGCCGGCTGCCCAAGTATTCCACGTCGACCGCATGGCTGGGGCAGTAGGCGTTGCGAACGGGGCGATCGGTCCTCAGGTCGATCGTCACCGTGGCGCTCTCGAGCGGCCGCGAGGAGAACTTCTCGGTCGAGAGCGGATAGACGAGCTTGCAAAGACCCGCTTCGCGCGTGATCAGCTGGTCGTAGCGCAGCTCCACGCGGCGTTCGCCGTGCGCGGGGAACGGGTAGATGCGCGCCCGGTACAGCTCGCGTCCGGCATACTCGAGCAGGGCGGGGTCCTTCTGCCGGCGAACGATGTCCTCGTAGAGACGCCGCGCCTGCTGGGCGTCCATGGCCTCGGCGTGGATGGGCTGGCCTTCCACCCAGAGAACGAAATCACTGACCGCGGCCCCGTCGGGTACGGGGAAGATGTACTCCCCCTCGACCTCCCGCGGGTTGAGATTGCGGAAGACCTGATCGATGTGCACTTGGGCCACCTGGTCATGGATCTCGATCTCAACGTCGTGATAGCGCACCGCCAGCTGCTCGGGATCAGGCACATCGGGCTGGGGGTGGACGATCACAAACCCATCGGCCCGCGCGGGAACGGCAACCAGGCTCGCCCCCAGGACAATCAAAGTGACAAGCACGGGGACCAGCGCGGGGACACGCACAGGGGCACGCACAGGGGCACGCAACGCAAAGACCGGGCATCGAGCGCGCCGTACAGCCGACCGGGTGAACCATCGGGCGAACGGCCCGGCGAACGTCCGGGTGGCCGGGATGGCGTGCTGGGCAACGACGCGCTGCTCGTGGTCACGAAGGCATCTCATGGCAATCTCCTTTCGCACAGCGTGGCCAGCACCCGCTTGTGTGACCCCGCGACTCGGTCCGAAACCATCTGACCTACATCGCCTGGGAAAGGCTTATTCCACGAAATCGGAGGCAGGTCTCCGTCCAAACGGGACAGACTGGCGGCGTGAACGAGACGGCGCCCCGATCGCGGAAGCGAAATCCCACGCCCCCGCGATAGGGGGCGCCGTCTCCTATGCAGCCAAGCGCCGGGGCGCGGTGGGGTAGGCAAGGCTACTCGTGGACCGGCAGAAGCATCGGGCGCCACGGGGCGCCGTCGGCGTCATCCAGCGCCGCTTCCAGCTCACGAAGCCGTTCGCTCAAGAGGACATCGCGTTCGTCGGTGACAGGCAGGCCATTCTCTAGAATCGCCAGACGCAGGGCGCCGTAGTA